>JAAZAA010000135.1 GCA_012514535.1 Myxococcales bacterium | reverse complement strand
GTCCCTCAGAGGCCCGTCCCTCAAAGGGGCAGCGCTCAGGAGGCGGCGCTGCGCACCAGCTGACCGATGCCGTGGGTCTCCCGGGCGCCCAGCAACCCGAACTGCACGCCGAACCCGCCGGGCTTCGTCCAGCGGACGACCGCGGGCAGGCGCGCCGCGCCCAGCCGGGGCAGCGTGCACACGACCACGACGGAGGTGCCGAAGGGAGGCGGCGCCTCCGACGACTCGATGAACATGCCCCCCAGACTGAGGTCCGTCGACTTGGCCGCGAGAGACTCCCCGCTCGGGAGCTCGAGGGTGACGTCGAGAGTGACCTGGGCTCGCTGATGCTGTCGCTTTTCTCGCACGACCAATCCTCCGGGGAGACCGCCGGCCCTTCCGGATCGCGGTGAGGGCGCTATGGTCTCCCTCGGGGGGCTCCTGTCAAGGCGGCTCGGGTGGGCAACGCGGAGCGACGCAAAAAGGCCGACTGGCGACGACACCTCCAGGGGTGGCGACCAGGTGCGGTGATTGTGGGATGCGCGGTGCTCGCGACATCCCTCGCGCTCCCGCGTCCGGCGGCGCCGGAGATCGTGCCCTTGCCGCGCCACGACGCGAAGGAGGCGCGCCGCGCCGAAGAGCTCGATCGCGCGCGCGCACGAGAAGCCCGCGCAGAGCCGTTGCCCCACGGCATCCGACTCGTCGGCGAGCTCTTTCGCCGCGCCGGCGCCGCGTCCGTCGATGATCCGCCGCGCGCCCACGAGCTGCTGCGCACCCTCGCGCGGGACGTGCGCGAGCACATCGCCGCCGGGCGCACCGAGGACCTGTTGCGCCTCCGCGCTCTCCAGGGAGAGCTGTTCGTGGGAGCCGTGCGGGAGTGGGAGCGCACGGGTCGACCAACGGAGGAGCTGCGGGAGCTCGGCGGCGATTTCGTCGAGCGTGCTCGCGGGTGGATGACGGAGCCCGGGTGGATGACGGAGCGCCGCTCCTCGGAGGCAGGGCATGAAGGACGGCTCGTGCTCTCGGACGCCCAGCTCCGCCTGCTCTTCCGGGTGCGCTGGGGCACCCTCACCGGGACCCATCGCGTCCACCCCTTCGGTCCGAGCCTGAACGAGCAACGTCACTACTACGCGACGCTCATCGAACACCCGCCCGGCGACGAACGTCAGGATAGAATCTGGACCCAGCTCGAGGCGGTGTCCGCCCTGGAGCGCGTCGACCGCACCTACCCGGCGGAGTTCGCGCGGGGCGTGCTCTTGTACGAGCTGGGCGATTTCCCCGGAGCCGCCCAGAGCTTTCAGGCCCACGCGCGGCGGCAAGGTGACGGACCTTGGCTCCTCCTCGCGCGCAACCACTGGCTCGCGACCCGCTCTCACCTCGAATAGCCGATGGACGAACGGAAGAGTGACGGAGAGGCCCGCGTGCTCGGGCTGACCGAGGCCGCGGCATACGTCGCGGACTCGTCGGGCCTCGTCCACCTCACGGGGATCGCCGGGTGCACCGCGTCCTTGCTGGCCCACCGCGTGGCGACGGCGACCAACTCCCTCGTCGTGCTGCTGGTGGCGGACGCGGAGGCCGCGCAGCGGGCAGCGGACGACCTCGAGGCGGCCTTCGGGGATCCCTCCGCCGCGCTGGTGCTCCCCGCCGCGGAGGCCACGCCCTTCGACGGAGTCCGCTCGGATCGGCGCACGGCCATGCTCCGCGCCGCTGCCCTCGGAGCCCTCGACACCGGGAGGTGTCGGGCCGTCGCGGTGTCCGCCGCCGCGTGGGTACGGCGCGCAGCTCCCCCCGAGGCGCTCCGGGACGCGACCCTCCGCCTGCGGCTCGGGGAACCCCTCGATCTGGAGGCCGCGACTCGGCGCCTGGAAGCGGGCGGCTACCTGAGGACTCCGGTCGTCGAAGATCCGGGCACCTTCGCCGTGCGCGGCGCCCTCCTGGACCTTTGGCCTCCCGGGGACGAGCAGCCCCTCCGCGCGGAGCTCTTCGGAGACGACGTCCACACCCTGCGTCGCTTCGATCCCGAAAACCAGCGGGGCGGCGCCGCCGTGACGGAGGCGCTGGTGCCCCCGGCGCGGGAGGCCATCCTCACCCCCGAAGCTCGCGAGCGAGCGCGCGAGCGCATGCGCGATCTCTGCGACGCGGTGAACCTCCCCTCCACCCAGGCCCGCGCCCTGATCGAGGACGTGGCCACGGGGCGGCTGTTCATGGGCTCCGAGGCGTATCTCCCCGCCTACCGGGAGCTGGTGCCCTTCTTCGAGCGGCTCCCGGAGAACGCGACGCTGCTCGTGGAAGATCCGCCGCGGTTCGTGGCGGCCCTGCGCGAGGAGCTCGGGCGCGGCATCGCGGCCCGCGCCGTGCACGGAGCGCAACCCCACTTCACCTTCGAGGAGCACTACCTCGACACCAAGGAGCTCACGCGCTCCCTGCAGGGCCGCCGCGTGGTCGCGTGCCACCGCAGCGTGGTCGGTGGGGGCGCCCCGGCGGACGTCCTGGAGGCCCTCGAAGCCGGCCCCCTCGACGCCCCCACCCTCGCGTCGAGCGATCAGCGGGAGCTCGCGGCGCACCTCGAAGGCGCCCGCAAAGCGGGCGGCAAGAACGCCGGCCTCGGCCCGCTCGTGCGGCGCATCACGGCGTGGCAACAGGACGGGCTCGACGTCACCTTGACCGCCCGCGTCGTCACCCAGGCCGATCGCCTCACCGCCCTGCTCGAGCATCGCGCCCTCGACGTCGCGCGCGCCCCCGAGGACCTGCTCGCTCCGGTGGTCCCTGGCCGGCTGCGCGTCATCGCCTCGCCCCTGAGCCGCGGAGCCGTCATCGAGGGGAGCGGGCGCGTCTTCGCCACGGAGGAGGAGATCTTCGGGCGGCGGCGACACCGCGCGAAGCGCAGCGCCGCGCGCGCCGTGCAGGCGGCCCTCGACGACCTGCGCAACCTGCAGCCCGGCGACTACGTCGTGCACGTCGAGCACGGCATCGGCAAGTACCTCGGGCTCGAGCACCGTCAGGTCGGCGATCACTTCGTGGACCTGCTCGCGGTCGAGTACCGGGGCGGCGACAAGCTCTACGTCCCCGTCTACCGCCTCAACCAGGTCCAGAAGTATTCGGGCACCGAGGCGGCGCCGCGCCTCGATCGCCTGGGCGGCGTCACCTTCGCGAAGACCAAGTCCAAGGTCCGCAAGCAGGTCCGACAGCTCGCCGACAGCCTGCTGCGGCTCTACGCGGAGCGCTCCCGCGTCCGTCGCCCACCACTGCCGCCGCCGGACGACGAGTACGCCGCCTTCGAGGCCGCGTTCCCCTACGAGGAGACCCCCGATCAAGCCGCGGCCATCGCGGAGGTGCTGGAAGACCTCCAGCGTGACACCGTCATGGATCGCCTGGTGTGCGGGGACGTGGGCTTCGGGAAAACCGAAGTCGCCCTACGCGCCGCGTACTTGAACGTGCTGGCGGGGAGACAGGTGGCCCTGCTGTGTCCCACCACGGTGCTCGCGCAGCAGCACTACCTCACCTTCGACGCGCGCCTCGCGGGCACCGGCGCCAACGTGCGTGTGCTCAGCCGCTTCCAGTCGAAGAAGCAGCAAACCGAGACCGTCGCCGGGCTCAAGCAGGGCACCGTCGACGTCGTCATCGGCACCCACCGCCTGCTCTCCCAAGACGTGCACTTCAAGAACCTCGGGTTGCTCGTGGTGGACGAGGAGCAACGCTTCGGCGTGACGCACAAGGAGCGCATCAAGCAGCTCCGGACCCAGGTGGACGTGCTCACCCTCAGCGCGACGCCCATCCCGCGGACCTTGAGCATGGCCGTGAGCGGCCTGCGCGACATGTCCGTCATCTCGACGCCTCCCCAAGATCGGCGCGCCATCCGCACGCTGACGTCGAGCTACGACGACGAGCTGCTGCGCGCCGCCATCGAACGGGAGATCGATCGCGGCGGCCAGGTCTTCTACGTCTACAACCGGGTCGAAGGGCTCCACGAGCGCGCCGCCAAGCTCCAGGCCCTCGTCCCGGGCCTGCGCGTGGCCGTCGCCCACGGGCAGATGAGCGAGACGCAGCTCGAGCGGGCCATGGCGGGCTTCATCGCCGGAGACTTCGACGTCCTCGTCACCACCGCGATCATCGAGAGCGGCCTCGACATCCCGCGCGCCAACACGATGATCGTGGATCGGGCGGATCTGTTCGGGCTCTCCCAGCTCTACCAGCTCCGAGGGCGCGTGGGCCGCTCCAGCGAGCGCGCCTACTGCTATCTGCTCGTCCCGCCCCCCAGCAAGCTGAGCGACGAGGCTCGCTCGCGCATCGAGGCCCTGGAGCGCTACACGGATCTCGGCTCGGGCTTCCACATCGCCACGCTCGACATGGAGCTGCGCGGCGCGGGCGAGATGCTCGGCGCCGAGCAGAGCGGCTTCGTCACCAGCGTGGGCTTCGACCTGTTCTCCCAGATGCTCCAGGAGGCCACCGCCGAGCTCAGCGGGCAGACGGTGGAGCACGACGTCGATCCGGACCTCAGCGTGGACGTGGAGGCGCTGCTGCCGGACGACTACGTCGAGGACGTGGGCGTCCGCCTGAGCCTCTACAAGCGCTACTCCGCCGCCCTGGACGAAGACGAGGTCGCGCGCCTCGGCGAGGAGATCGCCGATCGCTTCGGCCCGCCTCCTCCCGAGGCCCGGCGCCTCGCGGATCTGATGCGCCTCAAGACGGAGCTCCGCCGCTTGAAGGCCCTCGCCTGCAACGCCACGCCGCGCTCGGTGACCTTGCACCTCCGGGACGACACACCCCTCACCCCGGCGCGGCTCGTCGCCCTCCTGGCGGCCCCCCCCGCGGGCGCCTCCTACTCCCTCAGCCCGGACGGGCGCCTCACGCGCCGCGTGCCCGCCGGACGAGAGCTCCCCGACGGGCTGGCTCACGCGGAGCGCATGGTGGCGGAGCTCTCCAGCGCCCTCGAGGGCACCCCCGAAGAAGGCTCGTGAGGGGAGCCTCGAGGCTCCCCTCACGGCGGCGAGCGCTCAGCCCGTGAACTGTTGCTCCGGCGGTGTCGCGCCCCGACCCGAGGACGGGCGCTGCTGCCCGCGGCGCCGCCCCGCCGCGAACTCCTCGACGATCTTCGAACAGAAGGCGGGCAGATCGTCCGGGGTGCGGCTGGTGACGAGGCCTTCGTCCACCACGACCTCCTTGTCGCGCACCTGCGCCCCCGCGTTCGCCAGATCCACGTGGATCGTCTTCACGGCGGTCATCTCTCGCCCCTGCACCACCTTGGCGTTCACGAGCACCCAGGGCCCATGACAGATGGCGGCGACGGGCTTGCCCGCCTCGAAGAACTGCCGCGTGAAGTGCAGCGCCTTGTCGTTGACCCGCAGCTGATCGGGATTGAAGAGCCCGCCTGGGATGAGCAGCGCGTCGTAGTCGACGTTCAGCGCGTCCTCCAACGAGCGATCGACCGGGATCTGGTCCCCCTTGTCGAAGTGATTGAACCCCTGAATCTTCCCCTTCTCCGGTGACACCACCTCGACGTCCGCGCCCTCCCGCTCGAGGGCCCGCCGAGGTTCGGTGAGCTCCACCTGCTCGAATCCGTGCGTGGCGAGGATCGCCACACGCTTGCCGTCCAGTCGAGCCATCGTTCCCCCTCTCTGGTCGTCCTGTTCCATACACCTAGCAGCCGGCCATGCCCCGGCAAGCGTCCGGCCGCGCAAGTCCCCGGGTCCGTAAGGAGCGCGCGATCGCCGCCGTAACGGGGATCGACCGTTGCGCGAGCCCGTCGCCTCGGCGCAGGGGTGCCAAGCGGCGGTCAGCGCCACCATGTTGCAACCCTCTGAACTGAAGCCGCCGGATCCGGAGCTCACCAACGCGCTCGCCACCTTCTCGGCGATGATCACGCCGGCGGTGCTGATCCTCGCCTGCAGCTCGCTCATCCTGGCCACGTCGAACCGCCTGGCGCGCACCCTCGATCGCAGCCGCACGCTCCTCCAGGAATATCAGCGCCTGACCACGACCTCGGCGCCTCGCGCCACCATCGACGCGCACCACCTGATGCTCATGGACCAGCTCGCCCGGGCCACGCGCCGCGCCAAGCTGCTGCAGTTCGCGATGACGGCCCTCTACATGGCGCTGACCACGTTCGTGATGACGAGCATCTGCATCGGCATCGACTCGATGATCGTCGGCCCGAGCTGGGCGAGGTTCGTGGTCCTCCTCGGCATGCTCGGGGTGCTGCTGCTGCTCGCCGCCGCCCTGCTGCTCATCGTCGAGTCGCGGGTGGCCCTGGGCGCCGTGCAAGGGGAGATGAAGTTCGTCCGCGAGACGGCGCGCTTGTCGAGGACGCCGGAGATGGCCGCGCATCTCGGGACGTCGTGACGCCGCCTGACGGACGCTCCCTGACGCCGACGGGCTTGGCCAGGCGCCGGACTCGTGGGAGGTTCCCGGCCCTGCATGGGTGCCTCCGAACTCGTCGCGACCCCTCGCCCCACCTGCTACGACTGCTTCCGGCCCCTCTCGCTCTGCTACTGCGACACCCTGCGGCCGATAGACAACCGCACCCGCGTCGTCGTCGTGCAGCACCCCCGCGAGAGCTTCCACCCCCTGAACACGGCCCGCATCGCCGAGGGGTGCCTGCAGCGCGTCCAGGTCGTCCGCGCGCACCTGACCGAGCTCGACGCGCAGCTCGCCACCCTGGACCTGCCCGCCGACGCAGCGCTGCTCTTCCCCTCCGCGGACGCCCGGGACATCGACGAGCTCACCGCCGACGAGCGCCCCTCCTGCGTAGTGGTGCTCGACGGCACCTGGCATCACGCGCGCACCTTGAAGCGCGACTGCCCGCGGCTCGCCGCCCTGCCGAGGATCCGCTTCACCCCGCCCGCGCCGAGCGAATACCGCATCCGACGTGAGCCCCAGAGCGACTACCTGTCGACGGTCGAGTCCATCGCCCACGTGCTCGAACGCCTCGAGCCGGAGACCTCGGGCATCGAGCGCCTCCGGGAGAGCTTCCGCACCCTCGTCGACCGCGCCATCGCCGCGCGGGTGCGTGCGCCGAGCGCGGGCCGCAGCAAACGTCCCCGGCCCCGCCGCGAGCGCACCCCGCCGCTCGCTCTCGGCACGCCGCGCGCGCGGGTCGTCGTGGTGTACGCCGAGGCCGCCGCGGATCTCGAAGGCAAAGGGAACCACCCGCTCCTCGTCGTCGCGCGGCGCCAGGGAGCCCCCGTCGGCGCCCACCTCGCCCCTGTGCAGCGCCTGCTCTTGCGCACGCCGGCCCCGCCGCACCCGCGCTTGCTCGAGCACCTCGCCATCGATCCCGACGAGCTCCCCGGCGCCGCCCCGCTGGAGGCGGCCCGGGACTCCTGGCGCTCCCTCGTCGGCCCCGAGGACCTGGTGGTGACCTGGAGCCTCGGCAGCCTGACCGTCCTCGAGGCGGCCGGCTTCGCGGTGCCCCGGAGCTCCTACCTGAAGGAGGTCTACTGCAACGGGCAGGCCCGCCGCGGCGTCACCGTGCGCGGCGGTCTCGAGGAGCTCGTCCGTCGACACGGAGCGACCCTGCCGAACGCCGACGTCCCGATGCCCCAGGGCCGCGCCGTCGAGCGCCTCCGACAAACCGAGGCCATGCTCCATTGGATGCGCAGCGAGAACGATCGTGAGCCGGACACCTTCTGACGAACCCGATCCGTCCCGGGAGCCCGCCCCCGACGAGCCCCCGCGCCCCTCCGCCGACGCCGCGCCGAGCCGCTCGCGCGGACGCCAGCTCCTGCGCTTCGGCATGCAGGTGCTGATCGCCCTGAGCGTCTTCCTCGCCGTGAGCCACTGGCAGACCCGCCGTCTGCTCCCCGCTGGCGACGCCCCGGCGCCGGACTTCGCCCTGACGGATCTCGAGGGCAACACGGTGCGTCTGAGCGACTTCGCCGGCAAGACCGTGCTCCTGCACTTCTGGGCCACCTGGTGCGGCGTGTGCCGCCACGAGGTGGGCGCCCTGAACGACCTGGCGAGCTCCCTCGGCGACGATCAGGTGCTGCTCACGGTCGCCGCCGACGGAGACAACGTCGCCGGGGTGCGTCGCTTCGTCGAGGAGCGCGGCGCCCGCTATCCGGTGTTGCTCGGCAACGACGGGGTCATCGATGCTTACCGGATCAACGTGTTCCCCACGAACTATTTCATCGATCCAAAGGGGCGCATCACCGCCAGCACCGTCGGCATGTCGACGCGCTGGAGCCTGAAGACACGGATGAGCTGCGCCAAGTAATCCAACCTCGGAGCGACACCGTCTTCGGTGACGTGCACCCGCCCAGTCCGCCACCCGGCGCGCGTCCTCGTCAGTGACGTGCGCCCGCCCCGTCGCACGCTCCATGGGTCCGCTCCGTCCCCCGACGCGCGTCCTCGCGTGGACTCGCGGAGACGCGCTGCCCATACTCGCCCCGTGCTGAAGAACGTCTGCGTATTCTGCGGTGCCCGAACGGGCGACGACCCCGCTCACGGGGCGGCGGCCCAGGCCCTCGGCGAGCTGCTCGGGTCCGGCGGACGCCGGCTGATCTACGGGGGCGGAGGCATCGGCATGATGGGGCTCGTCGCCGACGCGACCTTGCGCGCCGGAGGAGAGGTCATCGGCGTCATCCCCGAGCACCTCGCCACCCGCGAGGTCGCCCACGCCGGGCTCACGGAGCTGCGCGTCGTGGGCTCGATGCACGAGCGCAAGCAGCTCATGGCCTCCCTGGCCGACGGCTTCGTCGTGCTGCCGGGCGGGCTGGGGACCCTGGAGGAGTTCTTCGAGATCTGGACCTGGGGCCAGCTGGGGCTGCACCGCAAACCCTACGGTCTGCTGAACGTGAACGGCTACTTCGGGCATTTGCTCGCGTTCCTGGATCACACCGTCGCGGCGGGGTTCGTCCGCCAGGAGCACAGAGACCTCGTGCTCGTCGACGACGCGCCAGCGCGGCTTCTGCAGCGCCTCGACGACCACCGGCCTCCCGCGGCTCCCCGTTGGCTCGATCCGTCGACCACCTGACGCCGGCTGCTTTGCGGCGCCGCTGTCGGCGCCCGCAGCGCGCGCCGCGCCGCCGCGCACCTCGACAGCCCGGTGGAGTGGTTACATTGAGGGGAAGGGCCTCCGACACGAGGACGGACACCACATGAGCTACTCCCAGATCCGCACCTGCAGCGCCTGCGGCGCGAGCAACCGCGTCCCCGCCCGGCACCTCGCCAGCACCGGCCGCTGCGGCTCCTGCAAGGCGCCTCTGCCTCCCCCGACGGCGCCCATCGACGTCGACTCGGCAGCGAGCTTCGAGGCCATCGTGCGCGAGTCGCCCGTCCCCGTGCTCGTGGATTTCTGGGCGGCGTGGTGCGGCCCCTGTCGCATGGCGGCCCCGGAGGTCCAGCGGGTGGCCCAGGACATGGCGGGGCGCGCCGTCGTCCTCAAGGTGGACACGGAGGCGCACCCCGGGCTCGCCGCCCAGCACGGCGCCCGGGCCATCCCGCACTTCGTCGTGTTCCAGGGCGGGCAGAAGGTCCGGGAGCAGAGCGGGCTCGTCCGCAGCGCCGAGATGCGCCGCTGGCTCGAGTGATCCCGCAGCGACCGCCTCAGCCGCTGGCGCGCGTCGCCCGGACGACGAAGCCGTCGAAGTCGACGTGCTCGTCCCTGGTCGGCGCCCAATCGGGCTCGTTGCCCCCAAAGAACGTGCTGAAGAACAGCCAATCGATGGTGAACGTGTCTGCGTCGCGAAAGCGCAGCCCTCGGCGATCGAGGGCCAGCTCCCCATCGAACCAGCCCTGCACCACCCCGTCCCTCTCTCCCGGCGTGTTCAAGCGCACCCGGTGCTCCACGTGATGCCACCGGCCGGCGCGGAAGCGGCGCCGCGCCCCGCCCGCGCCCGGCACGTCGTAGGGCAGATCGTCGCCCCAGACGCCCGTCTGCTCCGGAGAGTAGAGGTACTGCACGACGGCGCCGCCCGCGCGCCACATCATCCGCGCGCTGAAGCCGTTCGTGCCCGTCGCCCGCGCTCCGCCGGTCGGCGCCGTGCCCCCGGCGAGCCCCGGCAGCTTGCCCCCTCGCACGAAATCGAACCCCTCCCCGAAGCGCACCCAGTACGCGCAACGGAGATCGTCGTCGCCCGGCAAGCGCACCCGAAACTCCGCGCCGCCCCCCTCGGGACCGACACGTCCCGCAGGGTAATGGACTCGCAGCACCCGCCCCCGCTCGGCGTCCTCCACCACCGCGAGCCGCCCGGCGGCGCCACCCCGTGCGTCTCCACTCTGCAGAGCGACACCTTGCAGAGCGACACCTCGCGGCGAAACACCCTGCGCCGCGATACCTTGCGGCGAAACACCACGCGCCGTGACTCCGTCCCGGGCGACACCGTCCCGGATGACTCCGTGCAGGACGGTGACGTCCCCGAAGTCCTCCTCGACGGCGCGGCGCCCGTAAGGCCCCACGCCGCGATGCCCGAACGTCACCTCGAGCAGGGTGCCGCTCAGCGGGCGAGCCCTTCCATCTGACCGCGCCAGCGGAGCCAGTGATCCGCCAGCACGAGGGCGACCATCGCCTCGGCCATGGGGATGAAGCGCGGCAAGAGGCAGGGATCGTGGCGCCCCTTGGTGCGGATGGTGGTCTCTTCGCCACTGCGCGTCACCGTGCGCTGCTCCCGCGGCAAGCTGCTCGTGGGCTTCACCGCCGCCCGCAGCACGATGGGCAGCCCCGAGGAGATCCCCCCGAGCATGCCCCCGTGCCGGTTGCTCTCGGTGGTCGTGACGACGCGCCCATCCGCGGTGGTCTTGGTGACGAACGGATCGTTGTTCTCGCTGCCGCGCAGGGTGGCGCAGCCGAAGCCCACGCCGTACTCCACGCCCAAGACGGCGGGCAAGCTGAACAGCGCCTTGGCCAGATCCGCCTTGAGCTTGTCGAAGACGGGCTCCCCCAACCCCGCGGGCACGTTGCGCGCGACGATCTCCGCCGTCCCGCCGATGGAGTCCTGATCTTTGCGCAGGGCCTGGATGAGATCGACCATCTGCCCGGCGACCGCCGGATCCGGGCAGCGCACGATGTTCGGCTCCCCGTCGGGCAGGCGCTCGATCTGGTCGAAGGTGACCGCGTCCGGATCCACCTCCGCCACCAGGGGCCCCACCTGCTTGACGTAAGCGAGCACCTCGCCCCCGAAGGCCTCACGGATGAGCTTCTTCGCGACGGCGCCCGCGGCGACCCGCGCCACGGTCTCGCGCGCGCTCGAGCGCCCCCCGCCGCGGTAGTCCCGGAAGCCGTACTTGGCATCGAAGGTGTAGTCCGCGTGCCCCGGGCGGTACGTCTGCGCGATCTCCGTGTAGTCGCGGCTGCGCTGATCCGTGTTGCGCACGAGGATCGCGATGCTCGTGCCGGTGGTGCGGCCCTCGAACACCCCCGAGAGGATCTCCGGCTCGTCGGCTTCCTGTCGCTGGGTCACCACCTTGCTCTGACCCGGGCGACGCCGCGCCAGATCCACCTGGAGGTCCTCCACCGCCAGCTCGATGCCCGGCGGGCACCCATCGATGATGACCACGTTGCCCGGCCCGTGGGATTCACCGGCGGTGGTGACGCGGAATGCTTGTCCAAAGCTGTTGCCTGCCATGGGTCTCCTGAGGGGGCCGCGCTGCGCGAGCCGCGGAGCGCTGCTTACCACCGGCGCCCCCCTTGGACCACGCCAGGGCCGCCCAGGACACCCCCGAGGCCGCACCGAGGCGCTCGACGAAGACCTTGAACCGCGCCCCGCGCCGGTCGACCATGTTCTCCATGTCCGATGCGCCGCGCCCTCTCACCCAGTTGGACGAAGAGCAGCTCCTGTTCCGCGACGCGGTGCTCGGCTTCGCGCGGGAGCGCATCGCCCCCCTCGTCCACGACATGGACGCGACGGCGACCCTGGACCGCTCCCTGCTGCCGGAGCTGTTCCGCCTGGGCGTGATGGGCATCGAGATCCCGGAGGAGTACGGCGGCGCGGGCTCCAGCTTCTTCAACGCGATCCTCGCGGTCGAGGCCCTGGCCACCGTGGACGCCAGCGTGTCCGTGCTGGTGGACGTGCAGAACACCCTCGTCGCCAACGCGCTGCTGCGCTGGGGCAACGACGACCAGAAGCAGCGGTACCTCCCCCGCCTCGCCAGCGAGTGGGTCGGCTCCTACGCCCTGAGCGAAGCCTCGAGCGGGAGCGACGCCTTCGCCCTCAAGGCCCGCGCCGAGAAGAAGGGCGATCGGTGGGTGCTCAACGGCCGCAAGCTCTGGATCACCAACGCCGCCGAGAGCTCCCTGTTCATCGTCTTCGCGAACGTGGACCCGGCCCAAGGCTACCGCGGCATCACCGCGTTCCTCGTGGAGCGAGACTTCCCGGGGTTCTCCGTGGGCAAGAAGGAAGACAAGCTGGGCATCCGCGCCTCGAGCACCTGTGAGCTGATGCTCGACGACGCCGAAGTGCCCGAAGCGAACGTGCTGGGCGAGGTCGGCAAGGGCTACAAGATCGCCATCGAGACCTTGAACGAAGGGCGCATCGGCATCGGCGCCCAGATGCTCGGCATCGCCGCGGGGGCCTTCGAGCACGCGGTCCGTTACGTCCACGAGCGGGAGCAGTTCGGCAAGCGCATCGCGGATTTCCAGGGGGTGCAGTTCCAGATCGCCCGCATGGCGATGGACGTCGAGGCCGCGCGCCTGTTCGTCTACAACGCCGCGCGGCTCAAGGACGTCGGCGCGGACTTCCTCACGGAGGCGGCCATGGCCAAGCTCATGGCGTCGGAGGTGGCGGAGCGCACCGCGTCGACGGCCGTCGACCTCTTCGGCGGCGTCGGGTTCATCCGCGAGTACCCGGTGGAGAAGTTCTACCGCGACGCGAAGATCGGAAAGATCTACGAGGGCACCAGCAACATGCAGCTCGCCACGATCGCCAAGCAGATCGCCCGCCAGCTCCCCCGCTGACGCCCCCGTTCTCAGCGCCCACTCGAAGCCTCAGACGCGCCCCTTCGCCTCGAAGCAGCTCCCCAAGGCCGCGACGCGACGACCCCGCGCACCGAGCCGCGCACGGAGCCGCGCACCGAGCCGCCCTCGAGCACTCTATTCTCTCCAGGGGTCACGGCTACCTCCCGCGCGTCCCTCGATCCACCCTCCTCCCCGCAGGCGCCCCCGATCCCCCCACGCCGCGCGTCTCAGTCTCGACAATCCGCCGCGAACGGCTCCCGAGACTCGCGCACGAGCCGCTCGACGAGCTCGCGCCCCGCAGCGTCGGGCTCCACCGGAAAGGGCAAGGGGCACTCACGGAGCGCTCCCTCCTCCTGCGCCTCGCGATCCTCCTCCGAGACGAGACCCGCGACCCGCGCCACGAGCCGCCCCACCTCGTCGAAGCACGGATCCGCCGCGGGCGACGGCCCGAGCCCGGAGACGGCCAGGAGTAGCTGACAGTCGCTCTTCGGATCCTGACAGCGCTCGAACTCCCGATACGACTCGGCGAGTCGCTGGTTGCCGAGAGTCGTGAGCTGCTCGTCGGAGAGGCCCTGCACCGCGGGGATCGACTGCTTGACCTGAGCGAAGGCGATCTGCGTCTCCACGTCTGCCACCACCTCCTTGAGCCACATGTGCGCCCCCGAGCCGTCGGAGCCCCCGCGGCGCGGCACCGCGAAGGAGTCGGGCGTGTAGATGAACGCGTGGGCGGTGCCCGGGAACGGCATCGAGCGCACCGTGTCCCCCTGGGCGCCGATCTGGGCCCACCCCCAGTCGCCCATGACCGTGTACGCCGCCAGTCCGCGAGCGACCATGTCGAGGGCGCTCTGCCAACGGAAGCCGCCGTCCACGTGGAACGGCTCCGCCGCCTCCCGGTACGCCTCCGAGAAGTTGCTGTAAGCGCCCAGGGCCTGGATGTCCTCGACCACCCGGGAGAGCCCCGCCCGCAGGGACGCCTCGCCATCACCGAGGGCGCTGGCTCCCTTCTGCGCGCGCATGGCCTCCTGCCCCTTCCACACGGTCTCGTAGAGCCCTCCGCCGTGGGCCGCCATGACGTTCTCGAAGGCGAGCACCGCGAGGGGCCAGGTGTTCATCGCGTCGAGGGCCAGGGGGACGATGGGCGCCCCCTCCTCGGACTGCACCTCCAGGGACGCGATCGCTCCGAGGTGCTCGATGAACGCGTCGATGGTCTCGAGCTCCTCGGGGCGCTGGAGCGTCACGCCCTGGGCCTCCGCCTCCGCGCGCAGGCCTGCGATCAGAGCCTCGTTGTAAAAGATCACGTTCAACCGGTGCACGCCCACGGGGAGGCCGTACAGGGTCCCGCGACAGGACACGGGCGCCAACGTGGCCGCGAAGAAGGAGCTCGAGAACCCGTACCTCTCGTCCAGGCGGGTCAGCGGGCAGAGCTGCGTCTCCTCCTCGTCCACCCACTGCAGCACGTCCGAGCCTCCGTTCACCTGGAAGGCGTCGGGCAGCGGATCGCTGTCGTTCACGAGCCATGCCTTCAGGCTGGTCTGCTGGTGATCGCGATCCCGCCGGTCCGTCGTCGAGATCACGTAGTCCCGCGCGACCGCGGCCTTCTGCAACACGCGGAACGCCGCGCTCTCCGCGTCGCTCGACCAGAACGTCGCGATCTCGATCTTTTGCTGGCCGCCGTCCTCCACGTCGTAGTCCGCGAGGTCGCAGGAGGAGGTCGGCTTGTCCCCCAGCACCTCGGTGCCGCCGCACTGGCAGAGCACCGGGGCCAGCAGGGTCAAGGCCGCCGCCCTCGCCAGGGCGGCAGCAAATCCAGTCTCCCTGGACGAGGCCCGGCGGGCCGGCCCCGCGACCAAATTCCTGGCGCTGGGATCGGAGATCGGGGAAGGCATGGCGCGCAGCAACGTAGCCCAGTTCGCGTCGCCAGGTGGACGTGAACCGACGCGTCCGCCGACGTGTCACGGAGGAGGCACCGGGCTTGCCCCGGGTCGCGCCCACCGTCCGAGGTTTCCACACACGACGACGCGAGCGCCGCCTCTCGCCCGTGGCGGGACCGGCTGGAGTCTTGTAGGAACGCACCGATGGTCGGGGGCCTCTGGTTTCTCTTCGCCCTGGGAGCAACCGGCCTGCACGTCGAGACGGACACGCCGGACGCGCTCTGTCCACCGCTCGAACCCGTGCGGCAAGCCGTACGCTCACGTCTCGGCGTCGTGGGGGGTGGCCCCTACGAGGCGCGCTTCGCCGTGGTGCGGGGAGGCGATCGGGATGCGGACGTGTTGCTCCTCACCCTGCGGGACGCGAACGGCACGGAGCTCCTCCGCCGTGAGCTCCCGTTGGCGTCCCTGGGCTGCACGGACGCCGCCGAGGTCATCGCCCTGGTGCTCGAGCGCTTCTTCCAGCAGATGAGCGGCGTCGACGAGCCGACCTTGCTCCCGGAGGAGGCGCCCCCCTCCTCCGACGCGCCGGAGGAGCCCACGGGACGGGAGTCCGTGGGGCCCGGCTCCTCGGGACACGAGCCCGCGGGACGCCACCCGGCAGGACACGAGCCCCCCGCCGAACGACCCGAACCCCTCCACGAACCGGATCCGCCGCCGGCACCGGACGCGCTCCCCCTGCACCCGTCCCGAGCCCCTGGCGGTGCGGACCACCGAGCGCCCGCGTCCTCCTCCTGGACCCTCCGGGGGACCACCACCGTCCACGCCCCCCTCGCGCCGGGGGCGGGCTTGGGGGTTGGAATTCCTGGGGGCAGCTGGATCCAGCTCGTCCTCGACGCCACCTGGCCCCTCGCGGCCCGCTCCGTCGACGAGCAGGGCCTCCGCCTCGCCACCCAGAGCTCGTGGCTCTTCGCCTCCGGACTGTTCCTCCTCGAGCGGAACCGCTGGTCCTTCGGAGCGGGCCCCCTGGTGGGGCTCGAGCTCGAGCAAGCGGAGATCGAGGGCGCTCCGGAGCTCTCCGCCGGCCGCAAGGCCCGCCTCCTCGCTGGCGTGGGGGCTCACGCGGTGGCGCGCCTGGTCTTGTCCCAGTCGCTCCAGCTCGAGCTCGGGCTCCGGGCTCTCCCCCGGTTCACGGGGAACACCCGCCGGTTCGTCGTCCAGGGGGCGAGCGACGAGGAGTTCGAGGTGCTCCGGCCCGCCCCCCTGGCCTGGGCCGGGTCCCTGGGCCTCATCGTGCATTTAGGAGGAAATCCGTGAGGTTACCTCTGAGGGAGGTCTGGGCGGGCGCTGGGCCGGAGCGCTGGTGGCCCGCCCCGACGGAAGCGCTTCGTCCGGTGAAGCTCTTTCCTGCGAAGGTCGGCGGGGCTCCGGGCTCTAACGGTAGCGTGTCACTCGGCCCCCTTGCCCGAACTCAGGTCCTCTCCGAAGGCCTCCTCGAGCGATGCGTCGGCGGAGAGACCGTCGCCTGGAACCACCTCTACAACTGCTACTACGACACGGCCCGGAGCTTCCTGCACCGGATGGGGGTCCGGGACGACGCCCTCGACGACGCCTGCCAGGAGGTCTTCCTCGAGGCGTTCCGCTTCCTGCCGCGGTTCCGTGGCGACTGCACCTTCAAGACCTGGCTGTACCGCCTCTGCGCCACCCAGGCCCGGAAGACCCGCCAGAGGCAGCGGGTGGGCGCCCTGCTGCGTTCGCTCCTGCAGAGAGAAGAGCGCGGGAGCCTCACGGACGGGGAGCTGGACGGCAACCGCGCCGCGCAGCTCGTGCAGGCGGCCCTCGCCCAGCTGACGGAGCCGGAGCGTCTGGTCTTCGTCCTCTACGAGCTCGAAGGAGTGGCGGGGCGGGAGGTCGCGACCATCGCCGGCTGTCCCGAGGCCACCGTGTGGCGCCGGCTGCACTACGCCCGCAAAAAGTTCTCGGCATACATCGAAGGTCAGGAGAGTGCTCCGTGAGGCGGCCACAAGACGAAGCCGTCCAGGTGGCGCCACGCCGTCTGGTCGAAGGAACGGATCGCACGGCAGCGCTGCTGTGGCGGGCCCGCAAGATCCCCCCCCCGGGCAACGAGAAGAACTTCTCCGCGCTCCTGGCCCGCCGGGACGCCCGGGTGCGCCGTCTGCGCGTGGGCGTCGCGGCGCTCGCCGCGTGCCTGCCCCTGGGTCTGCTCCTCTGGTCGGAGCGCCCGCCCGCGGAGCTCCTCATCGCGCCGGAGCGCTTCGGAGCGCTCGTCGACGCGCCGGCCACGGTGGACCCGCCCGAGGCCCCAGCTCGGTCCGCCGAAGACGCGACGGACACCGAGAACTCTTCTCGACCGGAGCCCCGCTCTCGCGCCGCCTCCAAGACCGAAGCTCGGGACGGCACCCCAAGCACACCGAAGGACACGAGGGCCCCGGCGCCGCCCGTCGCTACCGACGCGCCGGCGCCCAACGACCGGGCTCCCGCGCGCACCCCCTCTCCCAGGGAGCTCACGAACGCTCCCCCCCCCTCTCAGAGCTCGGCCGAGCGCCGAACCACCTCGCCGACGGAGGAGCGCTGCTCCAGCTGGACGAGCCGCGGCGATTACGACGCGGCGGCGAGCTGCTTCGAGCGTAAAGCGGCCCACAGCGCCGGGGTGTCCGCGGAGTGGGCCCTGCTCGAGAAGGCCCGCATCCACAGCCGCGCCCAGGGCAAGCCGGGGGAGGCACTCCGCACCCTCGACGAGTACGAGGCCCGCTTCCCCGACGGCTCCCTCGTCCGGGAGGCCCGCCTCAGCCGGATCGAGATCCTCACGAGCGCGGGCCGCACCACGGAGGCACTCCGCACCCTCGACGAGACGCTCCGGCGCGACCAGATCCCCGAGCGGACGGGCGAGCTCCGGCTCCTGCGCGCCCAGCTCCGTGCGGAGACCGGTCACTGCGAAGGCGCCCTCGAGGACGTGCGTGCGGCTCTCCAGCAAGGGGTCGCGCCCGCGCGGGCCCGCGCGATCCAGGAGAAGTGCGATCCCGACGGGGACTCCGCGAGCCGCTGACCGGCGCCGCCCTGTCGCCCCGAGGCGCCTCGGGCTCACCCTCGGTCGTGGCGATCCTTTCGAGCCCGGCGACGCCGCGCCCCCGAGCGTCCCCCGCCGATCAGGCCGATGTCCGCGGCGAACGCGATCGCGACGAGCAACCAGCCGAACGAGGTGACCTCTCCCGCCGGGCCCACGGAGTTGTGAGCGAAGGCGAAGCCCAGCGTCGTCAGCGGGAAGAACAGGAACCCGAGTACGGGCCAGTACCACTCCCCGTAGGCCCGCTCGAAGTACGATCCCCCAAAGAGCCACACCAGCACCACCGCGAGGCGCGGGAACCCGAGGGCGAGGCAGCCGAGGAGACAGGGCATGGAGCGGAGCCTTGCCGGCGGCGAGGCGATACTACCCGCTTAGGAAACGGCCCCCGCGGCGTCAACGTGAGGCCCCCGGCGAGGCTGACCGATCCCGCTCCGGTCGCCCCTGGCACACCTGTGGCACAGGCTGCCCTCTCGCGTTTCGGAAAATGGCTCGAATCGCGGTACATGAAGGGAGTGATGTCCGGCGCGCGGCGGTGGCGGATGGTTGGAATCATCGGCGGTCTGCTGGGTTGCGCAGGCCTGCTAGGCGCCGTGATCTTGGCGGGCGGAGGCGCCTCAGGGGGCTCCAGCGACGCCACCGATGAGGTCTCTCCCGGCGCGGATCTGGACTTCCGACCCAGCGACGCCGACCACCGCAAGATGGCGGCGCTCGTCGCCGGATTGAGCCCGGAGAGGCCCCATTTCTCCGAGGACGAGGCCCGCCACAAGCCCAACGCGAAGCTCTTCACGTACCTCGCCGCGACGAGTGAAGAACGTCGCGTGGTCGCGGCCTCCTTGCGGGCGATCTCCGCCGCCTACTCGTCGCGCTCCTCCCTGAAAGAGACCCCCGACGCGGACCTCGATCGCGTGCTCCTGAAGCACCTCGCCTCCGACGACCCGGCGCTGGTGCTCCAGGCGCTGGACGCCGCTCGCATCCCTCTGATGATGGAGTCGCCGAGCCCGGCGCTCACGGACGCCTTCGTCCGCATGGCCGCCCCCGACCACCCCCCGGCTCGACGCCACGCGGCGATCGAGGCGCTGCACCTGCTCCCCCCGCGGGCGCGGCCGCCCCAGGTGATCGACGCCCTCGTGACGACCACCGAAGCGGCCGAGGCACACCTCGCCTCGGCCGCCCTGCTCGCCCTCGAGCAGAGTGAGCCGTCCCTCCTGTCGAGCGCGGCGCGGCAGCGGATCGGTGCGCGGATCGCGGATCTCACGAACCACTCCGATCCGGGGGTGCGGGGGCGCGCCCTCGGGCTGCTGGCGAAGTTCGATGGGCTCGTGGCGCCGGCGGAGCGCGTGGAGCTCCTCCGCGCGGCGCTGGAGGCGGAAGAACCCTACGTCCGGGCCGCGGCCGCGGACACCGCCGGGCGCATCGGGGCCACGGAGGTGATCCCACGGCTGCTCGCCCTGACCGAGGATCTCGCGGTGGCCCGCTACGATCTCACGGGGTGGACGAACCTCGGGGGTGAACCGGGGCGCCTCCTGCACGCGGTCCCCGGCCGCCAGCTCGTCGCCGAAGCCGCCCTGCACGCCCTCGCCACCCTCAGCCGCGGAGAGCTGGTTTTGGCGATGAGCGGCCCGCGCCAGTCCCCCGAAGAGATCCGGATCAACGCCGAACGAGCCCGCGCCTGGAGCCTCGCGCGAGCCGCCGACTGACGCGCGCCAGCCACGACACGGCGCCTCGAGCCCTCCGAGAGAACGCCGAGCGAGTCCGCACCCGAGCGCCCGACCGTGCTCGGACGCTCCGCGCGCCGCTCGAGAGGCGCGCTCCTCTCAGTCGAAGCAGCTGCAGATTCGAGAGGACGCCTTCAGCCCGTCGTCGCCGTTGATCAGTCGATCGCCCCAGGCGGTGAGGTTCGCTGGATCGAAGCCGATCGTGATGTCCAGGGAGCCGAGCCCGGCGCCGTTCCCCGACCAGGACCAGCCGAGGTAGCCGATGCCGAGGGACTCCGCGAAGGACAGGATCGCCTCCTCGGCGACGTCCCCATCGGCGCCGTGGTCCGCGGCGAACTCGCCCACCACCAGGGGCGCGGCGTTGTTGCTCAGGTAGGTGTTCATGTAGGAGCCGACGCTCTGGGGCGTCCCGAAGACGTGGTACATGTGCACCGAGAGCACGAGGTTCTTGCGGACGTCTGCGTCCCAGATCGCCGATCCGACGCCGTTCATCATCGTGCTCTCCCAGTCTTGCCCCCAGTTGGGCGCGTCGATCATCAGCGTGTGCTCGAAGCCGGCGTTGCGCAAAGCCTGCACCGCCGTCACGTGGCGCGGCGCCCACTGATCGGTCGTCGTGTTGCCCATCGGCTCGTTGCCGATGTTCAGGATCACGTAGGCTTCCTGTCCCTTCAAGGCGCCCGCGACGTCCGGCGAGCTCCAGTAACTCGTGGCGTTCGCGAGATCGACGGAGCCGCTCTGCTCGCTCCACCCCGTCGTGTCGTGCACCTCGACGATGGTCACGAGCTTCGCCGCCTTGGCCCAGCCGATGAGCTGCGTGAGCTCGTCGCCCGACGTGCGCGTCCACCGCGCTCCCGTCGCCATGACGATCCGCACCGCGTTCCCACCCGCCGCGGCGATCGCGGCGAAGTCCTGCTGCGTGTTCCGAGCCGAGTACCACGCGTAGGGATAGTTGACCCCGCGCATCACGAACTCGTTGCAGTTGGAGTCGTAGAGCTTCTTGTCCGCCACGTAGAACCCCGTGGCGTCGCAGCCCGGGTCGCCGACGTTGCCCCCCGAACCTCCGGTCTCCCCGCCACTGCTGGTCCCGCCCGAGCTCGCCTGGCCTCCGGTGCTGGTCCCGCCGCCCGAACCTCCGCCGCCCTCGGAGCCGCACACTCCGGCGCGGCACACCTCTCCGACCTCGCAGGCCTGATTGCAGCCGCCGCAGTGGAGCACGTCGTCCTCGAGAGCCACGCAGCCGCTGCCGCAGTCGACCCGCCCCTCGGCGCACTCACAGGCGCCCCCCACGCAGGCGCGGCCCGGCTCGCAGACGTTCCCGCAGGCTCCACAGTTCCTGCTGCTCGCCAGCAGATCCGTACAGCTGGCTCCGCAGGCGGTCTGGCCCGGAGCGCAGGAGTCGACGCAGCTCCCGTTGGAGCAGAAGAGCCCGGGCGCGCAGGCGTTCCCGCAGGCACCGCAGTTCGCCGGATCCTCCTGGAGGTCCACGCACCCGTCCCCGCACGCCTGGAGAGGCGCCAGGCAGGTGCACTCCCCCGCCACGCAGTCCTGGCCCGCGCCGCAGGAACGGGCGCACGCGCCGCAGTGGAGCAAATCCCGGGAGGGATCGACGCAGTCTCCGCAGTCGATCCGCCCTTCACCGCAGACGAGGTCCCCGTGACCGCCCTCGTCGAGGTCCGCAGAGCAAGCGAGCACGAGCAGCCCGAGCAGGGCGAGCGCCCGGGACAGCCCCGACCTATGGCGGTTTCGAGTCCACCCGGTGGCACGTCGCAGGGAGTCCATCGCCAGGACGATGGGCGGGAGCCACGCTTTCCTTCAACGCCGCTGACGGTTCTTCGCCCTCGGCAGCCCTCTCCGTCGAACAGCAAGGATCCGAACGGGGATGGCGGCACGAAAAATGCCAGCGCTACTGCACGGAGGCTCATGCCCCCGAGCGAGCCATGCTCTACTCGCCCCCGTGCGCCCTCCCCGCGTCTCCCCATCGATGCAGCTGGCAGTCGCCGGAGGCGCCGCGGGCCTCCTCGCCTGCGGAGAGGTCGGCGATGAGTACCTCGACGGCGACGGTCGGCGCCTCGTGACCTGGCACCTGAGCGCCCCCGGCGTCCCACCGGGGCCGGGGACGCCGTGGGACACGGTCCTTCACTCCCCCTGCAGCTTCACCACCGCCGGCGACGGAGCGCTGCGCTGTCTCCCTCGAGACGGCGCGCTGCAATCTTTTCCCGCAGACGCCCCCCAGCTCTTCGCGGACCCAGCGTGCTCGCAGCGCCTGTATTGGTCGCGCTCCGAGGCCGCGCGCTGTGCCTCTCCCCCCGTCGCGCTGGCGAGCCACGGCTGTCGCGCTCACGTGCACCAGGTCACCCTCCATGACCTGGCCGCCCCGATTTTCACGTCGGAGTCGCGCACCTGCCAGGCCGCGTCCCCCGAGAGCTTGGCGCGCCTGTCCGGACCATCCTTCGGCCTCGGCGCGGCGATCCCGCCGAGCCACTTCGAGGCGGGCACCCGCGTCGTCCGACCTTTGACCCCCGAGATCAGCGAGCTCGTCATCCGCAGCGCCGAGGGCGTCCGCGAGTCCCGCAAGGTCTTCCTCGCCGAGTGGGGCCTCGGCCTCGACTGCGGCTCGGAGCACGTGAGCGGAGGCCAGGTCACGTGCCGTCCCGATCCACCATTCCGTGTCGAGACCCTCTACCTCGACGCCGACTGTACGGATCCCGTCGACGTCGGCGTGGCCGAGGATCCCTGCGCCGACCCCTACGCCGAGCCGTGGGCGCTCCTCTCCGGCCCCGATCGAGACCGCTATTTCGCCATCACCGGGCGGGTCTCCGAGCCCCTCTACGCACGCGCCTTACAGTGTTCCCCCGCGTCCGGCGTCTACCATGCCCTCGGGATCGAAGCGACGATCCCTCGAGTCACCCTCACTCGGGCGCTCGCCGGCACCGGGCGCCTCCGCCGCATCGTCGACCATCAGCGCGGTGTCCCGATCCGGCTCGGGCAGTGGTTCGACGAAGAGCTCCAATCCTTCTGCCAGGTCCTCCAGGACCGCCACGGCGCCTGGCGTTGCTTCCCGTTCCTGCAACAGGTCTCCGACGACCCGGGCACCCACGTCTACGCCGACGCGGCGCGCAGCGTGCGCCTCATCGAGGCTGACGCTGCGCCCGGTCTCCTCCCGGAGAGCCTGCTGCTCAGCATCGCCGAGCGCCGCGACTGCGCGGCGAGCGTCTCCCCGCGCCAGATCCGAGCCGAACGCCAGGTCACCGCCGTGCACCGCGTGGGGTACCGCCACCTCGGGCTCGTCTACGACGACGCCGCCGCGCCCCGCGCGCCCGGGGCCACGGCGTACTTCACGCTCCACGAGGTGCCCCTCACGGACTTCCCCCACCTCGCGCTCGTCGTCGAGTGAGCTCCTTCGCCCCGGACGTCATCAGGCGAGCAGCCCGTCCACATGACCCTTGCCGTAGCTGGCGTCGCCGAAGTCGTCGAGGGGGGCGCCGTTCGCGTTCTTCACGCCCACGGCCGCCCCGATGACGTTGTGGATCTTGTTGATCGTCCAGTCGCCCCTGATGTAGCGCCCGGTGCGGAGCGCGCCTCCACAGCTGCCTGCCAGCACCCAGGGCAGGTTCCTGCTGCCGTGGGGCGGACCATCCTCCAGATCGTTGAACCAGACGGCGACCCCGTCGTCGAGCAACGTGCCCGTGGGCGTCTGCACGGAGGCCAGCTTGTCGAGGAGGTACTTGAAGTACCCCGCGAACTTCTTGTCGATCTTGTGGTGCAGCAGCTCCGCGTCGGGGATCGACTCTCCCTCGGCGCCGTCGCTGCGCACCCGATGGGAGATGTGGTGGTAGCGCTCCGCGCGGCGACCATCGATCATGTACTGCGTCTGATCGTTGCCGTTGCCGATGCACAACGTGGCCGCGTGGCTCTTGCCACACGCCATCGCGAGCACGATGAGATCGATGTGCGTCTTGACCACGGCGTCGACGTCGTTCGCGTCGAACTCTCCGAGGGGACTCACCCGACAGCCGGTCGCGATGCTCACCTCCAGATCCCGGATGGCGCTGAAGTGGTCGTCGAGCCGCGCCCGATCGCTGGCGGAGAGCTCCGGTCGCGCCAACAGGGCGCGCATCTCCTCCCGCACGACGTCGTTGACGCTCTGCCGCCGCAGCGCCAGGCGCCGCAGCTCCTCCTCCTGCTCGTCCCCGTCGCTCGGAGTCATCGATCCGAACAGGCGCTGATAGGCGTTGAGGGGGTTCCGCTCCCCTGCGCGCCGCTCGAGCGGCCCACGGTACAAGATCACGTCCCCCAAGAAGCTGCTCGTCGCCCCCGCGTAGAGGCTCACGGGCTCGACCCCCGCGGGATCGAGGGCTCGCGAGATCACCCAGTCCAGGGACGGGCCCATGGCCAGCGTGTTGTTCGAGTAGCTGCCGTTGGGTCGCGCCGAGGTCAGGCACTGGAGGCAGCCGTCCGCGTGCCCGCAGCCCGAGGTCGAGTAGTTGTAGCGCAGGCCATGCACCACGTTCAGCTTCTCCGCGTGGTCCGCGAGCACCGCCACCGCGCGGTCGCTGGCGTCGAGATCCTGCTGCAGGATCGCGCGGGTGAGCTGCCCCTCCCGCGTCGGCCAGAAGCTGCGCTGCACGACCCCGTTCCCCTGCCTCATGAACACGGCGAAGCGGAACGGCTCGTCTTGGGCCCGCGCCTCGCGCGGCGCCAGGCTCTCCAGGAGCGGGAGCGCAACGGTCGTGCCCATTGCGCCGCGAAGGAACAAACGTCTGGAATATGCGCGCGTCGTCATCGTGTCACTCCTTGGGTCGTGCTCGGAAGGTGTCGAGCGTCGTCATGGTCGCGAGCAGCTCCCGAACGCCGGCTCCGCCCTTCGATAGGTTCGACAGGTCGTCGAGGACGCCGCTCTCCACGTCCGCGGGGGCGCGCCCGAACACGTACTCGAACCACTTCTTCGAGTAGCAAGCGTGCACCGTCGCGCTCTCCGCCAGCAGCCCGGACAGCTCGATGGCCCCGTCGTAGCTCACGCGCACGCCGTCGAGCTCGTAGGTGTCGCTCGCGTCGACGGGCTGCCCGTTGTCCGTGTCGCGCCACTGTCCGACGGCGTCGTAGTGCTCGAAGGCGAAGCCGAGGGGGTTGATGAACGGCACGTGACAGTTCCGGCAGGCCCCGGCGCCCGTGCTGTCCTCCACCCGCTGCCGGTTCGTCTGCCCCTCGCCGATGCCCGGCAGGGGCGGGATGCCGTTGGGGGGCGGCGGCAGATCGATGCAGAGCACGTCGAGGGACACGTGCACGCCCCGCAGGATCGGATCGGACTGCGTCTGCGACGCGTAGCGCGACAGGAACCCGAGCTGGGTCAGGATCCCCGCCCGTTGCCGGGGATCGAGCTGGACCTTCTCGAGGGCCTCGCCGAAGGTCCCCTCGACGCCGTAGAAGGGCGCGGTCTGCGCGTTCACGAACCCGATGGGGCTCGTCAACAGTTCGGCGATGCCGCCGTCGCCGAGCGCCACCACCTCGCGCACGAAGGCGCGCGCCTCTGCCTGCAGGGTGGGGCCCAGATCCGCCGTGAAGGTCGGGAAGAGAACGGCGTTCTTGGCGATCGTCCCGTAGCCGCTGACCCCGAAGAACTGATCGTGGAAGGAGACGATGGTGTCCGCGGCACGCTCGTCGTCGAGCATCCGCCGCGCCCACGCCAACACACCCTGTTCCGTGTCGAGCTCGCCGGCCCCCGCCGCCGCGAGGAGCTCGTCCGAAGGCATCGTGTTCCAGAGGGCGTAGGAGAGGCGCGACGCGATCTCGTAGCCGTCGAGCCAGATCCGATCGCCGTCCGCCTCGGTGGAGCGCTCGATCCGGTAGAGGAAGTGAGGCGACTGCAACAACGCCGTGATGACCAGCTCCGCACCGCGCGCGAAGCTCGCCTCGCCCTCGGCGCGAGCGACCCCCTCCTCGAACAGCCCCACGTAGGCGGCGAGCTCCTCGGGAGACAGGGGCCGCCGGAACGCTCGGAGCCCGAGCTCGGCCACGAAGGTCGCCGCGTCCTCCGGCGCGGCCGCCGGCAGGATCCGCTGGAGCGCGGCGGGGTCGCCGGTGACGCGCTCGGCGAGGGTCTCCGCTGCCCGCTGATAGTCGTTCCACAGGTTCGCGGAGACGGTCCGGGCCGTGAACGTGTCGAAGGTCTTGTCGTCGGGATCGAGGGAGAAGGTCGCGGAGAGGCCTGGCGCCGCGTCGAGGCGCAGCAGGTCGCGCACGGTGTTCTCCCACTGGGCGTGGCTCAGGCGCGGAAGGCGCGTCATCCAACCCACGCCATCCACCCCCGGAGGCTCTCCGCTCCCGCTCTGAGGCTCCTCCTGCGCTGGCGCGCCGGGCTCCGACTGCTTCGGGTCACCCGCGTCGCCGAGGAGCTCACCGTCACATCCGTAGGCGCCGAGGGCGGCGACCGCCACCAGACACGCGCCGAAGCGCGCGGAGATCGGGACCGACCATGAACGTCGGCGATCGGGAGAGAGTTGCATCATCGTCACTTCCTGCGAGCGGAGACCACGTCGTCGCCTCGCTCCCCCACGGGCGCGGGCGCCTCGACATCCACCAGGAACATGGAAGCTCCGCGCCAGGACCTTCCGTCCTGGCGCGATGAAAGCGCTCACTCGTCGACAATGCGTTTGCCGCGCATTTTTCCGCTTCCACGCCCCTCCGCGTGGCCAGCCGCGGCGCGGCGCTCACCCCCACGACCCCTCCCGTCGGTGATCGAGGAGCCCTCGTCCACCGAGCGCCATCGACGCCCACGCAGGGCCCAGCTCACGGCGACTTCCCGCGGTGAAATGCCCCTTAGGCGAGGAAAGGCGAAGAAAGCTCCCAACCCGAGCGCGCCGCGATACCAACCAGGGCTCATGTCGAGCAGCCCCGAGCCGTGTGGTCCCGTCGTCGTTCATCTCGGCGCCGTGGCGCGCCAGGTCGGGACATGTCCGCCAGCCAACGACACTCCCCTCGCGGCGGCGCCGCGCCCCAGCGCGCCCGCGCCGGGCGGCTCCGCCTCGCCCACCGGGCTCACCTTCGAGGAGGTCTACGCCCGCTGGTACCACGAGGTGGCGCGCTGGGCGCGTGCTCTCGGCGGCCCATCACGGGACGTCGAAGACCTGACCCAGGACGTCTTCCTCGTCGTTCGCCGCAAGCTCCACGAGTTCGACGGGGGCAACCTCGGCGGCTGGCTCTACCGAATCACTCAGCGCACCGTTCGTGATCATCGCCAGACGGCGTGGTCCCGCCGCTCCCTGCTCCCGCCCAGCGACGAGGAGCCGGAGCCCGCCGCCCTCTTCCCCCTCCGCCCCGATCAGGCGTTCGAGCGCAAGGAAGCCGCGCGCGTCCTCGCCGAGCTCCTCGGCCGCATGAGCCCCAAGCGGCGCACCGCCTTCGTCCTCCACACGATCCAAGGCTACAGCGGCGAGGAGATCGCGAGCCTCGAGAACATCTCCGTCAACACCGTGTGGACGCGCCTCCACCACGCCCGGCGGGACCTGGCCACGCTGATCGAGCAGCGGGCCACCAGCGCGCCACGGCGGGACGTCTGAGCGCCCGGCAGGACGCCCCGCCCCACGCCACCGCCAGAGGACACGACCCAAGGAACGGGTCGTTCCCGAGCCCCGGCGCGCGACCGCTACAGCGGCGACCGCTCGTGTGGCTCGCCGCGGAATCGACGAGGCGCGGCAGGTGCAGACAGCAGGCGCTCGGCCCCTCACCCGCTTGGGGGCCGAGCGGTCGAAGGCACGGTCAACGCAACTGGGGATTGCTCATTCGAGATGCGGCGACGACCGAGGCAGCGTCGAGCGCCAGTGTCGAGCGGGCCAGTCGAGCGGGCCAGTCGAGCGGGCCAGTCGAGCGGGCCAGTCGAGCGGGCCAGTCGAGCGCCCTCAGCGCGCGAGGTAGTCGGCCTTGTCCATCTGCATGGCCGCCACGATGCGCACATGATTGATGAGGCTCCACTCACTCTTGTACTCGGAGGCCTGGTTCAGCCCGTACGGCCAGAAGTGCTGGGCGTCTCCCGTGATGTAGTCGCGCTGGGAGTAGTCGTCGTCGTCGCGCTCTTCGACGGGGATGGACTTCATGAGCGCGTCGACGTGCGCTCCGATCCAGCGCCCGCCGTCCATCAGCTCCGCCCAGGGGTAGTAACCGACGCCGAGGGTGTGGGCGACCTCGTGCATGGCGGTGGCCACCTGCATGTACGCCTGATTGCTGCCGAAGCTGAGCCAACCATCGACGTTGGCCTGGGCCGTCGGCACGCCGGGGTTGTAGTCGACGGTGATCGCCTTCTCGAGATCGGCGTAGCAGTTGTAGTACTCGAGGGCGCTGTCCATGGCGTCGGTGATGCGCTGCCGAGCGTCGGCGGGCCAGGAATCCGGGCCGTTCAGCTGGTACGTGATGCGGCCGGAGAACGGACAGCCGTCCTCGCCTCCGTCGTCACCGGCGCCGCCCGTGCCGCCCGCGCCCCCCGTGCTGCTCGCGTCCCCGCTGCTCGAGCCCCCCGTGTCTCCCGTCGCGCCGCCCCAACCAGCGACACCATGGGGGAGACTGCCTCCAGTGCCCGACGGCGCACCGCCGCTGCCGGCGCCGTCCCCGCCGGTCGCCTTGGGCTCCCCGCCGCCGCTCTCCTGCGCAGGGCCACATGCGACGACCGCAGCAGAGGCGCCGAGCAGACTCGCGCGCGCGCCGAGTCGGAGAACCAACGAGAGGCCCAGCGAGCATCGCGTCCGCATGGCGCCAGGCTACCACGAAGCCTCCACGCTCCGACCGTCGGCGACCACGCGTCTGCACCACAGCGCGCTGACGACCGCTGCTGGAGGAAGCCACGACTCTGCGTCGTCGATCGCTCGATGGCTACACGGGAACTTTGCGCCGTCGTCGCAGTGACTACAGCGATGCGCGCGAGTCACCGCGTCGTAAGCAGCGGAGGACCTTGGATCGACGAAGCGCCGCACGTCGTCCCGAACGAGATCGACCCCGAGAGACATCGTCGATCCCATTTGTGCTGCCCGCCTATGGTAAAAAGTCGATCATGCTCACGCGACGCGGCCAGGCGAACCTTTGGATCCGACGGAGTCGAGGGGCGGCCTTGCTCGCCGCGGGGGCGCTGCTCTTTCATGGCGCTTGCTCCAGCTCGTCGAAGGATCCGAACGGAGGCGGAAGCGGCGCGGGACCCGGCGCGGGCGGCTCGACGTCCGGCGACGGCAGCGGCGGGAGCGATGGCGTCGGAGGTCTGATCGTCGTCGATCCCTCGCCCGGCGGCGCTGCCGGCAGCTCGAACGGCCCCCCTGGGCCCTGGTCCCTGCCCGAGGGCTACACCCCCGGCATCCTCGGCGGCTACTTCTTGGGCCCCGCCATCGAGACGAGCCCCGACCAGACCCCCGAGCTCCCGGATGACGCGCCGGGAGCGGACGGCGCGGGTTGCGGCTCGACGATCATCGGCATCGTCCGCGACTTCAGTGACGACCACGACGACTTCCAGAGCTACTGCTGCGGTCAGCGGGAAGGACTCGTCGAGGAGGTGCTCGGCGCCGACAAGAAGCCCGTGTACGCCCACGCAGGGAGCACGAACATGACGTCGGGCCCCGACGAGTTCGCCGAATGGTACAACACCGTCGAGGACGTCAATCGCCCCTACTGGCTCTACATCAACCTCGAGCCGAACGACGACGTCTACACCTTCCACAGCGACGCGTTCTTCCCGGTGGACGACGCGGGCTTCGGCAACGAGGGGCGTCAGCACAACTTCCACTTCACGACCGAGATCCACACGAAGTTCCGCTACAAGGGCGGCGAGGTGTTCCGGTTCACGGGGGACGACGACGTCTTCGTCTTCATCAACGATCGTCTGGTGATCGACCTGGGTGGGGTCCACGGCGCCCTCAGCGCGGAGGTGGAGCTCGACGCGATCGCCGACGAGATCGGGCTCACCGTGGGTGAGCGCTACGACCTCGATCTCTTCCAGGCCGAGCGACGCACCAGCGAGTCGAACTTCCGCATCGACACCACCCTCGAGCTCGTGGACTGCGGCTACGTGCCGCCCGTCATCCGCTGAGCCCGCGACAGCGGCCCCCATCGCCGCGCAGCGCGGCCCGCGAGCACCAATGGGAGCGCGCGGCGCCGCGTTGCACGCCAGGGGGCGGGCGCCCCCCCCCACCCTCGATACCTCGAGCGCGGGCGCCGCAGGGGTCGGCCGTCCCGTCACGGTCGCCGACGGCACGCCGGGAGGGCTCTGACGCCAACGCCGCGCGTCAGGAGAAATCACCCAGACGGGCTCGGGCGGCGGCTCGCCCGGACGAAACGGGCGCGCGCGCCGTTTCCTGCTTGTTCATAACCTCTGTGTAATATACGCTTTCGGTTATGTACGAAGCTTTGACGTCACCGCGCCTCGACGCGGCCTTCTCCGCGCTCGCCGACCCCACCCGGAGGGCGATCCTGGCGCAGCTCGCCACGGGAGAACGGACGGTCTCGGAGCTGGTGGAGCCCTTCGAGCTCAGTCAGCCCGCGATCTCCCGGCACCTCAAGGTGCTCGAGGGCGCCGGCCTGATCGTCCGGAGCGTCGATGGGAACCGGCGGCCGTCGCGGCTCGCTCCGAATGCCTTGCAGGAGATCGACGCGTGGCTGTCCATGTTGCGGGCGGCCCTCGAAGCGAACTACGAGCGCCTGGACGACCTGCTCGCCGAGCTGACCGCCGGCGCGGATCCCGAGAGCACCTCCGCGGATCCCGGCGCAGGAACCACGACGAACGACGACGCGTCGTGCGCCACGGAGGTCGACACGGCGGACCGCGACACGGCGAGCACCGACGAACCGCGACCGACGACACGCCGAACCGCGCGGCGACGCGACCCGCAGCACGCCAGCGCCGGAACGAAGCACGACCAGCGACGCCCCAAGACGCCCGCTGCAACGCGGCGACGCGCTCCCGACGAACGACGCCCGCCCACGCGCGCCACCGAGCGCCCCCCCCCGCCCCTCACCCAGCCCACCGCGCCCCCACGGAGGGGGCGCGCTCAGACCGAAGAAGCCGCAGGAACGAGAAAGAAGAGACGAAAATGACCCAACTCCAGCTACGCCTCGAAGGCGACACCCACGTCATCGTCACCAGGAAGTTCGCTGCACCGCCCGACCTGGTGTACCGCGCCCACATCGAACCCGAGCTGATGCAACGCTGGATGCTCGGCCCTCCGGGTTGGACGATGCCCGTCTGCATCAGCGAGCCGCGCCCCGGCGGCAAGATGCGCTTCGAGTGGACCAACGGAGAGAGCGGCTTCTACCTGACCGGCGAATACGTGGAGCTCGATCCGGGCAAGCGCATCGTGCACATCGAGCGCATGCACTTGCCCGATCCAACGCCCGACAACCGCGTGGAGAGCACGTTCACGCCCGACGGCACGGGCACCCTGCTCACCCTGCGCATGACGCTCCCCGACGCGAAGGCCCGCGCCGCCATGCTCGAGACGGGCATGGAGCACGGCATGGAAGACAGCTATCGCCGGCTCGAGGAGACGCTCGCCGCCGCTTGATGCTGGCTCGCGGGAGCGACCGCGCGGCGGGGGCAGGGTCGAGATCCCCCCTCGGAGAAATACATCGTTGGGTGGGGCGATGCCTTCGGATGCCTTCGCCGCCGCGCTTCGGGGCTCGAGCACCGGAGCGCAGCGCTCCTTCGATCAGTCCGCGCAACCGTGACGCGCTGGACGCCGCTCCGTGCGCGCGAAGCTGACGCCGTCGAAGCCCGCGCGGGCGCCGCAGTAGTACTGTCGGCACTGATGTTCCACGTCGACGAGCTCCAGGCGCTCCGCCCCGACGACGAGCCGGAGCTGACACGGTTCGTCCGCGGGCTCCGGGCGGAGCTCGTAGATTTCTTCGACGCCCCGCAACCGAGAGGCGACGCCGTCGATGCTGCAGAGGTGTGCGTTCGCGGCGACCAGCTGCACCTCGAGCTCGAGCTGGTTCGCTCCGACGCGGCGGATCCGCAGACAATCGTCGACCTCCAGGGGCTCCCAGCGTTCGCCGTCGAACACGGCGATCTCGTGGGTCCGCAGGTAGACGCCATCGAGCCCCTCGGAGGCGACGGGCGCGGAGTCCCGCTCACCGGGGGGCGCAGCGCTCGGAGCCGAAGCGCTGGACGGCTGAGCCGGCGGAGACGAAGCGCTGGGCGACTGAGCCGAAGCGCTGGGCGACTGAGCCGAAGCGCTGGGCGACTGAGCCGAAGCGCTGGGCGACTGAGCCGGCGGAGACGGAGCGCTGGGCGGCGCGCTCGCCCGCCCGCCACAGCCGGAGAGCAGCACGACAGCGCCAGGCAGAGCCGCGCCCATCAGAGCGGGGAGCAGCGCGGCCCGCGCGTGGTTCCAGAGGGTGGTCACCGGCGGCATCTTACAGAAACGGCTCCGCGTGAGGCGTCGTGGCGTCCTCGACGATCAGCGGCGCCGCCGAACGCGCGGCTACTGGTACACCCGGACGTAGTCGATCACGTAGTGGGTCGGGAACCGGGTGCCCCCGGAGACCGCGCCGCCGCCGCTGCCGCCGATGGCGAGGTTCAGGAGCACGTAGTGGGGCTGACGGAAGGGGGCGAATCCGTCCGGGTTGCGCATGTCGTCGACATCCGTGCAGTTGACCTGCTCGTCATCGACGAAGATGCAGGCCCTGTCGGCGTCCCAGTCGAGGCGCCACACGTGGAACTTCGCGTCCCAGTCCGTCCCCTCGAAGCTCGACACCTCGCGGTTCCAGGAGTCCCAGCGGGCTTGCCAGCGCGTCTCCGTCCCGACCGCGAAGTTCGCGTGGATGCGCCCCTTGTAGAACTCCATGATGTCGATCTCGCCGTTGCTGGGCCACTCGCCATCGTTGCCGAGGGTCCAGAAGGCGGGCCACAGGCCCTCCGCCGCGACGATGCGGCCGCGCATCTCGATGCGACCGTACTGCCAGCTCTGCTTGCCGCGGGTGTGCAAGCTCGACGAGGTGTACTCCGCCACCGTGCGATTGCGCGCCCAATCCCGCCAGCCGCTGCGGTCCACGTCCGAAAAATCGAGGGTCTCTCGTCGCCCCTCGATGATGAGGAAACCCGCCTGCTGCCAGGCGTTGTCCTCCTGGTACCACTGCAGCTCCTCGTTGCGCACGAAGCCCCGCTCGAAGCTCCAGTTCGCCGGATCCGGAGGCCCGTCCCCGTCGAACTCGTCGGACCAGACCAGCTCGTAGCCGGGCACCGTGGGGATCGGCGGGTCCACGCGCGGACACAGCTCCGCCGGGCGCGCCGAGCACGTCACCCGCGCGTCGGCCCAGTCCCCGTGATCGCTCCCGTTGCCGCCGTCCTCGTTCAGCACGAGGCGCAGCTCCTGCACTCCGCTGATGTCCAGGTCGATGGACTCCGCCGGGCCCGCCCCCGTGAGGGTCTCCGTCGCCAGGAGCAGGTCGCCGTCGCCCCACACCTCGAAGACGATGGAGCCCGCGTTCTTCATCTCCGCGTCGATGCCGACGACCGCCTGGAGACGAGAGCACTGTCCCCCGAGGGCGTAGCCGATGCTCGCGGGCGCATGCATCCCGAGCCCTTTGCTGTACACCCGCCCCTGCAGGATGATCGGCCCACCGTCGTCGGCGGCCTGCTCCCCGTTGCTCCGATCCCGTTCCACGGGCCCCCACGCGTTCGTCGCGTCGCCGGTGTCACACAGATCGCTGAGGTACCACTCTTCCTCGGTGGACGACCCGCCGCCGCCGCCGCCCGGCCCTGCGCCCCCGGAGGTGCTCCCTGGCGCTCCCGCTCCGCCCCCCGCCGCTGCTCCGCCCGTCCCGCTCGGGTTGCTGCCCCCGCCGGTCGCCGCGGCTCCCCCCGTCGCTTCGCCGCCGCAGGCGCCCGCTCCGCCGACGGCGAGCGCACAGGAAATCGTCGCCGCAGCTGCCCAACCTCGATCGATCCGATTGATCACCATGCACCGACTCCGACAGCGACCCCGGAGGGCGTCGCTCCCTCGCGCCTCGCACCAACGGGCATTCTGGCGATTCGTCCTGCTCACGTCCAAGGGCCGAATGCCCGTGAACGCGAGTTCTGATCGAGCTCACGGGCACGCAGGCCCTCGAACGAGCGCTTAGGCGCCACCGCCGGTGCAAAGATCCGCGCTGGCTGCGGATCCTCAGATCCTCAGGCGTTCGCGTCGGCGATCTCGAACCTCTTCACGAGGGCCGAGAGCAGATCCGCCTGTTCTTTGAGGCTCTGTGCGGTCGTCCGCGTCTGCGACGTCGCCGCCGCCGCCTGCGTCACCACCTCCGCGATGTCGCGCACGCTCTGGGAGACTTGCTCGGTGCCGCTCAGCTGCTGCTGCGACGCGAGGGTGATGCTGCGCGCGGCGTCCGTCGTCTCGCGCGCGAAGCGACGCCCCTCTTCCGTCGCCATGATCGTGGAGCTGCTGGAGTGGTGGATGTCCGTCACGAGCTTCTTGACGTCTTCGACGGAGGCCGTCACGCGCTCGGCGAGCCGGCGCATCTCCGCGGCGACCAGCGCGAAACCCCGGCCTCCCTCCCCGGCGCGGCTCGCCTCGAGGGACCCGTTGAGCGCCAGGAGATCGCTCCTGTCGGCGATGCCCTGGATCGTGTCCAGGAGCTCCTTGATGCGCCCGGTGTGGCTGGAGAGGCTCTCGATCTGAGCGACCATGTTGTCCGCGGTCGAGAGCGTCTGCTCCGCGTTCGCCAGGACCTCCGACACGGAGTGCGACACGTGGGCCGCCGAGGACGACAAGGAGTCCATGGTGTGGCTGATCTCGGTCATCGCGCTGGATTGGGACGCCGCCGCGCTCTCTTGTTCCTGCGTCGCCGCCAGGATCTCCGTCGCCGCGGCGGCGAGGTTGACGGACGTCTGTCGGATCTTGCCGACGAGATCGTTCAGGCTCTCCGTCATGCGCCGAAAGGCATCGGGGAGCTCGCCGTCCCTCGACACCCGGGCGTGGAGGCGCCCCGACGCGATGTCGTCTGCCGCCCGGCTGAGGTCACGCATCATGTCCAGCAGGTCGTTGAAGCGCTCCGAGAGGACGCCGGCCTCGTCACGGAAGCTGCTCGGCAGCACGTCCATCCGGGTCTGGTTGCCCTCCTCCACCACCTCCTTGGTCGTGGCCGCCAGTCGCTCGAGCGGCTGGGACACGGCGCGGGAGAAGAGGACCGCGCAGATGGGCGCCCAGAAGCAGACGAGGACGGCGAAGATGCTCGCGTTCACCAGGAATCCCTGACCGGCCTCCGCGACCAGCTCGGGCGCGAGCGCCGCGGTGCGCCCTCCGACCACGTCCGTGATGACGCGGACCTGCTCCCAGTACCCGACGCCGATCATCCAGAAGAGCGGACCGAGCGCCAAGGCGAAGGCCATCAGACCGATGCGGCGCTGCAAGCCGACCGGCTCCCGCGAGAGGTCGATCCCCCGCTTCCGCGCGTGGACGAAGCAGATCCCGGCGGGACCCGCGGCGAGCAGGACGGCCAGCGGAAACGCCAGGGCGAGCGCGCCGAACATCGTGGCCCCGATGATGAGGGCCGCGGGCAGCGACGAGCCGGCGGGGGCGGCGAAGTGGTCGGGAGCGAGGTGGAAGATCGCGTGGCCGCCCGCGAGCATCGCGAGCCAGGTGAGCGGATAGACGAGCCCCATCGTCCGCCCGAACGCCTGCATGCGTCGGTCGGCGAGGACGACCAGTCGATCCTTCTCGGCGTCGCGCTCCGCTTCGTGGAAGAGATCGTAGTCTCGGAAGCTCCTCTGCACGGCGAAGACACACAAACCGACCTTGACGAGCAAGAGCCCGCTCAGGACCAGCGCCGCGTGGACGTGATTCGCGCCGACGAAGAGGTGGACGAAGGCGAACGTCACCAGCGGCCCGAAGAGACCGTCGAGGCCGATGAAGAGGAGGGTGGGGAGACGAGAGGGGCGTTTCATGGTCGGACCGAGGAGAAGGGTGATTCCACGGAGAGCCGGGAGAGCGACGAGGGGACGGGAGCGGGCGCGGCGGGGGGATACCGGGCGTGGGCGGACGAGGCGGGCGGGACGCAGCGGCGGGATGAGGCGGGCGGGATGAGGCGGGCGGGATGAGGCGGCGGACGAACCCTGGAGAGAGAGGAGCCGATCGGGAGGGGGCTTCTGCGCTGGAGTGGACGCTGCGGACTTGGAGTGACGAACGGGTTCTTCGGGCAGACGTTCGTCGTCACCGAAGAGGCGACTGGGGCGCCTGAGGCAGGGTGCGCGAAAGCCCCCGGCAAGCCGCAGGCCTCGGTGGAATGGGCGCCTTGCCGACGGCGCTCCTGGTGGTTCGTACGTGCTGGTCGTCGACGAGCAGCGCCCATCGTTCGAGCACCAGCGACGAGAAGACTTCGAACATGTACTCAGATGCATCTTACATCCAAGGGAGCAGTTCGAGAACGGATACGCGCGTTCACGTCGCCGACCCATGGGCCGGACAACGACGAGTCCCGCGGAGCTCGCCGCGAATGTAGGCACCGCGCTCCCAGCACATGAACCAGCACACGAACCTGCGCATGAAAACTGCGCATGAACAGGTGCGTCACGCGCTCCACGACGCGCGAGGAGGCGCCACCCCGGATCTGCCCTGACCCCGCCCACGCGTCGCCGCGCCGTGACGCGGCGCGGCAAACAATTGACGAACGTCAACGCGCCCCGAGCCTTTCAGAGCCGCCGAACGCGCTCCCTCGCGCCTCCTCACGATTGACGAACATCAACGAAACCTTCTCACGAAGCCACGCGCCACGTCGCTCCATTGACGAATATCAACGAAACCGACAGCCCACTTGACGGACGTCAACGCAAACGCCGGGCAAAAGAATTTCTCAGCCGCGCACCCGTCGTGCACTTCGACCAATTGACGGAAATCAACGCAACCGATCCGCAAATTGCCAACCCCGAACGAAGACCCACAACGCCATTGACGCACAACATGCCAGTTCAGTAGGGTGCCTGACTTAGTAAACCGGACGAGTCTACCCATCTACCCGAATGGCCCCGGTGGAGCATCCAGCTCTCCGAGCGAGTCCATTTCGAACGAGACGCGCATGACACAGTCTTCTGGCCGATCGCACGTTTCCCAGTCACCCATCGCCATCGTCGGGCTCGGCTGTCGCTTCCCCGGCGGCGTGACGAACCCGGGCGAGTTCTGGACCCTCCTGCGCGATGGGGTGGACGCCATCGGTGAGATTCCTCCCGATCGCTGGAACAAGGAGGCGCTCTTCTCGGAAGATCGAGCCAAGCCGGGGAAGATGTACGTCCGCTGGGGCGGCTTCCTCGACGGCATCGACCTCTTCGACCCGGAGTTCTTCGGGATCTCTCCTCGCGAGGCGGTGCACGTCGATCCGCAGCAGCGGCTCCTCCTCGAGGTGGCCTACGAGGCCCTCGAACACGCGGGTGAGCCGCTCGCCGCCCTGCGGGGGTCCAAGACCGGCGTCTTCGTGGGGCTCTTCATCCACGACTACGCACACATGCAGCTCTCCTCGCGCGAGCTCATCGACGCGTACACGGGCACCGGCACGAGCATGAGCATCGCGGCCAACCGCATCTCGTACCTCTTCGACCTGCGCGGCCCCAGCGTCGCGCTGGACACGGCGTGCTCGTCGTCGCTCGTGGCGCTGCATCTGGCTTGCGAGAGCCTGCTGCACGGGGAATGCGACGCCGCGTTGGCCGGCGGCGTGAACGTCATCCTGCGGCCCGAGATGACGGTGGCCATGAGCAAGGCCTCCATGCTGTCGCCCGACGGGCGCTGCCACTCCTTCGATGCGGGCGCCAATGGCTACGTCCGGGCGGAGGGCGCAGGGGTGATCCTGCTCAAGCGGCTCGACGACGCCTTGCGCGACGGGAACGAGATCCACGCGATCATCCGCAGCACCGCCTCGAACCAGGACGGCCGCACCAAGGGGATCTCGGTCCCCAACGGGGAGGCCCAGGAGGCCCTCCTGCGGGAGGCGCAGGCGCGCGCCGGCATCGCCCCCTCCGAGATCCAGTACGTCGAGGCCCACGGCACGGGCACACCCGTCGGAGATCCCATCGAAGTGAACGCGCTCGGCCGCGTGCTGCGCGAGGGGCGTCCTGCGGGGCAGCCCTGTCTGATCGGCTCCGTCAAATCGAACATCGGGCACACGGAGTCGGCGTCGGGCGTCGCCGGTCTGCTCAAGGTCGTCCTCGCCCTGAAGCACGGTGAGCTCCCCGCCAACCTGCATTTCCACACCCCCAACCCCCAGATCGACTTCCAGGATCTCGCCCTCGAGGTCGTCACGTCCCACAGGCCCTGGCCCGACGTGCCCGGCCCTCGCCTCGCCTGCCTGAACTCCTTCGGCTTCGGCGGCACGAACGCCCACGCCATCTTGCAGGAGGGGCCGCGGCCGGCGCCGCAGGCTCCCGAGGTCCTCGAAGGAGACGCAGCCCCGACCGCGCTCCTGTTCCCGCTCTCCGCCCACTCCAAAGCCGCCCTCGCCGCCAACGCGCAGCGACTCGCCGACTACCTCGAGACGGGCGCCGGCGCCGAGCTGCCGCTCTCTCGCGTCTCCTACACCCTCGCGCGACGTCGCAGTCACCACAAGGAGCGCCTCGGCATCGTCGCCGCGGATCGCGAGGAGCTCCTCGAGAAGCTGCGCATGGCGGCCCAGGAGGACGATCCGGCGGGGGTGGCCCGCGGGGCCGCCCCCGGGGACGGCGCGGCCCCGCTCGGCTTCCTGTTCACGGGGATGGGGCCCCAGTGGTGGCGGATGGGGCGCGACCTCCTCGGCTCGGAGCCGATCTTTCGGGCTGCCGTCGAAGAGGTCGACGCCCTGGTGCGCGAGCGCGCCGGGTGGTCCGTCCTGGAGGAGCTCCTTCGCGAGGAAGCGGCGTCGCGCATCCAGGAGACGCGCATCGCGCAGCCATGCATTTTCGCGCTCCAGGTCGGGTTGTTCCGCCTGTGGAGCTCCTGGGGCATCGTCCCTGGAGTCATCGCCGGACACAGCGTCGGTGAAGCCGCGGCGGCCTACGCGGCGGGCATCCTGAGCATCGAGGACGCGGCCACGGTCATCGTGCATCGGAGCAGGCTGCAGCATCGCACCGAGGGCACGGGGACCATGCTGGCGGTCGGGGTCACGGAGGCGCGTGCGCGCGAGCTCGTGCGGGGTCGGGAAGAGTTCGTCGCGGTCGGCGCCATCAACAGCCCCTCCAGCGTCAGCCTCGCAGGCAAGCGGGAGGTGCTCGAGGACATCGAACGGGAGCTGACGAGCGAGGGGATCTTCGCTCGCTTCCTGCAGGTGCAGGTCCCCTATCACAGCCCCGGCATGGACCCGCTCCGAGAGGAGCTCCTGTCCTCCCTCGCCAGCATCACTCCGCGCCCCGCGCGCATCCCTTACTACTCGACGATCCGGGGGACGCTCGTCGAAGGCCCCGAGCTCGACGCGGAGTACTTCTGGCACAACGTGCGCGACACCGTCGTCTTCCACCAGGCCATGGAGCGCATGATCGACGCCGGCGTCGTCGACTACGTGGAGCTCGGCGCGCACCCGGCCCTCGCCCGCTCGGTGCTCGAGTGTCTCGGGACCCGGCGGGGCTCGAGCCTGCCTTCCTTGCGGCGCAACCAGGACGACCGCCGCACCCTGCTCGGGACGCTCGGGGAACTCTATTGCAAGGGACACGACCCGTCGGGACCCCACGGCGCCCGCGTCGAGCCGCCCTGCGAGCTCCCCTCCTATCCCTGGCAACGCCAGCGTTACTGGGACGAGCCTCAGGAGTCCGCCGCGCGGCGACTCGGCTCCGGCGCGAGCCTCCAGCTCGCCGCGGAAGGTGAGGCTCACCCGCTCTTGGGCTCGCGCCTATCCATGGTCGACCAGGTCTTCGAGAGCCAGGCGACCGAGCTCGACTACGTCGACGATCACCTGGTGCGCGAAGCTCCGGTGTTCCCCGGCGCCGGCTACCTGGAGATGTCGTTCGCCGCAGCGCAGCGGCTTCGCCAACGCGGGGACGTCTGCCTGCGATCGGTGCGCTTCGAAAACGCCCTGTTCTGGCCGAAGGACGAGACGGTGCGCCTCCAGACCGTCGTCCGGCACGGCGAGCTGGAGATCCATTCGAGGGCGCAGTCCGACACCTCGTGGACGCGGCACATGTCCGCCACGTTGACCCCCCTCGACGGACGAGCGTTCCCGCGCCTCGACGTCGACGCCGTCCGGGCTCGGCTCCCGGAGCAGATCCCCGCGGAGCACGTCTATCCCCTGTTCCAGGACATCGGCCTCGTCTACGGCCCGGCGTTCCAGGGCATCACGAGCGTCTCGCGGCGCCGCGGTGAGGCGCTGGCGGACGTCGTCCTGCCCGCGGAGGTGGCCGATCAGCAGAGCGACTACCTGTTTCATCCCGCCCTCCTCGACGCGTGCCTGCACACCCTGTTCTGCACCCTCGGCATCGACGGGGAAGACGCGGACATGCGCGGCGACGTCTATCTCCCGGTCCGGATCGAGCGCTTCGTGCTGCGTCGCCCCGCAGGGGCCACGCTCCGCTCCCACTGCCTCCTCCGCGAGCGTGACGGCGATCGCTCCTTCACGGGGGACGTCTTCATCTACGACGACGACGGGGAGCTCGTCGCCCTCGCGGAGGGGCTCACCTGCCAGAACCTCACCGCCTCCGACGCCCCCATCCCCGAGAAGGTTCGCGGCTGGACCTACGCGTACCGTTGGGAAGAGGCTCGCTTCGAGCGCACGGCGTCCGATGCGGAACGAACCGGAGCGGCCACGTGGGTCCTGCTCGCGGACGAGCGCGGGATCGCCGCGCGCCTGGGCGAGCTCCTCACGCGCGCCGGAGACAGCGCGGTGTTCGTACGACCCGGCCAGCACTTCGAGGAAGCGCCCGACGGGTCCTTCCGGCTCGATCCCGGCAACCCCGAGCACTTCCGAGAGCTCGTCGACCGCCTGGGCGCCCACCGAGCCCTGGCAGGGGTCGTCCATCTCTGGGGCCTCGACGTCGTCGCCGGAGAAGAGACGACGACCCTCGAGCTCCGCGCGAGCCATGCTCGGACCTACGGGAGCGCGCTCCATCTGGTGCAAACCCTGGGCGACCACCCCACCCCGGCGAGGTTGTGGTTCGTCACGGCGGGCGCGTTCCCCGTCGTCGAGGACGACACGTCGCTCTCTCCCGCCCAGGCTCCCCTCTGGGGCCTGTCCCGCGTGATCGGCAACGAGCTCCCGCTCTTCCAGCCGACGATCGTCGACCTGAGCGCCGAACCCGTCCCGAGCGAGGTGGAGCAGCTCGCCCGCGAGCTCGCGTCCCCGAGCGCCGAGGACGAGATCGCCTTGCGTGGCACACGGCGTTACGTGCACCGCTTCGCGCTCCGCGACGACGACGCGACACTCCTCGAGCCGGCGGCGCCCCCGCCGAACTACGCCCTCGAGTGCGTCCGGAAGGGGAGCTTCGACGGCCTCGTGTTTCGAGAGGCCGCCTCGCCGGATCTCCCCCCCGGGGGCGTGGAGATCGAGGTGGAGTCCGTGGGGCTGAACTTCAAGGACGTCATGAAGGCGACCGGCCTCCTCCCCCAGAGCGCCATGGAGAACAACTTCTGGGGCGGCGCGCTCGGCATGGAGTGCTCCGGTCGCGTCCTCCGCGTCGGCCGGGACGTCCGCGATCTGACGCCAGGGCAGGAGGTGGTGGCCTTCGCTCGACACGCGTTCCGCCGGCGGCTCGTCACGGACGCTCGACTCGTCGTCGTGAAGCCGCGGGGGCTGAGCTTCGACCAGGCCGCGGCGCTGCCCTTGGCGTTCGTCACGGCGCACTACGCCCTCTCCGAGCTCGGTCGCATGCAGCCCGGTGAGAGCGTGCTCATCCACGCTGCGACCGGCGGCGTGGGCCAGGCGGCGGTGCGGCTGGCCCAGCGGGTGGGCGCTCGCATCCTCGCCACCGCCGGCTCGGAGGAGAAGCGCTCTCTGCTTCGTCGGGCCGGCATCGCCGACGCGTTCGACTCCCGCTCCCTCGACTTCGTCGGGCAGGTCCTGGACGCCACGGGAGGCAAAGGAGTCGATCTCGTCCTCAACTCACTGGCGGGCGACATGATCGACCGCAGCCTGGACGTCCTCGCGGACTACGGGCGCTTCCTCGAGCTCGGCAAAGTCGACATCGATCGGAACCACCGGCTCGGCATGCGCGTGCTCGATCGAAACGCGTCGATCCACGGCGTCGACCTGGATCGGCTGCTCGCGCAGCGACCCGATCACGCCGGCCGCCTGCTCCGCGAGGTGATGGCGCTGTTCGAAGACGAAGAGCTCACTCCCCTCCCCCTCCGCGGCTTCCCTGCGGAGGAGGTGAGCGCCGCGTTCCAGCACATGGCGAGCGCCAAACACGTGGGCAAGGTCGTGATCTCCCTGAGCCAGCCCCCCGCCGCCCTCGAGCGGTCCGTGGTCCCCCGGTTCGCGAGCGACGCCAGCTACCTGATCACGGGCGGCTTCGGGGGGTTCGGTCGTGAGCTCCTCCAGTGGCTCGCCGCCTGCGGCGCCCGGCACCTGGTCGTGCTGAGTCGCAGCGGCGCGAGCACGCCCGAGGCCCACGAGCTCGTCCAGGAGCTGGGGCGCCGCGGCGTCCAGGTCCACGACGAACGCCTCGACATCTCGAGCGAGGCGGCGCTCGCGCCCCTCGTGGCGCGCTTCGGGGCCGACCTCCCGCCTCTCCGGGGCGTGTTCCACGCGGCGGCCATCCTGGACGACGATCTCCTGAAGAAGCAGACCCTCGAGCGCTACGAGCGCGTCGCGGTCTCGAAGCTGGAAGCCGCCTGGGCGCTCCATCGCGCGACGCGAAGCGCGCCGCTCGACCACTTCGTGCTGTTCTCCTCGGTGACCTCCGTCCTGGGCAACCACGGCAGCGGCAACTACGTCGCCGCCAACGCCTTCATCGACGCGCTCGCCCACTACCGACGCGCCTTGGGCCTCCCTGCCCTCACCGTCAACTGGGGCCTCATCGCCAACGTGGGCATGGCCCAGGCCGAGCCGACCATCCGACGGCACCTCGAAGCCGGCGGCTTGACGGCTCTCCACACCCGCCTCGGACTCGACGCCCTCGGCCGCGAGCTCGCCCTCGGCACGACCCAGGTCACCCTCTCCCCGCTGCGCTGGGAGCGCTGGCTCAAGTATCATCACAAGGAGGACAGCCCGCGCTTCTCCCTCGTCGCAGGGACACGCGAGGAGACCCCTCGCGCGGGTCAGGGTGACGCCGCCTTTGCGGAGGCCTGGGCGAGCGCGAGCCCGGCGGATCGCCCCCGCCTGGCCAAGGAGGCCATCGGAGCCCGCGTCGCGCGCATCTTCGGCACCTCCCCGAGCAAGCTCGATCCGGAGACCCTGCTGTCCGCCCTCGGCCTCGACTCGTTGATGGCCCTCGAGCTCCGGAGCAAGCTGGAGGAGCTCGGGCTCTCTCTCCCCGTGGCGACCCTGCTCGAGCGCACGACCTTGAACAGCCTCACGGAGGCGCTGGTCGCCAGCGCGCGCCCGAGCAGCGCGCCGCCTCCATCCCCCGAGGGCGCCGAGATCACGGAGAGCGAGCCGTCGACGTCCGTCGGCACCGAGCCCCCGGCGGGGGCGACCGCACGTCCCGCCGCCCCCACGGGCACGTCGCGCTGGATCGTCACGCCCGAAATCAAGGAGCAGCCCCAGGTCCGTCTGATCTGCTTCCCCTACGCGGGCGGCGCGCCCACGGCGTTCCACGACTGGGCTCAGGAGGTCCCCGAGGACTTCGAGGTGAGCGCCATCAACCTCCCCGGACGAGGTCGTCGGATCGGCGAAGCGGCGTACCGAGACGTCTCCACCATGGCCGACGAGATCTGCCGGGAGCTCCTGCCCCTCACGGACGTGCCCTTCGCCTTCTACGGCCACTGCATGGGCGCGATCCTGATGTACGAGGTCGCGGTCCGTCTCCGTGATCGCGGCCACGAACCAGCGCACCTCTTCGTGGGCGGGGCCATGGCGCCTCACCTCTATCAGTCGGCGCTGCTCCATGAGCAGCCCGAGCCGAAGTTTTTGGACGTCCTCCAGCTCCTCGACTTCACGGGGACGCGCGCGCTGCTGGAAGACGACGAGATGCGCCGTCTGCTCGTCCCGACCCTCCGAGCCGACTTCGAAGCCGTCGCGACCTACGGCCGGGACTTCTCGCGGAGGGCGCCGCTCTCCTGCCCGATCACGGGCTTCGCCGCCAAGCGGGACCTCTTCGCCGCGCCGAGCTCGATGACCGCCTGGCGCGAGTACTCGACGGGACCCTTCGCGCTCCATCTGCTGGACGTTCATCACTACTTCGTGGAGACGCACCGGACCTACCTCGCCCGCACCGTGGCCGCGGCGGTGGCTCACGACCTCGGACGATCCGACGTGGGGCGCCTCCGCGCGGGCGCCGCGGAGTTCGCGCACTTGGCGCGCCCCATGGACGTCGAGGCGCGACGGGAGCCCGTCTACGAGCATGTCGACGCCACCCCGTGGTTCGTCGACGAGCCCGCTCGCGGTGACGCGTCCGTGCGTTTGTACTGCTTCCCAGCGGCGCTCGGCAGCGATCCGGGACGCCGTCTGCTCGACTCGGAGGTGGCCCGCCACGCGGCGATCACCCGGATCGCCCCTCCCCAGGAGGCACACCTGGCGCTGCCCCAGCAGGCTCGAGCGATCGCGCGGGCCCTCGAGGCGAGCGCTCGGCCCGAGCCCTTCGCCTTCTTCGGGCACGGGCTCGGCGCCCTCCTCGCCTATGAGGTCGCGCGCGAGCTGGCGGCGCGCGGCGGGCGTTCACCGGTACATCTCTTCGTCACGGGTGCGGCAGCGCCCCACCTCTACCTGGCACCGAACGCCAACCTGCTCGGCGACGACAAGCTGGTGGACGTCCTGGACGTCATCGGTCACCCGCACGTCGGTGATCTGCGCCGCAGCGCGGCGCTCCGCCGCGAGCTCTTGCCTCGCGTCCGCCGGGACTTCGAACGAATGGCGGACTACTCCGCCTCTCGGCAGATCGCGCTCCGCACCCCCATCACCGTGCTCCGTGCGAAGAACGACCTCTGGACGTTCTTCTACGGCATGGAAGCTTGGGCCGACTACACCGAGGGCCCGTTCGAGATCGTCACCAGCGCCTCGGGCGACCACTTCCACGTCGACAAGGATCCAGCCTGGACAGCGGAGCTCGTCGTGAGGAAGCTCGTCGGGTCGCCCCCGCTCGTCCCCGGCAAGACCGCCGCGGCGCAGGGAGCCACCCTTCAGGCCCCACCGGGAAAGTAGCCGGCGCGCACGGAGGACGCGGAGGTTGACCGAACGCGAAGAGAACCAGTCGACCGTCGGGAGCTTGCTCGTCGTCGACGACGAGCCCGGGATCGCGGAGACCTTGTGCCGACTCCTCGACGCCGCGGGGTTCGAGACCCAGTACGTGAACTCGGCCGAGAAAGCGCTCGCGCACCTGGCCAACGTCGGACCGCCGGACGTGCTGCTGGTCGATCTGCACCTGTCCGGCCTGGACGGCCTCGAGCTTTTGGAGCGAACGAAGAGCCTGGCGCCCGATCTCCCCGTCGTGATCATGACGGCGCGGGGCAACATCGAGGTGGCGGTCCGCGCCATGAAACACGGCGCCTTCGACTTCTTGACGAAGCCCTTCGAGCCGACGGACATCGTCACGGCGACCTGCCTCCGCGCGGTGACGCACGTGCGCTTGGCGCGTCAGAACCGGGAGCTCCGGCGCGAGCTCGACGCCTCCTGCGAAGGGATCCTGGCGGGGAGCACCCGGGCCATGAAGGACCTCCGTCAGATGATCGCGGCCGTGGCTCCGACGGACGCCACGGCCCTGGTCGTCGGCGAGACGGGCACCGGTAAGGAGCTGGTGTCACGCGCCATCCACGACCAGAGCGCGCGCCGCGGCGGGCGGTTCGTCCCCATCAACTGCGGCGCGCTCAGCGAACATCTCCTGGAGAGCGAGCTGTTCGGTCACGTGAAGGGGGCCTTCACGGGCGCGGCAACGGCACGACGCGGGCTGTTCGAGACGGCGTCGGGCGGCACGCTCTTCCTCGACGAGGTGGGGGAGCTGTCGCTGCCGATGCAAACGCGCCTCCTGCGCGTCCTCCAGGAAGGCGAAGTTCGTCCGGTGGGCTCCGACACCAGCCGCGTGGTCGACGTCCGCATCGTGGCGGCGACGCACCGAGACCTGGAGCGCGCGGTCGCCGAGGGCACGTTCCGCGAAGACCTCTATTTCCGGATCAACGTCTTTCGCTTGCGGGTCCCGGCGCTCCGCGAGCGGATCGCGGACCTCCCTTCGCTGGTCCACTACTTTCTGGAGAAGTTGTCGCGGCGCCTGAACCGTCCCGCGCCGTCCGTCGACCCAGACGTGATGGACCTGTTCGCGAAGCAGCCGTGGCGCGGGAACCTACGCCAGCTCGAGAACACGCTGGAGCGGGCCTTCATCCTGGCTCGAGATCGGATCACCCTGCACGAGGTCGACGTGCCTCCCGAGACGCCGACCCGGGAACCCGACGAGCTGCAGCCCTTCCGCGCCGCCAAGACTGCCTTCGAACGAGAGTACATGAAGGAGCTCTTGAACAGAGTCGGTGGTCGCCGTTCGGAGGCCGCGCGGGTGGCCGGTCTCGATCCCTCGAACCTGAGGCGCATTCTGAAGCGTCACGGCCTCGAATGAGGCGCACGGAACGTCAGCTTCCGTCGTTCCCCGCCACGGCGATGGGGCGCGCCACCTTGATCCGCGTGTAGGACGCTTGCTTGGGACGCGCCGCGCGCAGCTCGGCCAGCTCCCGGAGCAACACGGAGCCGTGACAGGGCTTGATCACGATCCGGTCGACGCCGCCCCTCGACTCGAACTCCGACCAGGCGAGCGCGATCGTCTGGAGATCGGGCCACAGTTGCTTGAGGCGGACCCCCAGCTCTTCACAAGACATCCAGGGCAGGGGGCCATCCATCACGACGCATTCGACCCGTTCCCCGGAGCGTTCCGCCATGAGCAGGGCTTCCCCGGCGCTCGAGACCAGGCGCACGTCGTACCCCGAACCTTCCAGGAGCCGCTGGAGGGCTGGACCCAGCCGGAGATCGGGCTCGACGAGCAGCAGCGTGGTGCGCTCGGCGGAGCGGGGGGCCTGGCTCTCCATTCGCCCCTCGCCGAGACGCGCGCGGGGGAGATGGAGGACGAAGCACGCTCCACCGGAATCATCGGCGTTGCTCACGGCGACGTGTCCACGGTTCTCCGTCACGTAGGCCTTCACCATCGCGAGCCCGAGGCCGGAGCCGTGCGCCTTGGTCGTGAAAGAAGGCTCGAAGATGCGCTCTCGCAGCTCGAGCGGGACCCCTGGGCCGCTGTCCGTGACCTCGATCGAGACCAGCTCTCCAGCAGCGCCGTCCGCGGAGTGGGCGGCCCGAGCGCGCACACAGATCGTCCCCACGCCCTGCATCGCGTCCTTCGCGTTGAGGAGCAGGTTGAGGAGACAGCGCTCGAGATGCTCTCGATCCGCGAGGACCGCCAGCGCCTTCGTCTCGACCTTCGCGGTGATCTGGATCCCGGCGCCGAGGGCCGGGCGCGCCAGCGCCACGATCTCGTCGAAGAAGCGAACCAGGTCGACGGGCTCGCTGCGCAGCGGCGTCTTCTTGTAGAAGTCGACCCAGCGGGCGAGGAGGTGCTTGGCGCGCCGCGCAGCGCTGCGTACGGCGATCGCGTCCCGCTGCTCCTGGGAACCCTGCTTCAGGGAGCGGACCAAGAGCTCCGCGTGGCAGCTCATGAGGGTGATCAGGTTGCCGAAATCGTGCGCGATGCAGCTCGCCCAGACCTGAAGGTCCGTCTCGTTGCCCCTTCCTTCCCGCGGATCTCGCGTATCAGACATGTCCTCCCCCTTCTGATGCACGGTAGTCCGTCGATGGGCGACACCCAAAACCTTGCTCGACAAATTCTCTACCAAGGTCTCATTTGACCAATAACCCCGTCAAGTTAGGTATTTGTTCAGTGGTCGGACGAAGTCGTCAGTCGGGGGTCGGGGCAGTTGGGGTCGGCTCAGTGGGGGGCTGGGGGCAGAGCGAGCGGGGGCCTTCGGCCCGGGTCACCTCGGGGCGTCGTAGGGGTTCCTCTTGATGATCCCGCTGGGTGGGATCGTCGGTGCGGAGACCCCTGCGGTGCCCGCGGTCTCTCCACGGCGCGGAGACCCGGAAGGGACGGCGGCGGGCGCGGGAGCGGCGCGCCCGGAAACGGCGACAGCGGGAGCCGAGCGCGCTGGAGCGGCGAGCGCGGGAGCGGGGCGCGCGGCGCGTCCGGAAGCGGGGGCGGCGGGCGCGGGAACGGCGGGCGAGGATGTGACGGACGGCGACGTCACGGGTGAGGACGTCACGCTCCCGGACGTGGGGGGCGCAGGAGCCACCGTGGCCTGTGCAGGAGACGATGACGCAAGGGGACCCGATGAAGGCGCTGTCGTCGGAGCTCTACGTGCCTGGGGGGCACCGACGGACTCGTCGCCTCCCGGCGTCTCCGCCGAAGCGCGCGCGAGCTCGGGAGATGGAAGGGGAGCAGCGGCCGGGGGCGGGGAGGGCGCGGCTCCCCAGGTGAGCTCCTGGGACGCCGACGGGCCCCGATCGAGAGCGCCCACCCACGACGAGAGCCCGAGGGTCAGCGCGACCGTACCGATCACGGCCACGCTCAGGGCGCGCCCGCCGATGCTCGCGCTCGTTGGCGCCAGCGCGGGCTCATGTGCGAGCGTGGCACCCACGAACGTCCCTGAAGTGCGCTGCGCGGTGACGTGCCGCGCGTCGCTCTCCGGGTCGAGCGGAGACGAGCCGCCGCTCGATGCGACGTCCAGCTGGCGGGCGACGTCGTCGAGCCTGATCTGGCGGGTAGGACACTGATCCTGGGAGGCCGGCGAGCGGAGAGACGGGGCTGACGAGCGGAGAGACAGGGCTGACGAGCGGAGAGACGGGGCTGACGAGCGGAGAGGCAGAACCGGCGTCTGCTGGAGGCCGACGGCCGGAGGGATCGAGGGGACCCCCAGGGCGTGAGCTGCCCGCTCGCGCAAGGCGTGGGACGCGGCGCCCACCGTCGCCTGCAGGTACTCGGCGACCCGCATGCGCTGCGCGATCGGGTGTTGGGGGCCGAGACTCTCCAAGGCGTGCGCCATCTCCTGCGCGGTTCGGTAGCGCTCCTCGGGGTCCATGGCGCAGGCTTTCGCGACGATCTCTCGCAGCTGGGGACCTACCCGATCGGGCAGAGGGGGGACCCCCTCGGACAGGATCCACGCGAGGAGCTGCACCTCCTCGAGCCGGGGCCAGGGGGAATGCCCCGCCAACATCCAGTAGAGAGAGACGCCCGCAGCGTAGACGTCGACGGCCGGGCCCATGGGTCCGCCCTCGATGTACTCGGGCGCCATGTAGGGCAGCTTCCCCATGAGTCTCATGGGGGCGGTCTGCACGGCGCTGTAGCGACTCTTCGCGATCCCGAAGTCGGAGACTCGGGCGACCCCGTCGAGCCCCACGAGCAAGTTGTCCGGCGTGACGTCCCTGTGGAGGATGCCCAGGCGCTTGC
>JAAZAA010000134.1 GCA_012514535.1 Myxococcales bacterium | reverse complement strand
GCGTCGCCCGGCGGCGTTGCCTCGGCGGCGTCGCTCTCTTCGAGCTCTTCGGACTCCTCCTCGGGCTGAGGGCACTCCTCGCCGGTGTGCCCCTTGTGCCCCTTGGGGATGTTGCAGGGGTGGACCTCCACGACCTCGGGGCGCGGGCGGTACACGACGCGGCGGGTCTGGTCCACGGTCGTCCCATCGGGGTACTCGAGGAGCCTGGTGACCGTCACGGTCCACCCCTGCTGCCCCGGCTCCTTGATCTTCGTCTCCTCGGGGTCCAGCGCCTCGTTCGGCACGTACTCGATGGGCGGCTCGACGAAATCGTAGCGCGGGGACACCTTGCGCTCCACGCGACGCCCTTCGTTGTCCCCGTAGAGCAGCACGCGGATGTACGTCGAGGTGTATTGGGTCTTGATGAGGAGGCCGGACTTGGTGTCGTTGCGGAAGACGAGATCGGGCTCCGGATAGGACACGGTCGCCTCATGCCCCTCGGGGTATCGCGAGAAGTAGAAGGTGTGGGGCTGGCGCTGGACGATCTCGTAGCCCCCGTCGAGGGCCGCGTTGAAGAGCGTGGTCGCGAACTGGCTGATGCCGCCCCCGGGGCTGGGCTCCATCTTGCCGCGCACGATGGTGGGCGCGTCCAGAAAGCCCGCCTCGTTGGTGCGCGGCCCGAGGTGCTCGTTGAGGGAGAAGCGCTCCCCGGGGCGCAGCACGACCCCATCCACCTGGCTCGCCGCGAAGTGGATGTTCTTCACCCGGGGTTGGCAGCAGGGGTGATAGGTCGTGAAGCGAGCGACCAGGTGACGGATGCCGAGGCCCTCGGCCTCTTCGGTGGTGAGCTCGGGGCGCTCCTCCCGGAGCACGATGCGTCCGCGTCGATCCGGGCGCGTGGCGGCCTCGAGGAGCTCCTGCAGGGTGGCCTCTTCGTCGATGCGCGTGCCGGGTGCGCTGGGCACGACGATGACCTGGTTCTTGGCGTCGACCACGAAGGTGGCGCGCTGGGGCTCCCGCTCGATCTCCGGTCGGATGCGGGCGAAAGCCTCGTCGAGCGGGGCGGGATCGAGGATCAGTTGGAGCGCGGGCCGCGGCTCGAGGACGATGCGCGTCGCGATGGCGGGCCCGAGCACGGCGGGCGCGAGCACGAGGTGGTGCTCGGTGCCCTCGACTTCCAGGCGCAGCGGCCCCGCGAGTAGCTGCTGGGCCTGCGCGAGGCGCGCCTCGACCTCTTCGCGGGGGATGGGGGGAAGCTCCGTGAGCAGCGGGATCTCGAAGGGCACGGCGCCTTCGCCGAGGAGATCGGGGAGGGCGGCGAGCACACGCTCCACGTCCGCTCGCTGGGTGGGCTCCGGATAGGTGGCGCGCAGGGTGCCGTCGAAGGTGACGCCCGGGACGGGCGGTGGCGCGCTCAGCGCCTCCGCCTCCCACTCGGCGACGCGGGCGCGCAGCCGCTCGGGATCAATCTGAGGTTCGAGGGTCAGGGGAGCGGAGGTGAACAACCTGCCGAGCCACCACGCCGTCTGCGCTGCCCAGCTCCCGCTCCGCCCCGCTGCCAGAGCGGCTCGCTGGTGCGCCTGGCGATCGACGGAGACGCCGAGCTCCCTGGCCTGGGCCTCGAAGGGACGGCCGCTCAACGTGAAGCGGAGGACCCGCTCCGTGACGGCGCGCTCGAAGGGCGCGAGCGTGCGCTCGAGCTGCGCCTCGTCGAGGCCGCCGAGCGGGCGCTCCCCGCTCCCGTGGTGGAGGACGACACCCCGGAGGACCCGCCCCGTCGATCCGTGCCGTTCCAACAGGAACCCGACGAGCAGCCCCAGACAGATCCCCGCCGCCAGCACGAGCGCGCCCAACGCCGTGCGGCGCGCGTGCTCGCGGATGGATCGATGGGGTGTTGGCGTTGAGTCCGGCGCTGGCTCCGTCACACGTTCCCTCACCTGGGCGGGTGCAGCGAGTCTTACTGGAGCGATCCCGGGAAGGGAATCGACGAGCGCTGCGTCAGGAGGCGCAGCAGCGCTTGTATTTTTTGCCGCTCCCGCAGGGGCACGGGTCGTTGCGCCCCACGCGGTCCGCGCGGGTGGTCCGCGGCGGCGGGGGCAGGTTCCGGGCCTCGGCCCAGCGTTGGTGGAGGGCCATCACGTCGTCCGCGAGGGACTCGACCTTGCGGGCGCGGTACTCGTCGGGGGCCGCGACCGCCTCGGGGGCGAAGCTCGCGAGCGCGCTGGTGTCCACGTACCCGGCGAGCCACGCGAAGGGCACGGTGAGCGAGAAGGCGTCGGCGTCCTTCGTCCACTGCGGATCCGCCTGGGTCACACGGATGTACCCCTTGCAGAAATCCTCCACGCCCTGGACGTCCGTGGGCGCGGGCACGGCGGGGACCCCCAACGCCAGGCACTCGGTGCACGCGTTGTACTCGCGCATGACGAGCGCCATGAGCCGTCGCAGCGCGTCCTCGTCCGGCGGAGCCCCGCCGAGGAGCAGGCCGAGCCACTGGGTCGGTTCGAGGAGCGTCGGAGCGCTCGCGGTCGCCGCGAACACCCCTCGGGCGAAGGCCAGAGAACGTCCGCTCTCCTCCAGGAGCCGGGCGAGCTCCTCGGTTTCTTCTGGATCGAGCGGATCTCCGAGGCGCTTCATCGTGAGATCCATAGCACGATCCGCCCCGCACTCTGCCGTCGATCCCCGCCGCTCCGCTGTCGGTCGCCGTCGCTTTCCGCCGTCCGTCTCTGCCTCCCGCCCGAAGCCCCGGGGCAGCGCCTTGCGCGCCGGCTCTGCCCGGAGAGCAGGGATCACCCGGAGAGCAGCCGCTCGCGGAGCTCGCGGGTCGCGTTGCGGAGCCGGCCTTCGATGCGGAAGAGCTCTCCGTCCTTGCGGCAGCTCTTCACCTTCACCTGGAGCTCGCCAGCGACGCCTTCGACGGTCGCCGCCAGGGTGGAGCCCGGAGGCGAGGGGAGGGGGCTGGCGACGACCGTCTTGTCACCATCGGTCTCGACGAGGAAGGCGGTGCCGCCTTGGCGCAACGTGATGGGGAGGGTCATGGGGAGCTCTTGAGGTGAGGGAGAGGTGGAGCCCGTGCGGAGCGTGCGGCGGGGCTGGGCGACCTCGTGGGCGTGCTCAGTGACGGGCCCGTCGCATGGCTTGCTGGGCTTCGCGATCCGCCGTGCGCTCCTTCAAGGTCTGCCTCTTGTCGTGCACCTTCTTGCCCCGCGCGACGGCGATCTCCACCTTCGCGCGGCCGTTCTTGAAGTAGCACTTGGTGGCGATGAGGGTCATGCCCTCCCGCTCCACGGCGATCCGCAGCTTGTCGATCTCCTTGCGGTTCAAGAGGAGCTTGCGCGGGCGACGTTCCTCGTGACCGAAGGCCGCGTGCTGCATCGGGGGGATGCGCATACCCTTGAGCCAGGCCTCGCCCGAGTGCACGTCCACCCAGGAGTCGGTCAGATCCGGCGCGTGGTCTCGCAGGGAACGTGCCTCGCTGCCGATGAGGACCATCCCGGCCTCGTAGCGATCCCCGAGGTCGTAATCGAAGCGCGCGCGACGGTGGACCGCGACGACGCGGTCACCCTGAGGAGTCGCTGCCTTCTTTGCACCTTTCGCCATCGGGGGTCGCTGATGATGCCCCGCCGCGGCTCAAACGCAACCCGGATGACGAGAGCTGGTCCCGTGATGCAGGCGGCCCTCGTGCGCGGAGTGGCTCCTCGCTCGGGTTGCGCGGGGTGCGGCCGCGTGGTTGATCGCCGGGACGATGCTCGAGACCCGCCTCGTCGGCGCGCGGACGCACAACCTCGCCGGTGTCGATCTGGAGCTGCGCCCGGGGGAGGTGGTCGCGATCACCGGCGTCTCCGGGGCCGGGAAGAGTTCACTGGCCCTCGACACCCTCTACGCGGAGGGGCAGCGCCGCTTCGTGGAGAGCTTCAGCCCCTACGCGCGCCAGTTCCTGGAGCGGCTGGAGCGCCCTCCGATGGAGTCCCTGGAGCCGGTCCCCGCCGCTGTCGCGGTGGACCGCAAGGCGCCCGTGAAGAGCTCCCGCTCCACGGTCGCCACCATGGCGGATCTGGAGCCCTACCTCTGCGGTCTGTTCGCGAAGCAGTCCCGCCCCCAGTGCCCCGAGCACGGGCTCTTGGCGGTGAGCACCGGCGTGGAGAGCGCGACCCAGCGGATCCTGACCGAGCTCGCTGGCGAGCGCGCCGTCGTCACCTACCCGGTGCAGGTGCGCAGCAGGGAGGAGTACCTCGACCTGCGCGCGGCGCTCCTCGCGGAGGCCTACCGACGGATCTGGCTTAAAGGGGCCACCCGGGATCTCGACGAGGTGAAGCCGTCGGAGATCGTGGGTCGCGGAGGCGGTGAGGTGGAGGTGATCGTCGATCGCCTCCAGGTGACGCCCGGCGATCGACGCCGGATCGCGGACGCGGTGGAGGTCGGCTTTCGGCGGGCGGGTGCCGTCCGCGTGCACGGCGCTGCCCCGACCCGCGAGAGCAAGGTCCTGCGCCTCCGGGAGGGGCTCGCCTGTCCGGAGTGCAGCCGGCGTCTGGAGCCGCCGCGCGCCGGGCTGTTCTCCCACGAGTCTCCCTTGGGGGCCTGCGCCAACTGCCGCGGCTTCGGGCGCGTGCTCGGCGTCGATCTGGACAAGGTGATCCCGGATCCCCGGCTCAGCTTGGCGAAGGGCGCCATCCGGCCCTGGCGCGGCGCCTCCACGACCTGGGAGCGCTCGGCGCTGCGGAAGTTCTGCAAGGCCAACGGCATCGATCTCACGACTCCCTGGGCCGATCTCCCGGCGACGCAGCGACAGGCGATCGTCGAGGGGAAGGGGGGCCCGGGGAGCGGGGATTACCCGGGGGTGAGCGGCTGGTTCCAGTGGCTCGAGACGAAGACCTACAAGATGCACGTGCGGGTGCTCCTCTCCCGCTACCGTTCCTACGATCCCTGCCCCGTCTGCCGGGGCTCGCGGCTGAACGAGCACGCGCTGAGTTATCGCGTCGCTGGCCGTGATCTGGCGTCGTGGCACGCGCTGGAGGTGAGCGAGGCCCTGCGCGCCCTCGGCGAGGTCGTCCCCGAAGGACCTCACGCTGCGCTCATGCTGCGGGAGCTGGAGTCGCGGCTCACCTACCTGGAGCGGGTCGGCCTCGGCTACCTCGCCCTGGATCGACAAGCGCGCACGCTCTCCGGAGGCGAGGCCCAGCGGGTGACGTTGACCGCCGCTCTCGGGACCTCCTTGCACAACGCCCTCTTCGTGCTCGACGAGCCCACGGTCGGGTTGCATCCGTCCGACGTGGCGCCCCTCACGACCCTGATCCGCGAGCTGGCGGCTCGAAACAACGCGGTGCTCGTCATCGAGCACGACGCTGACGTCATCGCCGCAGCGGACCGGGTGGTGGAGCTCGGCCCTGGCGCGGGCGCCGCGGGGGGACGCCTGGTCTTCGATGGAACCGTCGAAGACGCACGCAAGGCCGGGGGTGCCACCGCCCGGGCGTTGGAACAGCGCCTCCCCTCGTCGCGCCCACCGCGTCCCGCCCGGGGGGAGCTCCGCCTCCGGGGAGCCCGGGAGCACAACCTGTGCGGGGATGAGGTTCGCCTCCCCCTCGGGCAGCTCGTCGCCGTGAGCGGGCCGAGCGGATCGGGCAAGAGCACCCTCGTGGTGGACGTGCTGTACCGCGCGGTGGCCCGCGCCCTCGGCGATTTCGACGTGGGGCGGCCCGGGGAGCACGACGCGCTCGAAGGCGCGGAAGCCCTCGAGTCCGTGGCGTTGGTGGATCAGGCGCCGCTGGGGCGGACGTCGCGGGGCAACCCGGCGACGTACACGAAGGCCTGGGACGCGGTGCGGAAGCTGTTCGCGGCGGAGCCCGAGGCCCAAGCCCGCGATCTGGACGCCTCGAGCTTCTCCTTCAACGTCGACGCGGGGCGATGCGAAGCCTGCGCCGGGGAGGGCTTCGAGACGGTGGAGATGCAGTTCCTGGCGGACGTGGCGCTGCCCTGTCCCGTGTGCAAGGGGCGGCGCTTCAAGGAGACCGTGCTCGGCGTCCGGCACCGCGGGAGGACGATCGCCGACGTGCTGGAGACCACCGTCGAGGAGGCCCTCGAGCTGTGGGCGGATCAGCGCGCGGTGGTGCGGACCCTCGGACCCCTGCGGGTGCTCGGGCTCGGCTACCTGAAGCTGGGGCAGCCCCTGTCCACCCTGTCGGGCGGCGAGGCCCAACGCCTGAAGCTGGCGCGCGCTCTGCAAGAGGTGGGGCCTGGCGCGCTGTACGTGCTCGATGAGCCCAGCGCGGGGCTGCACGCGGACGAGGTCGAGCTCTTGCTCGAGGCGCTGCGCATGTTGATCGAGGCGGGGGGCTCCGTGGTGGTGGTGGACCACGACGTCCACGTGCTCGCTGCGGCGGATCACCTCATCGAGCTGGGACCCGGTGGGGGAGCGCGGGGCGGGCGCGTGGTGGCGACGGGGACCCCGGGCCAGATCGCGGCGGGAGACACGGCGACCGGAGAGGCGCTGCGGCAGGGGAGCGCGCGCGGAGCCCGTCGCCCCCGGCGCCGCGGCTCGGGGTTCGTCGAGCGGCGCGCCCTCGAGGTGCGGAACGCGCGGGAGCACAACCTGCGCGACGTGTCCGTCGCGGTGCCTCACGGCAAGCTCACGATCGTCACCGGTCCCAGCGGGTCGGGGAAGAGCAGCTTGGCCTTCGACGTCATCTTCGCCGAGGGGCAGCGGCGTTTCCTGGAGACGCTCAGCCCCTACGCGCGCCAGTTCCTCCCGACCATGGCCCGCCCGGACGTGGACGCGGTGGTCGGCGTGCCCCCAGCGATCGCCCTGGAGCAGCGCACGGCGCGGGCGGGGGCCCGGTCGACGGTCGCCACGGTGACGGAGGTGGCCCACTACCTGCGCCTCGCCTACGCGAAGCTGGGCGTCGTGCACTGCCCCGAGCACGCGACGCCCATCGCACGCCGGAGCGTCGACGATCTCTACGAGGATGTGCGCGGGAGCCGCGGGCGCGTCTCCTTGCTCTCGCCCGCGGTGCGCGCCCGCAAAGGGACGTACCTCGACGTGTTCACGGCCGCGGCCCGCGCGGGGATCCTGCTCGCCGTGTGTGACGGCGCTCGCGTCACCACGGACGCTCCCCCTCGGCTCACCAAGAGCAAGGAGCACGACATCGATCTGGTGCTCGCCGAAGACATCCCCGCCGCGAGCATCGAGCGCGCCACCTTCGAGCGCGCGCTGACCTGGGGCAAGGGCGCCGTGAAGGTGCTGGGAGCGCGGGGCGAGGCGCGCGAGCTCTCCCTCACGGGGAGCTGCCCCCACTGCGGGTTCTCCTCCGGGGAGCTCGATCCGCGCTTTTTCTCCTTCAACACGCGTCAGGGGCAGTGTGAGGTGTGTGAGGGTTACGGCTGGGTGGAGCGCACTCGGAAGGTGCGGAGGGGCCGTGGCCAGGGCGCGGGGCGGCGTCGGGCAGGCGACGCGGAGCCCGAGTACGAGGTCGTCCAGGAGCGCTGTGGCGCCTGTGAGGGATCGCGCCTCGCGCCGCTGCCGCGGGGAGTGCGCCTCGAGGGTCGCACCTATCCGCAGTTCTCCGCCCTGTCCGTCCGCGCGGCGCTCGAGGCAGTCGAAGAGTGGGAGTTCGAGGGGCGCGCCGCGGCCATCGCAGCGCCGATCGTCGTGGAGCTGCAGCGCCGGCTCCGCTTCTTGGCGGAGGTCGGGCTCGACTATTTGGCCCTCGATCGGGACGCCGCGACCCTCTCCGGAGGGGAGCTGCAGCGTCTGCGTTTGGCGGCACAGCTCGGTGCGGGCCTCACGGGCGCCCTCTACGTGCTGGACGAGCCCACCATCGGGCTCCACCCCCGGGACACGGGGCGGCTGCTCGGTAACCTGCGCCGGCTGGTGGATACGGGGTCCACGGTCCTCGTCGTGGAGCACGACGAGGAGACGATCCGCGCCGCCGATCACCTCATCGATCTCGGTCCCGCCGGAGGGAGCCAGGGGGGGCGTGTCCTGGCGGAGGGCGCGCCGGAGGTGGTGCTGCGGAGCGAGGTGTCCCCGACGGGGCGCGCTCTGTCGGCGCCGCCGCGCCTGCGGGCCGCGCGATCCATCCCGAAGGACGCGCCCTGGCTGGAGCTGGTGGGCGCTCGGGAGCACAACCTGCGCGGCGACACTGTGCGGATCCCCCTGGAGCGCTTGACGGTCGTGGCGGGGGTGAGCGGCTCGGGCAAGAGCACCCTGGTGCGGGGCGTGCTGCTGCCGGCCCTGCGCCAGAAGCTCGAGCGCGTCACCGAGGACCCGGGCGCTCACGAACGACTTACGGGCTGGGAGCGGCTGGGGCGCGCCGTGGCGGTCGATCAGAGCCCCATCGGGCGCACGCCGCGATCGGTACCCGCGACCTTCCTGGGCATCTGGGATCCCATCCGCAAGCTGTTCGCGGCCACCACGGACGCGCAGGTGCAGGGGTTCTCCGCGGCCCGTTTCTCCTTCAATACACCCCAGGGCGGGCGCTGCCCCGCCTGTGACGGGCAAGGGGTCATCTCCCACGAGATGAGCTTCCTCCCCGACGTCGTGACGCCTTGCCCCACCTGCGAGGGCAGCCGCTTCGAACCGCGCACCCTGAGCGTGCGCTACCTGGACCACGACATCGGTCAGGTGCTCGCCCTCACGGCGGAGCGCGCCGTCGAGGTGTTCGAGCACCACCCGAAGATCCGCGCCCCCCTCGAGACCCTGTGTGAGCTCGGTGCCGGTTACATCACCCTCGGGCAGGGCTCTCACACCTTGTCGGGCGGCGAAGCGCAGCGCCTCAAGCTGGCCGCGGAGCTCACGGCGGGCGCCCGCCACTTGCCCACCCTTTACGTGCTCGACGAGCCCACCACGGGGCTCCACGTCGCGGACGTGGCCAAGCTGCTCGGCGTGCTGGAGCGCCTCGTCGAGCGCGGGGACACTCTGGTGGTGATCGAACATCACCCGGAGGTGATCGCCGGCGCCGATTACATCGTCGAGCTCGGTCCCGAAGGCGGCGAAGCGGGGGGGCGGGTGGTCGCTTCCGGCGCTCCCCGGGAGTTCCTGCGTCGCAAGAGCGCCACCGCAGAGGTCGTGCGTCGCGTGTTCGGCGCGGCGAGTGCGCGCTGACGGATCTCGCCGAGTCGCCTCCAGGTGGCGTGCGAGGGGTAAATCCCGGGCATTCGTGCCGTCGGAGCGAACACGGCTACACCCGCGCCTGAACGGGTGCTACGGCGGGGGCCGTGTCTCGCTCGATCGTCATCGACGCCCGCTCGGTGGTCGCTCACAGGAGCGGCATCGGCAACTACGTGGAGGCGCTCGTGCGTCACCTGGTGCCCGCGGCCCCGGAGCTCGACTTCTTGCTCCTGCGCGGCCCCGGGTCGGCGCCCCTCGTCGAGGGGCACCCCAACGTGCGGGAGCTGGAGTTCCCCGGGGAGACGAAGTCCGTCAAGACGGTGTTTCAGCTGGGTCGCGCCCACCCCTGCGCCGACGCCGCCCTCTACCACTCCCCCGCGGATCTCGTCCCCCTCGGGCTCGCCGCACCCTTCGTCGTGACGATCCACGACCTGATGTGGGTCGAAGCACGGCGTCTGGCCTCCGCTTTCCTCCCCGTGCGTTGGGCGAACGGCGCCTGGTACACCTGGAACATCGGCCGCGCCGTGCGGGGGGCGCGGCGCGTGATCGCGATCTCCGAGGCGACGCGGCGGGCGATCGAGCGCGTGTACCCCGAGCACGCCCACAAGGTCCGTGTCGTCCACCACGGCGTCGATCGAGGGCGCTTCGATCCGGAGCGCGCGCGGGAGCGCGCCTTCATCGACGATCTGGTCCCCCCCGGGACGTCCTACTCCCTGTGCGTGGGGCAGGGGTCTCCCTACAAGAACCATCCCCGGATCCTGCGCGCGTTCGTGCGGGCGGTGGGCGATCGGGACGACCACAAGCTCGTGCTCGTGCGTCGCTTCTCGAGGGTCGACGACGAGATGAATCGCCTGCTGCGGCAGCCCGAGGTGCGGCGCGTGGTCATCGAGCTCTCCCACGTCACCGACGCGCAGCTCATCACCCTGTACCGGCACGCGCGCATGCTCCTGTTCGCGTCCCTCTATGAGGGCTTCGGCATGCCCGCCCTCGAGGCCATGAGCGTGGGGCTCCCGGTGGTGGGCTCGAGGGCGGAGGCGGTGCGCGAGGTGACGGGGGACGCCGCCCTGCACCCGGATCCGGAGGACGAAGGGGCCATCGCCCAGGCGATCCGGGACCTGGACGAGCGAGCGGACCTGCGTGAGCACATCGTGCAGGCGGGGCTGCGGCGCGTGTCGGACTTCTCCTGGCAGCGCTGCGCAGATCAGACCCTGGAGGTGTACCGAGAAGCCCTGGCGGAGGGCTGACCTCCGCCGAGGGCGCCCGGGCGGCCTCTCAGCTCGGCGACGATTCGGCGCGCCGAATCTCGCGGATCTGAGTCATGGGCTCGATGGCGGAGAGCACCGCGACCTGGATCTCCAGGCGTCGGCTGTCGTCGATGGGCGAGCCGTCGAGCTCGAGCAACGTGAAGCGGTCGTAGACGCGCTTGCCGGTGGTGCGCACCTGGGACGTCGTGATCTGGACCTGGAGCTCGAAGAGCGCCCGCGACAGGAGGTACAGGAGCCCGGAGCGGTCGTCCGTCTCCACCTCGAGCACGTTCAGGAGGCCATCGTCCCCCTCGATGAAGCGCACCGTCGTCTCCGTGACGAAGTCGGCGGGGCCGAGGGGCTCGAGCTGCTGGGTGGGCGCGCGGCGTCCCAGGAGCAGATCCACCAGGTGGGCCCGGAGGGCGTCCACCTCGCTCTCCGTGATCGCTCCTCCCTGGGGGCGGCGTACCCAGAACAGATCGACCACCTCCGAGGTGCCGTTCGACGCCGCCCCGGAGCTGGGAGGGCGAGAGCGCGCCTCCGTCGCGGCGGGGGGACTCAAGCGCCGCGTGTAGGCTTCGGCGGCCTGGATGTCGAGGCCCATCTGCACGAAGGCCTCGCTGATGAGCGCGAGCAGGCCCGGGCGGTCGTCGGCGACGACGCAGAGCGCCGTGAGGGACGGATCATGCCAGGGGAAGCTCCCCACGTGGGCGGGGCGAGCGCCGCGCGCCGCGGAGACGTGGGCGTGGACGGCCATTTGGGCCGGAGCGAAGCGGTCCCGATACGCGGCAGGCATCGAGCCGACGAAACCTCGCAGGCTCTGCTTCGAGTCGGGATGGGGCGGCGCGCTGTTCACGACGAGAGGTTACGACTAGCGCGGTCGCGTCTCCGTCGCCAGCCCGTGAACGCGAAGGGGCGGGAAGGTTTGCGCCGTGTGTCGGACCGCCGCGGGGCGCACCACCGCTCTACTGGTCGCCCGGCTCGCTCTGCTCCCCGCCTTCGTCGCCTTGCCGCGGGAGCGGCTGGAAGATCGGCGGAAAGGACGTCGGGAGCGCGGAGGTGAGCGACTCGGGCAGGGGCGGCAGGGTCGAGGGCAGGGGCGGCAAGCTGCTCGGCAAGGGCAGCGGGAACCCGAAGGGTGCGGGAGGCGCGTCGTCGTCCTTCCCCGGCTTCGGGGTGCCGCCTCCCGGGTTCTGAGCGGGAGGCTTCTGGTGCGTCACCGGCTGGCCGCTGGTGGGAGCTGGCGGAGGCGTGGACTGCGACGTCCCCGGAGTGGAGGTCGAAGCGGGCGCCGCCACCTGAGGCGCCTCCGCCTCCGCGACGGTCTGGGCCGCCGGAGGGGGCGGGGCGGGCGTGGTGAGCGCGGGCGGGCTCGGCAGCTTTGTGCGCTGTTGGTGATAGAAGACCAGCCCGATGGCTCCCCCGAGGAGCACGGCGAGGGAGCCGAGCACCCACGGCAGGGCGCTGCCCTTCTTGGCGCGGGCGGGAGCGGGGAGCGCCCCGAGGCGCGCGCCGACGTTCGGCGCGGAGAAGCCTCCGGCGGCGACGGCTCCCACCGCGGGCGTCAGCACCGTGACGGGGCGCTGCGGATCTGGGGCGTTCTGGGCGG
>JAAZAA010000133.1 GCA_012514535.1 Myxococcales bacterium | reverse complement strand
GATAGGAACTGGTGGGTGGCGACACCCCCGGGGCACCGCACGGTGCCTCCTCGGAACGCTGGATTACTTTGAAGGCAGGAAGAACGATGAAGACTTTGGCTTGGACGATCGGTCTCGGGATGCTCGCGGCGACGTTGGTTCCCGGGTGTGGCGGCGACGACGGCGGGGGCGGGGGCATCAGCTCGGGGGTCGATCCGACGAAACGGGGTGACGAGCTCAGCGACGACGAAGTCCGGAAGATCTGCGAAGCCGGGAATGACTACGTCGTGCGGCGCAGCAAGGAGATCGACCCGTGCCGGTTCGCGGGAGTGCTGGCGGCGGGGATCGTCGCTGGATTGGATGCGACCCTCACGGACGCTCAACTTCAGGAGGCGTGCACCGAAGGGGTCCGGGCGTGCCAACAGACAGAGGACAGGGACCCCATCTTCGAGCCGGACGAGGACACCTGTGACGACCTGAGCGTCCCGGAAGAATGCTCGGCGAGCGTGGAAGAGATCGAACGATGCATCAAGGACAGCATCGACGAGACCCTCACCATGTTCACCGACTTGCCCGCCTGTGGAAGCATCACCCGCGACTTCCTCGCGAACTACACGGGGCCCGAGCCGCAGGCCCCCGCCAGCTGCGCGAGCCTCGAGGAGACCTGTCCCGAGGCGCTGCAGAGCATCGAGTTCGAGTGAGCTTCCGAAGGGCCGAGGGCACTCGATGCCCTCGAACTCCGCGCCCGCTTTGAAGAGTCCCTGGAGCCCGAACGCTCTGGTCAGCGGACGATGACGTCGGGGAGGTGGCGACGCCGCCTCCCCGACCGCGCTCCCGGCTCCGTCCCGCGCCCACCGAGATCACGGACGCCGCACGGCGCGCCGTATGCCGGTGCTCTCCCGGTGGGGGGACCTCAGGGGGGCCTCAGGGGGGCCTCAGGCTCCGTCTGCTTCGACGGCCGCCCGAAGCCGCGCGACGAGCGGCGCGATCTGTGCGTGACGCAGCTTGTACAGGCTGCGGTTGGCCACGAGCACGGAGGAGATGTCGCAGATGGGCTCGAGCACCACGAGGTCGTTCTCGCGCAGGGTGGCGCCCGACTCCACGATGTCGACGATCACGTCCGAGAGCCCGACGAGGGGGGCGAGCTCCACGGAGCCTCCGACGTAGATCACCTCGGCCTGGACCCCCTTGCGGGCGAAATGCTCGGTGGCGATGCGCGGGAACTTCGTCGCCACGCGGGGGCGCGCGCCGACGCTCACGCCCGCCGGTCCCGCAACCACCATGCGGCATTTGCCCACCCCCAGATCCAGCGGCTGGTACAGGTCGTAGCGGCGCTCGAGGAGCACGTCGCGCCCGCTGATGCCGAGGTCGGCCACGCCGTACTCGACGTAAGTGGGGACGTCGTCGGGCTTGAGGAGCAAGAACCGCAAGCTCCCGTCGTCGCTCTCGCGCACGAGGCGGCGATCGTTGGCGACGAGGTTCTGCGTTCCGACACCGGCACGCTCCAGGAGCGGCGCGAGGGCCTTGCTGACGCGTCCTTTGGGGATGGCGAGGGTCAGCGGTCGGGTGCTCATGGGCCCTCCAGTTGGATGCGCTCGATCAGGGCGCCCACGCCGCCGAGCTTCTTCTCGATGCTCTCGTAACCGCGATCGAGGTGGTAGACGCGACGCACGATCGTCTCGCCCTCCGCGACGAGGCCGGCGATGACGAGCGAAGCGCTGGCGCGCAGATCCGTCGCCATTACCGACGCGCCCGAGAGCGGGCCGACGCCCTCGACCACGGCGGTGTTGTTGCGGATGGCGATCTTGGCGCCCATGCGCTGCAGCTCGGGCACGTGCATGAAGCGATTCTCGAAGATCGTCTCCGTCAGCACGGCCCGCCCTTCGCACTGGGTCATCAGGGCCATGAACTGAGCCTGCATGTCCGTCGGGAAGCCCGGGTGCGGCGCCGTGGTGACGTCGACGGGTAAGATCGGCCCCTCGCGCACGACGCGCACGCCGTTGCCGTCGCGCTCGAGCGTGACCCCTGCCTCGCGCAGCTTGACGGCGACGGGCTCGAGGTCGTCCAGGGGAGCATCTTCCAGGAGGACGTTGCCTCCGGTCGCCCCGACGGCGGCCATGAAGGTGCCCGCCTCGATCCGATCGGCGATGATCGCGTGGTCGAAGGGCGCCAGCTCGTCGGCACCGGTGATGTGGATGATGGCCGTCCCCGCCCCGTCCACCTTGGCCCCCATCTTGTTCAGGACGCGCCCGAGCTCCTCCACCTCCGGCTCCCGCGCGCAGTTGATCAGCGTCGTGCGGCCCTTGGCGAGGGCGGCCGCCATCATCAGGTTCTCCGTGCCCGTGACGGTCGGCATGTCGAGGACGATCTCCGCTCCCACGAGGCGCGGGGCCTTCGCGTAGACGTAGCCGTGTTCGACGGTGATGTGCGCCCCGAGGGCCTCCAGCCCCTTCAGGTGCTGATCGACGGGGCGGGCGCCGATGGCGCAGCCGCCGGGCAGGGACACCCGCGCCTCGCCGAAGCGAGCCACCAGCGGGCCCAGCACCAGCACGCTGGCCCGCATCTGGCGCACGAGCTCGTAGGGCGCCTCGAAGAAGGCCCCTGTGGCCGGACCCACGCGCACCTCGGGGATGTTCACGGTGGTCTTGCGCCCCAGGACGTCGAGGAGGGCGGCGGTCGTGCCGATGTCCCGGAGTCCGGGCACGTTGCGCAGGCGGCTCTCCCCCTCCGAGAGCAGGGTAGCGCACAGGATGGGCAGGGCGGCGTTCTTCGCCCCTCCGACGCGGAGGGTACCCTCCAGCCGGCGACGACCTCGAATCCGGATGGCGTCCATGCTTGGGGGCGGCATTAGCCCCGTTTCCCGGCTTTGGCAAAGCCCCTGCCCCAGGTTGAGCTAGTCTCTGCCCATGCGGGCTTCCGACCCCCCTGCCCGATCTTCGCGGCGTCGCGCGGGCCTCCCCTTCGAGTCCTCCGAGGGCGGCCGCTCACCTCGCCGGGCGGCGTGCCTCTCCAGAGCCTGCGCGCTGTCCCTGGCGCTCGCCTGGACGACGCCCCTCGAGGCGCAGACGCAGCGGGCCGATCCGGGGTGGCTCCGCCAATGGACGGATGTGCGCGGGGATCTGCAGAGCTCCGATCCGTCCACTCGACTGCGAGCCATCGAGCGCCTCGGCGCGTCTCCCGAGGCGCGGAGCCGCCACGCCCTCGTCGACGCCGTGCGGGACGCCACCAGCGAAGCGCCAGCGAGCGCGCCGCAGGGCCGAGGCGCGAACCGCGACGCGTCGGGGGACGCCGCCTCCGAGACCGCCGAGCTGAACCCCAGCGAGCGCGCCCGAATCCGTCTGGCTCTGGCGCGCGCCCTCGCGCAGCACTCGGATCACCTGGAGGTGCGGCGCGCGTTGGTCCGCCTGATGACCGCGGCCGCCGACGGCCTCGAGCCGCACGACGACATGGCCCTGCACACAGCCGCGCTGGCCCTCGCCCTGAGCGGCGCGCCCGACGCCCTGCGAGCCCTGGGGCGCGCGCTCTGGCAGGGCGAGTCACTCGCGCGCGCCTCCCACAGAGCCCTCCTTGGCCATCCTCCCGCGCAGATCGAGCCGGTCTTGCGCACCGCTCCCGCAGACGCGGCCCTGGCGCTCTTGGCCGAGCTCGGAGACCAGCGCGCGGACGAGCACCTCCGCGAGGTCGTCCGGAACGGTCCCCCCGCTCAGGCTGCTGCGGCGGCTTGGGCGTTGTTTCGCCTCGGCACCCTCGAGACCCAGGAGGTCGCTCGCCACTGGTGGAAGCACAGCGCCGACGCGAGTCAGCGCTTCGTGGCCACGAGGATCCTCGTGGAGGCCGGTGATCCCCTGGGCACCCAGGCGTTGTCCGCGCAGCTCACGGAGCTCCCCCAGGATCCCCGCCGCCGCCGCACGCTCCTCGAGCTCGCCGCTGCCCAGCCCGATGCGGGGTGGGAAGCAGGTCTGCTGCGGCTGGCGCGCGCTGCCCTCGCGAGCTCCGCCGCCCGACGCCCCACGGCGGAGGACGAGCTCGTGTTCCTCGCCTTGGCGAAGCTCGATCGCTCCCCGAGCCTCCGGCTGCTCTTGCGCGGGCTCGACGGCCCCGCGGCCCCCGTGGTGGCGGGCGCTCTGGCGCGCGCCGATGGTCCCCAAGGGAGCGCGCTCCTGGCTCAGACCCTCGACGAGCCCTCGCGGCGCCGCTGGGCGCTCCGCATCCTCGGGGTTCGCCTGGCGCGCGGCAGCGCGGACGCCCAGCGGGGGCCCTTCGAGGCAGCCACGACGAAGCTCCTGCAACAGTCCAAGGGCGCGGGAGCCAACGCTGACGCCGATCGGGCAGCGGCCGCCTGGGCCGTCGCGGTGGCGCAACCGGAGCGCGCCGCCGAGCTCCTGTCCACGGCAGATCCGGTGGTGCTGCGGGCTCTGGGCCGTCAGTCCTGGAGGGAACCTCTGGCGGCAGCGGCGACCGCGAGGCTCACCCGGACGTCCCCTCCCTCGCCGCAGCGACAGCGCGGCGCCAAAGGAAGCGGCGAGAACGAGACCGCCGACGGGGCCGAGGAGAGCGCGCTCCTTTCGGCCCTGCTCGCTCCCGAGGCGGCCGCTCGGGTCCCCACCCAGCGGCTCGAGGCCCTGCTCTCTCCGCCAGCGCGGGTGTCGACCCGGGAGGGGCCCGCGACGCTCGTCGAGCTCCTCGTCGCGCGGGTGCCGGCGCGGGGCGACGAGGGTGAAGAGCCGCTGCACCGCGTCCGGCGATGGCTCGGCAGCCCGCACGTCGCCACCCGAATCGCCGCCGCTCGCGGCCTGGCGGCCGCGAACACCCCAGGCGCGATCGCCCTACTCGGAGACACCCTCGCCTGGGACCCCGAACCGGCCGTGCGCCGGGCGGCCGCCTGGGCCCTGGTGCAGCGCCCCGAGCCCTCCGGGCGTCGCTGGCTGGAGGTCGCCGCTCGCCTCGATCCGGATCCGGTGGTGCGCGATCTGGCACGCCTCCGGTCGTCCGCGTCGCCGGGCACACCCCGCACGCGGACCCGTGACGCCCTCCTCTGGCTGCACGGCGAGGAGGGGCCCGTGCAGTTGTTCACCGCGTCCGGAGAGACGCTCTGGCTCTTCCCCGATCCGGACGGCTTCGTCGGGGTCCACGGGCCGCTCGCCAAGCCCTGGGACCTGCGCCGGCTTCCAGTTGCCAACCCCGCCGCCCGGGGCGAGGCTCCTCCCGTCCCATGACCTTGAAGAAGTCCCGCTCCCCCGCCAGCGCCCCGGCAGCCGCTCCCGCGCCCGAGAGCCCCGTGGACGGCGCCGAGGCCATCACCACGTCGTCGTTCGAGGATGCCATGCGCCGCCTGAGCCACATCGTCGAAGACCTGGAGGGAGGTGCTCTGAGCCTCGAGGAGTCCCTCGCCCGCTTCGAGGAGGGGGTGCGCCTCGCGCGCTCCTCCCAGGCCCGCCTCGACGCAGCCGAGGCACGCGTGGAAGAACTGATGAGGATGGACGAAGAGGGCAACCCCGTCGTCCGCGATCTGGACGCAGACTGAAGATCCGAAAGCGCGGGGACGTCGCGTGGGAACGTGGACCGGAGCCGTGAAGAAGCCATCGTGAGCCTTCCATGAGCCGCAGCATCGTGACCACCGCCGCCGCCTTGGCCATCGGCAACGAGCTGCTGAACGGCAAGGTCCAGGAGAGCAACCTGCACCCCCTGGCCACCACGCTGCGCGCCCTCGGGATCCGGCTCAATCGCACGCACACCATCGGCGACGACCTCGAGCTCATCGCCCGGGAGGTGCGCGAGCTCAGCACGAGCCATGACGTCCTCTTCACGAGCGGTGGCATCGGGCCAACCCACGACGACGTGACGATCGCGGGCGTGGCGGCGGCATTTGGCGTTGCCGTGGAGCACCACCCGGAGCTCACCACCATGCTCGAGCGCACCTACGGCGATCGCCTCACCCCTGAGCACCTGGCGATGGCGCGCGTGCCCGCGGGAGCGCGCCTCCTCGGCACGGCGGACATCCGCTGGCCCACGGTGGTGATGAACAACGTCTGGATCCTCCCGGGCGTACCGGAAATCTTCCGCATGAAGCTCGCGGTGGTGCGCGCCCATTTGCGGGGCGCGGAGGAGTTCTTCGGCCGCGCCGTGTTCACTCTGCTCGAGGAGGCGGAGCTCAAGCCCCTGCTCGATCGAGTGGTCGAAGCGCACCCCGAGGTGGAGGTCGGGTCCTACCCCAAATGGTTCGATCCCACCTACCGCACGAAGGTGACCTTCGACGGGCGCCAGGCCGACGCGGTGCAGCGAGCGCTCGAGGCGTTGCTCGCACTGCTCCCGGAAGGGGAGCCTCAGCGCCTCGAGTGAGCGCACGGACCGCCGCGCAGGTCCACGTCGCGCCGCGAGGTGCCGGTGGGGTGCATGGTACGCGGGGCGACACCGCGCTGATGACGTGGGCGCGCGGCCAAATGGCGGCGACCTGGCGGCCAGGGCGCGCGTCGTGGCGGACAGGCTGAATCCCGAGGGGCGCGTCACTCCGGGGCGGGATTTCCCGGGGGAGGGCTGCGACGGCCCCGCGGCACGGCTCCTGCAATGTGCCGTGGCACGATGACGGCTCCTCCGCTCCGCCTCCCCTATCAGGAGCTCGCGCTCCGCGAGTTACGTGAGCGTGCCCAGTGGTCGGGCGTCGAGGAGCTCGGTGACTCCGAGCTCCTCGCCCTCGTGCTGGGACAAGGGGGCGATGGCCTGTCGGCCACACAGCTGGCGATCGCCCTCCTCGAAGGTACTGGAGGTCTCGAGTCCCTCGGCAAACTGCCCCCAGCGGGCTTGGCGGCCCGACCTGGTCTCGGCCCCGCTCAGGCCGCTCGCGTCGCGGCGGTCTTCGAGCTCGGTCGGCGCACCGCCCGCCGCGAGACCGAGCGCCGTTCGGGGCTCCCCCTGTGCGCCGACGCGGTGGCCCGGTGGGCGGCCCGCCGCCTCACGCGCCTGGACCACGAGGAGGTGTGGGTGCTCTGTCTCGACGGACGCAGCGTCCTCAGCTGCGCGCTGCAGGTAGGACGAGGTGGCATGCACGGGTGCGCGCTGCTCGCCCGCGATTTCCTGATCCCGGTGGTGCGACATGCGGCCAGCGCCTTCGTGGTGGTCCACAACCACCCGAGCGGGGATCCGACACCGAGCCGTGAGGACCTTGAGATGACCATCGCGCTGGCCTCGGCGGCGGCCCTGGTGGCAGTTCCGTTGCTGGATCACGTCGTGGTCGGGCGAGACGGGCACCGGTCCATGTTCGAGATGGGAGTCCTCGACGGGCTCTGACCACGGCTCTTTTTTCCACTCCCTACGGCGGACCGGCACCCACCCGCCCCCCGCGCTTGCACGCCCGAGAAGCGGCCAAACGCTCTCGAACGGCCAGAGAACGGCCCCCGAACGAGCGAGCCCTGTAGAATTCGCCGCTTGGAGGGCGCCCCCCAGGCCGGTATTCTCCCCACCAATGGGCACCGAGGTGATCTTCTCCGCGCTCACCGACGTCGGTCGCAAGCGGGAGCACAACGAGGACAACTTCCTCGTCGACAAGAAGCTTGGACTGTACGTCGTGTGCGACGGCATGGGCGGACACGCGGCGGGAGAGGTGGCCAGCGCGCTCGCGGTGCGGGTCCTCCACGAGGAGGTCAAGAAGGAGCGCGACCTGCTCGAGGATTTCGCCGCCGGGAAGACTGGCGCCGACCGCGTGAGCAAGCGGGACATCACCAACATGCTCGAGTTCGCGGTGAACCGCGCGTCCGCTCGCGTCCACGCGGAGGCCGTTCGGGACCCGACGAAGCGGGGCATGGGCACGACCCTCGTGTGCGTCCTGCTCGTCGCCCAGCAGGCCTTCGTCACCTATTGCGGAGACAGCCGCCTGTACCTCCTGCGCGATGGCGTGCTCGAGCAGGTGACCGAGGACCACACGGTCTTCAACGAGCTGGTCAAGCGCAAGAAGATGCCGCGCGAGAAGGTCGAGAAGCTCGCGCAGAAGAACGCCATCACCCGCGCCGTCGGGGTCTACGAGCACGCGGAGCCCGAGAGCCTCGTCCTCGACGTGCTCGCCGGCGATCGGCTGTTGCTCTGTTCGGACGGCCTCTACCAGTACTTCGAGGACAGCCTCGAAGAGCTGGGCCAGCGCATGTCCGAGGACGACCTGGAGCCCGCCGTACGCGGCCTCATCGACCGCGCCAACGAGTGCGGCGGCTCGGACAACATCACCGGCATCCTGATCAGCGTCGGGCGCCTCGGCCAGCGAGACGAGAGCCGCGCCAAGCAGCTCCAGCTGAAGCGCGACATCCTCGCGAAGATGCCGCTTTTCCGGCCGCTCAACGATCGTGAGCTGCTCCGGGTCCTCCAGGTCACGGAGGTGATGCCCTACGAGGATGGCATGACCATCGTCAAGGAGGGCGAGGCGGGGGACGAGCTGTTCATCGTGCTCTCGGGCAAGGTGAAGATCGTGCGCGGCGGCGCGTTCATCACGACGCTGCCCCCAGGGGCCCACTTCGGCGAGATGGCGCTGGTGCGGAACCAGCCACGCTCCGCCAGCGTGATCAGCGACGGGCCATCCGAGCTGATGGTCGTGCGGCGGCGCGAGTTCTTCGAGCTGCTGCGGACCGAGCAGGCGCTCGCCGTCAAGCTCCTCTGGCAGTTCTTGGGGGTGCTGGCAGACCGCCTCGCCGAGACGAGCCGCGAGCTCGGGCAGGCCCGCGAAGAGCTGGCCGCCGAGGACATCACCAACGAGCTGTTCGAGGAGGTGGAGGACGACGACTCCGATCGACGAACCCTCGTCGTGCCTCCTGGCTCCGAAAAGGCCGAAGCTCCGCCGATCGACGATCCTTGAGCCTCGGCCAACTCCTCCCGGGAGACCTGGGCGGAGACGCGTGGACCACCAGCCACGCCGGGCGCTCGACGGTGAAAAGCGCGGCCCGATGAAGCCAGGCTGGCCGAGGCGGTCCGTTGACAGTCCGAGCAGCGCGCCGGTAGCGTCCTGGCGCGCAAGTGGGCCGATTTTCCGTGCAACGCCGTTGGTCCTCCCCCCGGAGGTGGCCCCCTCCGAACCAGGAGGGGCTCCACGCGCGGAGGACGACGCCCCCCGGCGGTGACCCGAGGCCAGCCGGCGCGCTGGCGGGCGCAGCCCTCGGCGGGGCGCTGCTCCTCCTGTCCGGGAGCGCTGCAGCGGATCAATACCGCCGCCCCGCGGAGCCGAGCGTCCTCGCGGACTCCGCGACGGATCTGACCCAGGTGGTCGACGCCTTCGACGAGGTGAACGACTTCGACCTCCACCTGTCGCTCACCTTCAAGCAGTCCACGCGGAGCGCCCCCATCTACCGCGAGACCTCCCTCGCGGCGTCCGGATCGACGACAGGCTACATCTCCGGGGACCTGGACGTCGCGAACTACTCGGAGACGACGAACCGCCTCATCCCGGCCGCGGACATCGGCTTGTTCCGGGACATCGCCCTGCGCGTCCGGCTGCCCATCATCCTCTCGAACGTCCGCAGCCTCTCGGCGCGCGGCGCCTCGTCGAGCGATCCCGCCAATCCCCCGCCCGCCCTCGCGGGGCTGCCTGGCGAGCAGCTCTTCTCCGTCCCCTTCGAGTCTCCGACACGCAGCGGCATCGAGTACCTCGCCATCGGACTCGAGGTCGGCCTGATGAACCAGTATCGCCAGCGCGCGCGGCCGACGTGGGTGGTGGGGTTCGAGGGGCGCTTCAACGTGAGCGAGCCGATGCGCGCCTGCAACGCGTCCGCCGGTGACGCCGCGGCCGCGGCGGAACGAGACGTGCCCCTCGTCGCGTGCGCTCACCCCTCCGACGTGAATCGGGACGGGATCGCGGATCCCAACGACGACCCGGCGCGGGGGCCTCTGGAGGGGAACTTCTCCGGGACACGCCGCCCCGGTGTCAGTCGCGGGACCACGGGGCTCGAGGCGCACACCTTCGTCTCCAAGCGCATCAAGTACGTGGAGCCCTACGGCGGGCTCAGGGGGCTCGTCGAGCTCCCGACCTCGAGCAGCGACTTCGGCTCCGCGAGCCTCGGAGCGTCCCACCGACCGCCCGTGCGCGGCTCCCTCGTCGTCGGGACGGCCATCGTCCCGTGGGAGATCCGCGAACGGCACCAGCGGCTCGTCTTCGACACCCGGCTCCGCAGCACCTACGTGTCGACGGGGCGAGACTACTCCGAGCTCTTCGATGCCCTCGGCTCGAGCTCAGCGGCGTCCCTGCGTGCGCCGCGCTTCGCGGGCCACATGCCGAACCTCGACGCCAGCGGCCGCGTCGACGAGAGCAACCCCTCCGTCGTGGATCCGAGCTCGCGACGCGTGTACTTCACTGGCTTGACGGAGGTGCAGCATCACGCCCGCTTCGAGCTGAGCGGCCAGTTCACGTGGCAGGCGGGCGAATACGTCAAGTTCGACGTGGGCGGCGCCTGGCACATCGTACAGGGACACATCATCACCTTCGATCGCCCGTGCGAGCAGGATGGCGCCGCGGAGGTCACCCTCGCGGGTCCTTGTAAGCAAAATGTGGGCTCGGAGGAGGCGCCGGAGTGGTCGCCCACGGGGACGCCCAACCCGAACTACCGCACCGTCATCAACGCCCCGGGCAATCGCTTTCGGGTGGGGACCTCCCACGGTTTGGACGCCTGGATCCGGGCTTCGGTGATGTTTTGATGGCCACGCCGCCTCGACCCTTTCGACGGAGCACCCCCGCGGCCTTCGCCTTGCTGTGGGCTCTCGCCGCCTCCAGCTCTTCCGCCTGGGCCTCCGACTTTCCGACGACGGCGCCCCCCGAGACGGACGGTCGGGCGGATGGCGGGGCAGCAGAAGACCCTGCGCACCAGGGCGAAGCGGCCTCCGCGCACGAGGGCACCGAGCACGACTCCGCGAGCGATTTCGGAGCGGAGGCTCCTCCTCCACCGGGTTCCCTCCCCCCACCGTCCTCCGCGCTCTCTCCCGGGGCGGATGACGGCGCTCAGCTTGGCTCCCTGGAGCACGGAGTCATCGGGGCGCTCCAGGAGGGAGCCCTCGACGTCGGCATTGCCGCGCAGGTGGTGCCCCCCGAGCTCCTCGATCAGGAGCTGCGCGATCGCCCCGCGGGCGAGTCGGCCCCCTGGCTCTTGAGCGCGCGCGTGACGCCCGCGGGCGAGCTGTGGCGCATCGAAGTCACCGCGGTCCCCCCAGGCACCTCCGTGCGGCGCGTGGCCGTGGACGTGGTCGAGGCCGAGCGCCTCGAGGTGCGGACCATGGTCCTCCTGCGGGACGTCGCGACGATCCCCACCGAGCCCACGGAGCCCCCCACGGCGGTTGCCGCCACGGAGTCCCGCGCTCCCCGCTCCGCCGGCCGCGCGGTCCTCGCCTTGAACACGGCGCTCCTCGGCGGCGCGATCGGCGTGTCTCTGCACCAGGCGGGCGCCAGCGAGGACGACCGGTTGCTCTACCCGCTCGCGGCGCTCGGCGTCGGGATCGGCCTGGGCGCGTCCATGTTGGTGGCCGATGAGTGGGACATCACCACCGACGACGCTTGGTTTCTTTCGGCGGGTATGGTGTGGCCCGCGACCTCGGGCGTGCTGCTGGCGACGAGCTACGACGTACGCCAGGAACACAGCTATCTGTACGGCCTCGCCGGGACCGCCGCGGGCGTGACCTTGGCGACCATCGCCGTCGCCAACAATCGCGTGGACGATGGCGGCGCGGCCCTCGCCCACTCCGGCGCCGCCTTCGGGCTGGGCATGGGAGCGCTGGCGGAGGGCATCGTGCGCGGAGATCTGGTCAACACTCCCCTGGCCGGAATGGGATACGGCGCGGGGGTCGGCGTGCTGGCCGCAGGCATCGCCGCCACCCAGGTCGAAACCTCCTCGTCCCGGGTGCTCCTCGTGGACCTCGCGGCGCTCCTCGGCGGCCTGACCGGAGGTGCGCTGGGGACGCCGCTCCTCCTCGGCGATGAGCTCGACGACACCCGGCGGAGGCTCTGGTTCGGATCCATCGCCCTCGGGACGGCGGCGGGGGCGTTGGTCGGCATGCTGGCCACCTCCGACGACGTCCCGGCAAACGAAGCAGCGGAGCGGAGCGGGCTGCGCAGAACGCCACCGCTCGTCGAGCGCTGGTCACCGCACGCCGGCGTGATCGGTATGTCGCAGGTGGGCCATGAGACCGCGCCGGCCTTCGGCGCCGGCGTGCAGGGGCTCTGGTGACGGCATGACCGACGAAGCGAGCGACGCAAGCGACGACTCGAACGACGACCTCGAGGAGGTCTACGAGTTCGAGGTGACCGTCGACGAGGAAGGGCAGAGGCTCGATCGCATCCTGGTGCAGCGGCTGCCCGGCGTCGGCAGGAGAGCGGCGACGGAGCTCGTCCGCCGCGGCGACGTCCGCGTCGATGGTCGACGCGCCGTCAAGGCGGAGCAGCCCGCCGCAGGGGCCCACGTCACCGTCCGTTTGCCCGAGCCCAGCGCGGCGGTCCCGGACCCCGGCCCCCTCGACGTACTGCTCGAGCGGCCGGATCTCGTCGTCGTCGACAAACCCGCGGGGCAACCCAGCGCCGTGCTGCGCGGGACCGACCGAGGCACCCTCGTCAACGCCCTGCTGGCCCGTTATCCCGAGATGGCGGGCGTCGGCTTCGGGCCGCGGGAACCCGGCATCGTCCATCGCCTCGACACGCAGACCTCCGGCGTGCTCGTCGCCGCGCGCGACGCGCGCACCTTCGCCGCCCTCCGGAGCGCCCTCGAGTCGGGGACGCTGCACAAGACCTACCTGGCCGTGGTGGAGTCCGATCGCGTCGAAGACGCCGGGCTCATCGAGGCCTGGCTCGGCCCCCACGCCAAGAACCGCCGGAAGGTCGCCGTGTGGCCTCCCACGTCCCCTGGCGCGCGGCCCGCGCGCTCGGAGTACCGCGTCCTCGAGCGCGCAGGGCGCTGGGCTCTCGTCGAGGTGAAGGCGCCGCGCGCTCGTCGACACCAGGTGCGCGCGCACCTCGCCTCCGTGGGAGCTCCGATCGCGGGAGACGTGCTCTACGGCGGAGTCGAGCTCGCCCTCGGGGAGCGCCACGCCCTCCACGCGGCCTCGCTCGCCTACGCGGGCCCGGAGCTGGCACCCTTCACCGTCACCACGCCGCTGCCCCGGGACCTGGCCGAGCTCCTGGGCTGAGGTGCAGCGTCGACGCGGAGCGCTCGGTGCGCCGCAGGGCCCCCCTCGACCACGTGGCGTCGCGGCGCGCTCAGCCGCGCTCCGACGCCCGATTCCGACCCATGGCGAACCAGCCGAGCGCACCAAAGCCACAGGAGGCGGCGAAGAGCCCCAACGTCCACGTCGGTGCGGTCAAGCCGAAGCTCCCGTCCTGGAGGATCGCGTCGAAGAACGCTCGGAAGAGCACGATCACCCCATAGCCCGCGATCCCCGCCAGGAGCGCCGCGCGCAGCTGCTCTCCCAAAGACATCACTCGGGGGGTGCTGCCCCAGATCCTCGCCAAGTGACGACACCAGAGGATCGTCGGAGTCAACATCAGCGCCAGGGCCCCCACGCCGCTCAGCACGACCTCCGTGGTCGTCAGCGCGCTGTCCCCGTCTCCGAAGAGCTTGATCGCCGCGACCAGGGCCGTCACCAAGCCCAGCGTGACCCAGAGGAAGACCCCCGCCGTCAGGAGCGCCAGCGCCGGGCGCGCCCAACGCACGTCCCGTGAGCGCTGGGCCAACATCGTCGGGGCGTGGTGCGCCTTGTTGGCGCGGGCGGGCCGCACGACCGTGGGCGGTGTCCCGCTCGCCCGCTGCGACTCTCCCGTCATGTCCGGAGAGGGCGGCAGCAGGGAAGCACGCGCGGGGTCGAACGAGGCGAGCTCCGCGTCGAACGCCTCCATGCTCGGGAAGCGACTGGCGGCGTCCTTCGCCATGGCGTTCTGAATGACGAGCTCCAGGGCCGCCGGGAGACTCGGCTCGAGCTGGGTGGGGCGCTCGGGCTCCTGCGAGACGACGGCCGTGAGGGTCGCCATGGGGTCGAGCCCCTCGAACGGCGCCTTCCCCGTGACGCAGCGGTACAGGATCGCGCCGACCGCGTAGACGTCAGCGCGCAGGTCGACGCGCGCTCCTCGGGCCTGCTCCGGGGCCATGTAGCCCGGCGTCCCCATCACCATCCCGGTCTTGGTGAGGTTCGCGTTCCCCTCTCCCACCTTGGAGATGCCGAAGTCGAGGACCTTCACGTGCCCCTCGGAGCCCACCAGGAACACGTTCTCCGGCTTCATGTCCCGATGCACGATCCCGTGCTGGTGCGCCGCGGCCAACGCCTGGCAGACCTGCCGCACGACGCGCACCGCGGATTCGACGGGCAGCTTGCCCACCTGATCGAGGTAGGCTCCCAGCTCGACGCCCTCGAGGAGCTCGCCGACGATGAACGGGCGGCCGTCGCGGGTGACGTTCACGTCGTAGACGCCGACGATGTTCGGGTGACTGAGGGCGCTGGCCGCCTCCGCCTCCTGCTGGAAGCGCGTGACGACGTCCGGTTGCCGGGCGAGCTCCTGGTGGAGCAACTTCACTGCGTAGCGCTTCTTGTGCAGGCGCGTGTGACGGGCCTCGTAGACCCGGCCCATCCCGCCTTCGCCGATCACGCGCACGACCGCGTACGACTCTCCGAGCACCGATCCGATGAGCGGATCCTCATCGACGGGGGCGTCCTCGAGCGGCGCGGCATCCCGGGGACAGACCCGGAAGTCAGCGGGGTAGCGAGAGCCGCAGGTGGGGCACACCCGGGCGTTGGAGAGGGGGCCCTCATCGCGGACCACGGCCATCTCTGCGCTTGCAGGACTGGACCCCTCCTTCACGACGGGCTCCTCGGGCGCCCGAGAGACTTGCATGACGTCCAGCTTAGCCCCGCCGCGCATGGGGAAACAGAGCCTCCGATCAGGCGTCAGGATCGAGCGCCCACCGGCGCGCCACGGCACGAGACCGGACTACAATGTAGGCGACGAGCCGCTGCGGGGTTTGTCCGCCATTCTCGTCACTTGGAGGCTTTCCACTCCTTACGCCGCGCTCGATCAGCCCTCAGGTCTGCCCGCCCCGAGCCCGTCGGGACTGCCCGTCAGGACTGCCCCTCGGGTCGGCTCTTCAGATCGACCCTTCAAGTCGAAAGAGTGCGCTGCAAGGGCCGCGGCATCGTGGGCGCCTCGTGAGCGCTCGATGGGGACGCCCCCCGCTGTGCTTGCCCACCAACCCGCGCCCCTCTCCGCGGAGCCTTTGCGCCCTCCTGTCCCGCGCTCAGCAGACGCAGGACTCCCGTGAGCAGCTGAAGACACTGACCGCGGGTCGGCACGCGAGGGCGAAGGATCGTGACCCGCTCCTCACCAGTGCGTCCTCTCACCCAGTGGACACTGTGCGGCAACGCCCGATACGCGGGCGAGTCGTCCTGCACCCGAACGACGACACAGGGCAGCGCCACCACCCCTCCGCCGATCTCCACCCCCACCTCGATGGCGCGGACTCCCGGCAGCGCCCGCTCGTGCAGCACGCGCAGGCGGATCTCGTCACAGTCGGACGCCGCCCCACCACTTGGACCACCCCGCGAGGCGCGGTCGTCCGCCGGATCGACGTCCTCCTTCGGAGAGGCCAGCTCCTCCCCGAGCTCGGGCCCCCGCGCGGCCGCGCGTACGGGTCGCCGCGCCCACAGCTCGCAGGCCACGCCCTGGTCGCGTTCGAGCCTCTTGGCGAGCCAGCGATAGAGCGGCACCGAGCCCCACGCGGGATCTGCCGGCATGTCCGAGGCGCGCCCCGTCAGGAAGATCGGCAGCCACCCGCTCAAGCTCATGAGGGTGAGCCCTGCTCGGTAGGGAGAGGCGGACAGCAGCGCCCACGCTGCCACACAGGTCGCGGCGACGATCCCGACGAGGAGCAACGCCCCCCTCGAATCGCTCCCATCGAGCCATCGTCCGAAGTCAGCCCGACGTTGGGGTCGTCGAGCCTCGCCCTCGTCCAGACGCGCCCACTCCCCTGGCCCCCTCGGTCTCGGCTCGCGCCACGGCGGCAGGAGCGCGGCGAGCAGCAACGCCCCCGCCCAGGCCAGGCCAGCCCAGGTCAGAGATTCGAGCAGGGCGAAGGTGGTCGCCACGCCGAGGAGCGCACCCGCGCCGAGGACGCGCAGGGACGCCGGGATCGGTACCAACACCCTGGGCGTGACCCCGAGCTCGGCGCAGCTCCGGCGAACCGCGCGCCACTTCAGACCGAGCACGAGCGCGTAGAGGAGCCCGAGCGCCGCGCCGAAGGACCACATCCAGGCAGGGGTGCGAGGCAGCAGCTGACGCGGCGGAGGCGGCGTGCTCGAGGACGGTGCGCGGACCGTTGCGACGGACTCCGCCTCCAGGCCACGAAACACGGCGGCGTCCACCTCGACTTGCCACACCGCCGGTTCACCCCGGGCCACGTGGGCGCGCACCAGCTCGACCTCGTCGAGCTCGGGCCCCCGGCGCACCTCCGTGAGCAAGACCGCGGCGGCCGGCCCGTCTTCCTCCTCCGGCAGCCGAGGCTCCATGGCAGCGTGCGGGACCCGGAAGAGCACCTGCGCCGAATCGATGCCGCCGGAGAAGCGCGGCTGCACCCAGGTCAGGCGAGCGCGGTCTCCACGCCGCTCGAGCCATCCTCGCTCGCCCAGGTCGAAGCGATACCCGAACTCGAAGCGGTAGACCCCGCTCCGCAGCCCTTTCTCGGCGCCGATGCGCAGGACGAGCGCGCCATCGTCGCGGGGCTCGAGCTCCAGGGGCCACACGCGCCCCAGGCCCTTGCCCACGGCGCGCACCGTGGCGTCCCCGAGGGGTCCCAGCTCCTGGCCGACCCCCTCGATCTCCAGGGATTGAAGGGGCCCGCCCCGCACCCGCAGCAACAGCTCGTGACGCACCTCGGCGCGCCCATCCGGCTCGACGCCGACGGTCGCCCGGTGGGCGCGCACGTCGATCTCGACCCACGCCGCCGCCGGGCGGGCCACGAAGCCCACCAGACAGAGAACGAGGAGCGCGAGGACGCTCACTCGAGCGCTTGGCCGCGGGGAGGACGGCAACATCGTCCTTCACCGATGCCCATGTTCGCCCCCTCCGGGCCAAGTTTACGGCCGCCGCCGGCTCAGTCCACGAGTCCCTGGGTCGCCGCTGCCGTCAGGTCGGCGATGAACTGGCTCGGGACGCGGTACAGGAGCTCGACCTCCGTGGGCTTCTCCTGGTCTACGCCGGGTTCCACGCGCAGCGTGAAGGTCAGGGGAGCCTGGCCCTTGTAGGGCAGCGCCTGGCTCACTCGATCCCAGCTGCGCAGGGCCTTTCCGCTGCGACCTCCCGACGCGACCTGTGCGAGCAAGCTCTCCAGCTTGACGAAGCCGCTCACGATGGCTGGGCGCTCGCGCAGCGGCTGCAGCGCGGCGAGCCCCCGCAGCCGCGCGGCGTCCTGGCGCTTCATCGCCTCGAAGGGCTTCACCAGCTCCTCCCGAGCCTGCGACCAGGCGAACCACGTGCGGCTTTGATCCGGGATCAGCGCGAGGAACCCGTGCTCGAACTGCTGGAGCGCCGTCTCCAGCTCCGCTCGCTGCGACGCATCCGTCGAGACCACTTCCTTCCCCAGTTCGAGAGCCTCCCGCCACGCTCCGCTCAGCTTCCACTCGTACACGGTGGACCCGGGCTGCCCCGCCAGGGTCCCGCTCCGCTTGAGCTCGGGCAACCAGCTCTTCCCCTCGTGGGCCGCGGCCTTGCGCAGGTCGGGGGCGGCGAGGATCGCGACGAGCTCGTCGAGCAGCTTGCGGTGACGAGCGCTGTCCTGCTCCACGGCCGCCAGCTGCCAGGCGGGGACCAGCGCGGCTCGCTCACCACTCTTCGAAGCGATCATGGGCCCCGTCGCCGCCACCGCGGCGCTCCCGTACTGGGATACGTCGGTGAACCAACGCTCGATGCGCTCTCGCGTCGCCTTGGTCACCTCCGGGTTGCTCTCGAGGTAGCCCGCCAAGAGGTCCTTGGCGACGGTCCAGAACGTCTCCGTACGCGCCGCGTCCGGAGCCTGGGCGAAGTACGCGGCGCTCGCGTTCGCGGGCAACTCCCAGAAGGAGTCCGGGGGAAGCGCCTGCTTCGAGCCGAGCCCGCGGAACGTCTCCACGGACCACGACGCGCTCCCCGGGAAGCGGCCGGACAGCGCCACCTCGTAGTCGCCCCCCTTGTTCCAGAGCTGCAGCCGCGCGCTCTCGACGTCTTGGGTCAGGGCGATCAGCTCGTCGACGATCCCATATACGGCGTCCGCCGCGGCGCGATCGAAGCGCGGGTTGTCGATCTGGACCTGGCGCACGAGCACCGACGACAACAGCTTGAGAGAGCCGACCTGCTGTCCATAGGCCTGCTGAAGCGGCGCGGCGGCCACCTCGACGTGGAGCTCCGCCCCCGAGAGCTCCTGACGCGGCAGACCCCGCAGGGCGTAGGCACCGAGGACGTCGACGGCCTGGGCCTCCTTGCCGCACACCACCCGTGACGGCGTGCTCCCGAGGGACGGACCCACGACGCACGTCGCCTCCGCGATGGCGAAGGAGTGGACGCCCCCGGGCCCCTCCTCCGCCTGGACGTTCATCTGGTCGAGTTGCTGCAGCACGGCCGCCTCCGAGCCGACCCCCCAGCTGAGCACTCCCAGGGGCTGGCGGCGCGGATTCGGGTTCACCACGATGGCGAGCTCCACGGGCGCGTTCAGGTCCGACACCGCGACGAGCTCGGGCACGCGACTCTCCAGGAGTCCACGCCAGTCCAGGGGCAACCCCGTCGCGGCGAGGAGGGAGTCCGTGAGCACCGCCGGGTTCTTCAGCCGTGCCCAGAGGAACGTCCCCGCGGGGGCGTCGACGGGGACCAGCTCGGGGCGGGTTTCGGACGCCGGGCTCGTCGTGGGCGTCTCCGCGGCGGGCGGCGCCTCACCGGACGGCTTCTGGGCACCTCCGCAGGCGCTGAGCAAGAGCCACGCTCCGAGGGCGAGACGTGAGCTCGTCCTCCCGCGAGTTCCCTGCAGGCGGGCGCGGGAGGGACGAAGCGTTGCAGCCTGGGCCATGAGCGGAGAGTGATGCATTGGAGCCGAAGATACTCCATCGCCTGGCCCGACGGAAACCTGACCGCCAGCCGAAGACCCGAACAGTGTGAGCCGAAAATCGACGTCGAGCGCGGCGCACGCCGCACAGCGGCCCCACCACTCGAAGGGGGACGCCTCCGTCCTGCTCGCCGGAGCGCACGAAAGTCGCCGGAGCGCACGAAAAAAGGGGCGCGACCTCCGTCGCGCCCCTTTTCCCAACGCCACTTTCTTCAGCGGCTCTCTTCGAACTCGGCGTCGATGACGTCGCCGGGCTTGCCGCCGCCCGCCTGACCACCATCCGCCGCCGCTCCGGGAGCGCCGTCCCCGCCGGCAGACTGATAGAGCTTCGCCGCCAGCTCGTGGGCCTTCTTCTCCAGGCGCTCGCTCACGTCCTGGATCTTGGCGTCGTCCTGCTTCTCGACGGCCTCGCGCCCCTCCTTCACCAGGGCCTCGATGGCGCTCACGTCAGCGCCGTCCAGCTTGTCCTTGTTGTCGGTGAGCTGCTTCTCCAGCGTGTAACAGAGGTTGTCGAGCTTGTTGCGGCGCTCGACCTCCTCGCGCCGCCGCCGGTCCTCCTCCTCGTGCGCCTGGGCGTCCTTCACCATGCGCTCGATGTCGTCCGTGTTGAGACCACTCGAGGCGGTGATGGTGATCTTCTGATCCTTGCCCGTCGCCATGTCCTTGGCGGTGACGTGCAGGATGCCGTTGGCGTCGATGTCGAAGGTGACCTCCACCTTGGGCACGCCGCGGGGAGCGGGCGGGAGGCCCTCCAAGTGGAACTTACCGAGGGTGCGGTTGAAGCGGGCCTCGGCGCGCTCTCCCTGCAGCACGTGGATCTCGACGGACGTCTGGTTGTCGCTCGCCGTGGAGTAGATCTCCTTCTTCTGCGTCGGGATGGTGGTGTTGCGCGGGATCATGACCGTCATCACGCCACCCAAGGTCTCCACGCCCAAGGAGAGGGGCGTCACGTCGAGCAACACCACGTCCTGGACATCGCCCGACAGCACGCCTCCCTGCACGGCGGCGCCGATGGCGACGACCTCGTCCGGGTTCACGCCGCGGTGAGGATCCTTGCCGAAGAAGCTCTTGACCGTCTCCTGCACCAGCGGGATGCGCGTCGAACCGCCGACGAGCACGACCTCGTCGATGTCCGACGGGCTCTTCTTGGCGTCCGCGAGAGCCTTGCGCACGGGCTCCATGGTCCGCTCCACGAGCGGTCGGATCATCTGCTCCAGCTTCGCGCGCGTCAGGGTCTTCTGCAGGTGCTTCGGGCCGCTCGCGTCCGCCGTGAGGAACGGCAGGTTGATCGTGGTCTCCTGCTTCGTGGACAGCTCGATCTTGGCCTGCTCCGCCGCGTCCTTGAGCCGCTGGATGACCATCTTGTCCTTGGACACGTCGAGCCCGCTGTCCTTGCGGAACTCGTCGGCCAGCCACTTCATCACCTCACCGTCGACGTCGTCGCCGCCGAGGTGCGTGTCGCCGTTCGTCGCGATCACCTGCACCACGTTGTCGCCCACCTCGAGGATCGAGATGTCGAAGGTGCCGCCGCCGAAGTCGTACACGGCGATGATCTCGTTGTTCTTCTTGTCGAGTCCGTACGCCAACGCCGCGGCCGTCGGCTCGTTGATGATGCGCTTGACCTCGAGCCCCGCGATCTTGCCGGCGTCCTTGGTGGCCTGCCGCTGCGAGTCGTTGAAGTACGCGGGGACGGTGATGACCGCCTCGCTCACGGGCTCGCCCAGGTAGTCCTCCGCAGCCTTCTTCAGCTTCTGCAGGACCTTGGCGCTGACCTCCGGGGGCGCCATCTGCTTGCCGCGCACCTCGATCCAGACGTCGCCGTTCTTGCCCTCGACGAGCTTGTAGGGGACGCGCCCGAGCTCGTCCTTCACCTCGGAGAAACGATGGCCGATGAAGCGCTTGGACGAGTAGACGGTGTTCTCGGGGTTCGTCACCGCCTGCCGCTTGGCCACGGTCCCCACGAGAATCTCGCCCTTGTCGTCCCAGGCGACGACCGAGGGAGTGATGCGCGCCCCCTCCTCGTTCACGATGACCTTGGGCTCCTTGCCCTCCATGACGGCGACGACGCTATTGGTCGTACCCAAGTCGATACCGATGATTTTTCCCATCTTGCCTCTCCGTTGACGCCGCCACGGCGACGAAAACTCTACGCGAAGCTCCAGCACCCGATCCGGGTCACCACCGCCGAGAGGGTCCTCCACCGAAGGGCAGCCGCCACGGGGCACCCGGGGACCCGCCACACGCGGCCCATGGCCCCGGCTAGCTGAAGTCGTGGCCAACATAACCATGCGCTGCCCTCGGTCAATGGGGTGGAATGGCTAAGGTTTTCGCGAGTTCCGACGCCGGGGGGAGGCTTCTGGCGTCGGCTCCGAAGCCTTCGATGACGGTCCGTGGTTCGGAGTCGTTGACAACGCCCCTCCCGCAAGTAACCTCCGGCTCCCCTCGGGGCCGTAGCTCAGCTGGGAGAGCGCCGCGTTCGCAATGCGGAGGTCAGGGGTTCGATCCCCCTCGGCTCCACCCCCCCACAGGTCGACCCTCCACCGTTCCTCACGGTGTCGGGGTCGGCCTGTTCGTCCCGCCCGTCCTCACCGGTCACTCCTGGCCGCCGAACGGGTGAGGTGCTCTCCATGACCCATCGCTCGAGCGCGGGCGGCGACGCATCCGCGACTTCGGCGCGGCAGCCGACGTCCCGGGCCTTGCACTGCCCTTGTGTGCTCGCCACCCTCCCCACCAATGGGCGTCAGCGTTCACGTCTCACAGGCGATCGAGGCCTCCAAAGAGTCGGCCTGGCGCGCCATCTCCGAAGCCGCGAGCGTCGCCCGCTGGCAATCCGACACCGCGCGCGGGGGGCTCACCGAGGGCTTCTTCGTCCTCGGATGGCCCAGTCTGGGCGTCGAGCTCAGCCTCGACGTCCACGAGGTCGATCCCGGGGAGCGGCTCGTGTTGTGCAACGGAGACGCGCGCCTCGAGCTGCGCGTGACCGACGGTCGCGTGGACCTCTGGCATCGCGGCCTCGCCCCGGAGGACGACCTCGAAGGGATGCGCGCGTCCTGGCAGGTCGCTCTGGGCGTGCTCGCCCACTACCTGAAGCGCCACGAGGGGCAGGACCGACACGTCCGCTGGGCCCTGCGCTCGATGCGGACCCAGGCGGAGATCGCCCACGTCTTCTTCACGGACCGCACCGCCCTGGGCAGCTGGCTCACCCGCGGAGACGGCGGCGTCGGCGAGGTCGGGAGCGCGGTGCGCTGCACGAGCCACTGGGGCTCCCCGCTCCGTGGTGAGGTCCTCGTGCGGCACCCCGGACGCGACGTCGCCCTGCGCCTCGACGAACCAACGGAGGGCGTACTCGTCTGCCGCACCTTGCCATCGCCCACGAGCACCACGGACCGGCTCGTCGCGCTCGTCTGGTCCCGCTGGGAGCCCCCATCCGCTCCGCCGCACGCCGATCCCCTGACGCCCGAGCACCTCTCCACGGCGCTCGGTCGCTTGAAGCTCGTGCTCGAGAGCCCCGGTGGGGCGTGAGCTCCGAACCACCCCGGGGCGCTGAGGTCGTCGAGCGGCCTCTGCCGACCTCGACGGCGCCGCCGTTCGCGATGACGTCGACGCTGCGCGCTCAGCGGGCGTCTCGGCAGCAGCGAGTGCCGAGCGAGTAGTCGTAATAGGCCGGCGAGTGGTTCGCGATCCGCGCCTCACACCCTTGGGTCGTCCCGCGAGCGTAGAAGCCACCGACGAACACGCCGGACTCGTCCTCGATCCATTCATCGAGGTTACCGACCATGTCGTACACGGCCCGGTCGTCCCACGTGGCTGCGCAACGGGGGCTCTCTCCGGTCAGCTGCAACAACGGTCCCACGCCGTGCTCCACCAGCAAGTTCAAGCGCGGGTCCAGATGACCGACGGAGGAGTTGCCGTGCAGGACGAAGGCAGGATGCTGCTGGCGGTTCACGTTGCAGACCCCCGGCGCGTACTGCTCACCGTAGGGGTGACGCCGCGCGGCGGGTCCCTTGCACGCCCGCACCCACTCCTCTTCGGTGCACAGGCGCTTGCCGGCGTTCTCGCAGGCGCGGCGTGCGGTATGATAGGAGAGGTAGCCTTGGGGGACGACTCCGGGTCGCGAGATGGCCCGCGGCGCGAACTTGCCCCGCTGCACCTCAGGGACAGGAGGCAGGGGCATGCGCCGGGCCCGTTCGTCACCGATGCGTCCGGACTCCACGGACCAGTACTCGTGAGCGAAGCGCGTGAGCGGCGGCGCGGGCGCGTAATACGGCGACAGAGGTCTGCCCGTCGCGTGGTCGACCGTCGCGATCTCCCAGCGATCGACGCAGGTGCGCCCGACCAGCGCCATCTCGGCGGGACATCGGGCGCTCTTGCCCGCGGCGGGCTGCGGCGCGTCGCCCTGCGCCTGCCCCGCCCCCGCCCAGGTCAAAGCCAACGCCGCGCAAATCCACGACGCGCCAGCCGCGAGCCGATGGAGCGCGAGCTTCTTTCGCACCTCAGGCAGATCCCACCGTGCGCGACACGAAGGCGATCGGGCTCGTGCCGAGGCGCTCGTAGCTCCGCGCCCAGATCTGATCGACGGGGACGTCGAAGACGATGCTCGTGTCCACGGCCGCGGGGAGCCACCCTCCGACGCGGATCTCGCTCTCGAGCTGCCCCGCTGCCCAGCCGGCGTATCCGGCGAAGCCCGCCACACGCGGCATCGCGGCGCCAGCCGCCAGCCGCTCCAACACCGTCTTCGAGGCGGTCGCCACCACGCCGTCGGCCACCTCGAACTGGCCGTCCACGTCCTCGAGCCGCTCTTCCGCCGGGTACACGAGCCAGATCTGGTCCTGGGACACCGGCCCTCCGAACCGCACCATCCCCGGCAGCTCCACGCGACGCTCCGTCACCTCCGCGCGCACGAGCAACTCCGAGACGCTCATCACCGCCTTGCCGTTGAGCACCCAACCGAAGGCGCCATCCGGGCCGTGAGCGGCCAGGAGGACCACGGACCGCTCGAAGTTCGGATCACCGAGCGGGGGTGCAGCGATCAGAAGACCGGGCGCTAGCTCCGACATGAGCCATCAAGCTAACAGCGCACGCGCATGCCGTCGAGGGATCACGGCCGACCCGCCAGGTAGGTGCCTGGCGGACCGGGGTG
>JAAZAA010000132.1 GCA_012514535.1 Myxococcales bacterium | reverse complement strand
GCGGCGCGACGCGGCTACCTGCGGGGCAGAGCCACCTGCGGGAGGGCGCAGGGGAGTGAAGGGAGAAGGGAAGGTTGCGCGGAGAAAAATCGCCGGGCCCCGCTATCGGGAGCCCCCGCCGTGAGGTAGCGTCCGGCGCTATGTCGGTGGCGGGTCTGATCGATTCCGACCTGGTGACGCGGCGGCTGTGTCTCCGTGCCAGTGACGTCGTCTTCGCCAAGGGAGTCCTCGAGGCGAGTGAGGGGGTGGGCGTGTTGTTCGGCGAACGCGGTGGTGAGTTGATCGTGGCCACGCCGCGGTCTCGCGTCGAGGAGCTCGATCGGGTGCTCGCGGATCTCGGACGAGAGCTCGACGCGGTCGTGGAAACCCTGGATCAGGATGGACCTCGTGGATCCCAGCGGTAGCGCCAAGGAGCCCGTACGCGTCGGCGCGAGCGATCGAGGCGACCCGGAGCGGACCGATGTGCGGGCGCTCACCGGTGACGTCCGCGCGGTGCGCGCCTGGCGTCAGTGGCTCGAGTCGATGGCGACGGACGCGGAGAGCGTCCTCGCCGCGGCGATCGCCTATCGCGATCTCGATGCGGAGGGCCGAGAGCGCTGGCTCGACTCCCTGGCGGCGGACGCGCCCAACGTGAACGTGCCGCGGGTGGCCCTCTACGCGCCGCTCATCGCCGTGGAGTGCGACCCCATCCGTCGTCGTCGGCTGCTCGCGGCGCTCGAGGGGCAGGAGGGCGACGAAGAGTACAGCGCCGCACGCCCGCGGGGGCGCGCCGAGGCCTTGACGGGGCGGGACGGCGCGGGGGTGCGGGTCTCGGTGGTCGTCCTTCCCTTGTACCTGGACTTCGTCCAGGTGCTCGCTTGCGGTCACGACCACCGGGGGTTCGTCTGGGTGCGCCACGAGCCCGTGCTGCTCCTCACGCGCGCGCCGCGTCCCGGGGACGTGCTGCAGGGGGCGCGCATCGAGCGCACGCCGCTGAAGTCGGCCGTGGACCTCCTGGCGGCGGCGGTGCTGGCCCACAGACGCTCGGGGAGGGCGCTGCCCGACGCTCTGAAGGTTCTGGCGGACCTCCTCGACCCCTCGGAGCTCCAGTAGTAATTCTCCGCCATGGGCCGCGATCGAGGGTCGGGCAGAGGCGTCGTCCTCGCTCTTTGTCTCGTCGGCTGCGGGGCGTCCACGGGGGAAGCCGCCGGACCGGTCGACCCGGCGCCCGTCCAGCGCGGCGCGCCGGTCTCTTACGCCTGGGGGACGACGGATGGTCGGGTGGTCAGCTCCGAGGAGCTGCGCGGTCGAGCGACGGTCTTGTTGTTCGTGACCACCTTCGATCTCGCCTCCCAGGCCGAAGCCAAGCACCTCGAGGACCTGTATCGAACCCACAAGCCCCGCATCAACGCGGTCGCCGTGGTCATGGAGGCCCCCAAGTACGCGCCGCTGGCTCGCTCCTTCGCGGAGGTCCTCGGGCTCAGCTACCCGGTGGCTCTGGCCGACGACGCGACCCGTCAGGGGCGAGGGCCGTTCGGCGTCATCTCCTCGGTGCCGAGCTGGGTGATCCTCGATCGAGACGCGCGCCCCGTCTTCGCTCACGCGGGGGTGGTGAGCCTGCGCCAGATCGAGCGCGGGCTGCGCTCGGTGCAACGCTGAGGTCCGCTCCGCGGGCTCGGCCACCGCGAGCCCTTGCCGAACGGGGAGGGCTGGGTGCAGGATGCGCCCCGCGAAAGGAACGGAAACCTCGTGAAGCCTGTGAAAAAAGTCGTTCTGGCGTACTCCGGCGGCCTCGATACCAGCGTGATCCTGCGTTGGCTGAAGGAGAAGTACCAATGTGAAGTGGTGGCCTGGTGCGCCGACGTGGGCCAGGCGGAGGAGCTCGATGGCCTCGAAGCGAAGGCGAAGGCTACCGGGGCTTCCCAGTACGTGCAGATGGATCTGCGCGAGACCTTCGTGAAGGACTTCGTCTTCCCCGCCTTCCGCGCCAACGCGCTCTACGAGGGGGAGTACCTGCTCGGCACGTCCCTGGCGCGCCCGTGCATCATCCAGGGCATGATGCAGACCGTGCGCGAGGTCGGCGCCGACGCCATCGCCCACGGAGCGACGGGCAAGGGCAACGACCAGGTGCGCTTCGAACTGGGCGCCATGTTCCTCGACCCTGACGTGCGCGTCATCGCGCCGTGGCGTGAGTGGGACCTCAAGAGCCGCTCCGACTGCATCGCGTACGCGCAGAAGCATCAGATCCCGGTGACCGCGTCGGCCGAGAAGCCCTACTCGATGGACCGCAACCTGCTGCACATCTCCTTCGAAGGCGGCATCCTGGAGGACCCCTGGAGCGAGCCGAAGTCGGACATGTTCGTGCTGACGGTGCCCCCCGAGAAGGCGCCCGATCAGGTCCGCTACGTGGACATCGATTTCGAGAACGGCGATCCGGTCGCCGTGGACGGCGAGCGCCTCGGGCCCGTCGAGCTCTTGAGCCGCCTGAACACCATCGCCGGCGAGAACGCCGTGGGCGTGGTGGACGTCGTCGAGAGTCGCTTCGTCGGAATGAAGTCGCGGGGCGTTTACGAGACCCCCGGCGGCACCCTGATCGCGAAGGCGCACCGCGCCCTCGAGTCGATCACCCTCGATCGTGAGCAGATCCGTATCAAGGACGCGCTCGTGCCCGAGTACGCGACCCTCGTGTATCGAGGGTTCTGGTTCTCGCCGGAGCGCGAGTCGCTGCAGGCCCTCATCGATCAAACCCAGCGGGTGGTCACGGGGACGGTGCGCCTCAAGCTGTACAAGGGCGGCTTGTGGGTGGTCGGTCGGAAGAGCCCCTACACCCTCTATCGCGAGGACGTCGTCACCTTCGAGGAGGACAGCGTCTACGACCAGTCCGACGCGACCGGGTTCATCCGGCTCAACGCGCTGCGTCTGAAGCTCGCCGCCCTGCGCGACAAGGCCAACCGCTGAGGGCGCCCTTCCGTTCGATCCCACCGCTCCCGCGCATTTTTCGAGGACTTTCGAGGGGCTCCGAGCGCGGGAGCGGGCGCGCGGCGGGCGGTAGTTCTGACGCTGGACGACGTCGTCGGGAGCGCGTCACGTCTCCGTCGTGACCGATCTCCGTCGTGACCGAGCGACGCGCCGCGAACGGGTTGCCGCGGAGCGAGCGTGTAGCGCGCTATGCACCGTCTTGACCTGGGATCGCGCTCCAGATGGATTGTGTTCCCGAGTGTCGATGCGCTATGAAAAGTTCATGGCCGTGTCCCGTTGGGGCTCCGACGCATTTCGGCAGTCCTGCACCGCAGCAGGGCGCGAGGCGCTGGCCATGCTGCGGCAGGCGACGCTCTTGCATCGGGACGTGCTCAGCAGCCCCGTGCAGCTGCCGCGGATGGCGCACAAGACGGATCTCGTGGTCTTGCTGCACGGCTTGTTCGCCACCGCTGGGGTGTTGCGGCCGTTGCGGGAGCGCATCGAGGCGGAGACGTCCGCGTTCACCCTCAGCTTCACCTACGCGCCGGGGACCAGCGTGCAGGCGCTGGCGGAGCGCGTCGAGTCGCTCCTGGGGACGGTGCAGGGGACGCAGCGGATCCACCTCGTCGGGCACAGCCTCGGTGGTTTGGCGGTGCGCTGGTACGTCCAGGAGAAGGTCTACGACCCTCGCGTGGTGCAGACCATCTGCCTGGCGAGCCCCTTCGCTGGGTCACGACACGCCCGCTTGATGCCCGGCAGCTCCGGGCGGGATTTGTTGCCGGGGAGCGCGCTGCTGCGGCAGCTCCAGGAGAAGGCGCCCCACGTCGATTTACCGCACCTCTCGCTGTGCGGAGCCAACGATCTCCTCATCGAACGGGGCGCCTGGCTCGAGTGCGGCGAGCACCGCGAGTTCCCCGGGCTCGGCCACAACGGGATCCTCTACGATCCGAGCGTGATCGCGGAGGTGGTGGCGCGTGTGGGTTCGTGGAACTCGGACCGGGATCAGGTGCGCTCGAGCCACCTGCGCGTCGTGACGGAGCGCGGGCCCCTCGACGTGCCGCAGGTCGAGCGGTGGTCGAGCCGCGAGGAGCTCGAGCGGGAATTGTCGGAGCGACCCGCTCGTGTAAGCTCCGGGCGGTGAGCGCACCGAGGAGCCTTTCCGCCCGTCTCGTGGGTTTGGCCTGTGGCGCCCTCGTCCTCGTGGGGGGCGTGGTCGAGGAGGCGCGCGCCGACGTCGCGTCGTGGATGTTCGTCGGCGCTGGGTGGTCGCGAGTCCAGGACACCGCCGTCGGGGAGGGGAGTGACTACCCTGCGGTCCTCGTCGATGTCGGGCTGGGGACGTCGCCCGCGGCGCCCCTCGTGATCGGTGGCGTGCTGCACGGCTCCGGTCACATCGGCTTCGGGAGCGATTGGGGAGGCGCGCTGCGGGTCACCACCGGCGGCTACTCCCGGGGACACTGGGGCCTCGGGCTCGACGTGGGGGCGCAGTATCGGTTCGGCGAGCGGCCTGGCGCCGTGGGCTCGACGCGGCTGCTCCTCGGGGGGCCGTGGGGGCTCGGGGTGAGCGCTGGCGCGGCCTACGGACCCGAGGACGTCGCGACCTTCACGGTGGTGCTCGGCGTCGACTTCGCTCGGCTCACGGTGCATCGGACCAGCGGCACGAACTGGCTGCCCAATCCGCACCCGAGCCCGCGGCCGGAGGACATGGGGCGCGCGCCCCGTCCCGGGCTCGAGTGAGGGCCAGGCGACCCCGCCAGAGGGGGCTCCTCAACCCAGGTCGGCCAACGCGGTCCGGAGCGCCGTGACGAACTCGTCGAGATCGGCGCGGGCGTGCTTCTCGGTGACGGCGACGAGCAGCCGATCCGACCACGCGGGATCCGTGCGACCGAGATCGTAGCCGCCGACGATCCCCGCCTGCTCGAGGCGCGCCAGCACCGCCGCGGCGGTGTGACCGGAGAAGCGCACGGCGAACTCGTTGAAGAAGGGGGCGTCTCCGAAGGCGGCGCCTACCCCGGGGAGCTGCGTGAGCTGGTCGCGGAGGTAGCGCGCCTTCGCCAGGCAGCGACGCGCCACCTCGACGAACCCGGTCTTGCCGAGGAGGCTCACCCGGACCGCGAAGGCGAGGGCCACGAGCCCCTGGTTCGTGCAGATGTTGCTCGTCGCCCGCTCGCGGCGGATGTGTTGCTCCCGAGTGGAGAGCGTGAGCACGTAGCCGCGCTTGCCGTTCACGTCGACGGTCTCGCCGCAGACGCGCCCGGGGAGCTGCTGCAGGAACTTCTTGTCGTCCCGGCACGCGAAGAGCCCCACCCCGGGCCCGCCGAACTGGGGCGGGCAGGCGAGGGGCTGTCCTTCGCCCACGACGATGTCGGCGCCGCGGCCCCCAGGGGCGTCCGCGAGGGCCAGGGCATAGGGCTCGGGCACCGCGACCACGAGCAGCGCGCCGCGATCGTGGCAGAGCCGCGCGATGGGCTCGAGGTCCGTCAGCGGGCCGACGAAGCTCGGGTAGCCGACCACGACGGCGGCAGTGCGCTCGTCGATGGCCGCCTCGAGGGCCGCGAGATCGGCGCGCCCGTCGGGCCCCAGGGCGACGTCGACGTACTCGTCCTGAGCGCGCCCCGAGAGATAGGTGCGCGTGGTGTGGCGGTACTCGGGGTGGACGCAGCCGCTCACGAGCACGCCGTCGCGCTTGGTCAGGCGCCGCGCCATGAGCACCGCCTCCGCCGTGGCGCTCGCGCCGTCGTAGAGGCTGGCGTTGGCGAGGGGCAGCCCGTACAGCTCGCTCACCATCGTCTGGAACTCCCAGATGGCCTGCAGCGTGCCCTGGGCGACCTCGGGCTGGTACGGCGTATAAGCCGTGTAGAACTCGCTGCGGAGCAGGAGCTGATCCACGGCCGGCGGCACGTGGTGGTCGTAGCTGCCGCAGCCCAAGAACGAGAGCATCCGCGCGCCGGTGTTGCGGCTCGCCAGCTCCTGGAGGTGACGCATCAGCTGCGCCTCGCCGAGGGCGGGGGGGACGTCGAGGCGCCCCTGGAAGCGCGCCGACTCCGGGATGCTCTCGAACAGCTCGTCGATGCTGCCGCGCTTCGCGGCGGCCAACATCTCACGGACCTCTTCGGGGGTGTGCGGCAGATAACGCATCAGTGATCGG
>JAAZAA010000131.1 GCA_012514535.1 Myxococcales bacterium | reverse complement strand
CTCCTGGCCCTCTTCGACGTCCCCGCCTCAGCGCGGCTCTGACGGGCTGCTCGGCTCCGAGGCGGGCCCCTGCGACGCTTCGGCGCGCGCTCGCTTCTCCCGCTCGAGCTGCTCGGCCACCTCTTGCCAGTAGGGCTCCGGCTCACACACGCAGATCGGATCCGCGTACTCCTCGGGGTCTTCCCATTCGGCCTCCGCGGCCTGCCCTGGTCCCGAGCCGCCCGCGACCTGCTGCTCCTGCCCGGACGCGCGCCTCTCCTGGGCCCCCTCCTGAGCGCTCTCCTGACAGCGCCCAGCCACCTCACCTCGTTCGTCGCCGCTCATGCTTCCAGTGAAGCACGCGACCTACGGGAGGCAATCGCCCGCTGCCGCGGGGCGTCACCGACGGCTCCGCCACTGCCCACGACGCACGACGGGGTCTCATGCGTGGAACGCATGAGACCCCGTCCCGAACTCATGCGTGCGACGCATGAATTCTCGAGAATTCATGCGTCACACGCATGCCGCCGGCGGATCTGGGGCGCCTGCGGCGCGCGGGGTGCATCCAGAGACGCGGCGCGGGTAGCCGTGACCCCCCAGCCGCTGCGATCTCGGGCGGGGGTTCATCGAGGTCCAGGCCGCGAGGCGCCGCGACGCCTGACGTCTCTCCCGCGCCGCTCACTCGGCGGCGGCGCTCTGGACGAGGAACTCGATATCGTCCTCGGGCAGCTCGGGATCGTCCGGAGACATCGCCTCGAGGCACGCGCGCGCTTCGTCGCCGCAACCGAAGAACATCTCGTCGCAGAGCTCCAAGGGCAGGCCCGCCGCGTAGCAGAGGTCCACGCGGTCATAGCACTCGCTCACCCCCCGCGGGCACGTGGCGATCCAGCTCTGGAGACACTCTTGCTGGGCCAGCGTGCACTCCGTCGCGAGGGACTCACAGTCGTAATGATCGAGCACCGCGCAGAGGGCGTCGACGGCGTCGAGGCACTCGTCGTGCCGGCGGTCGCAGGCCTCCCGATCGTGCACCGGGACGCCGCCAGTACCCCCGTCGGGGTCACAATCGTCCCCGCGCACGGGCTCTCCTCCGACGCCCCAAGCGGCTCCCGCGCCCTGGCCCCCGACCCCCGGGTACCCGCCGGTACCCACCTCACCGCCCGTGGCCAGGTACCCGCCGGTACCCACCTCACCGCCCGTGGCGAACCCCCCAGTGCCTGGGTACCCGCCGGTACCCACCTCACCGCCGGTCCCGCCGCCGCCCCCACCGCCCCAGTCCGGTGGGCCCCCACAGTTCACGACGACGAGCAGGCTCGAGAGCACACCGCATAGGGCCCAAGGCCGCACCTCGAACGAACGACTACCGATTCGAAAACTCATGATGACAAACCTCCGCTCCTGAGACGCGCGTCCCCGGACACGCGTCGCTTCTCGTCCAAGGGCCCCGGCCCGCGCCTTTCGGCTCACCGCACTGCGCGATCGACCACTTCTCCCGCCGGACCCGGCTGGCGCGAGGGTCCTCACTGGTCCTCCACTGGTCCTCCACTGGTCCTCCACGCCGCGCGACACCAGGCGGCCGCTCCCGCGGGGCGTCACCCCGCGGCGCTGCGCCACACACGCGCTGCGCGCCCAACGGCACGGCGCGCCCAGCGCGTGCGCCCGTGGCTCACGATTCCGCTGGCGCGGCGCGGTCGCTCCGTTGGGCGCGATCCGGGCCTCTTCGGATTACGAAGCTCATGGGCCTGACCGAGAACCACATCCGCTACGGCATCGATCATCCGATCCATCAATCTTCCCACGACAAGGCCGTCGTCGAGCTCTCCGAGTACGAGGGCGAGCAGACGCTGACCATCGACTGTACCCAGCTCGGCGACTCATCGACGCCTCACCTCTCGTCACCCAAGGAGAAGAAGCGGGTCCTGAGGGAGTGGTGTGATTACCTGAAGGCGCACCCGGACAGCTTCACCCGGCTCAGCTTTGGCACGCGCGTCCCCCAGGAGCTGTTCGAGGCCGCTTGTCACCAGCGACGCCTGGTCGAACTCAGGATCAAGTGAGCACCTCACGCTCCGCTCGTCCGCACGGGAGGTCAAGGCGCTCCACCCGGAGCTGTTGAAGCTCCCCCGTCTGAAGTGGGGCCTCGTGAAGGAGCAACCCGAGCTCTACGAAACGCCTCGCAACCAGCGCTCCGTGCCTTCGAAGTCCAGGAGGTAGCTGCCGACGAGCTCCACCTGCCAGCGCTCGGGCAGCACGCGCTGGAACTTGCTGAGGCGGTACTCGGGAACCTGCGCCAGAAGGCGGCGGCGCGTCTCCTCCGCTTGCCAAAAGCCGGGCGCCCGGAGCTCCTCGATGATCTTCGCGGCGGCGTCGTGTCCGAGACCGTCGCCCTCGATCTTCAAGGCGAAGTTGTCGGGCACCACCTTCCACCCGCCCTTCCACTCGATGGCGTACTTGAGCGTCTGGTTGACGCGGCCGCCGGCGAAGGTCCACCAGAGCAACGTCTTGCCGTCGAAGCTCAGCGCGTCTCCGGGGCGCGCCAGGGTCTCCCCCAGCTCACCGCGCCACTCCGCCAGGGCCGCCTTCGCCTTGGCGTCGAGGAAGGGGTACTCCTGGTCGCTCGTCAGCACCTCCTTCATCTGCTGGCAGAGGCGGAGGCCGAGGAACTGGGGCACGAAGCCGCCCCAGCTCGGCTGCTTGCCCCGCGGCGCGCTGCGCACACGCACGACGCGCTCCTCGTGGTTGAGCGACACCACGAGCCAGGCGCGCCCTCCGAGCAAGAAGGTGCTCATCTGCTCGACGAGCCGATCGACGAAGTTCTGCTCCAGGCTGCCGAGATCCCGCCTGGACTCGGTCTGCACCTTGTAGAGGACCGGGCTCGAGAACACCGCGTACAGCTCGAGGAAGTTCTTCTTGCCGAAGGCCCGCTCGGCGGCAGCGCCCATGCTGAGCAGCCCCCCCGACTCGAACAGGAACCCCTCCCGCTTCATGTGCTCGACGAGGGCGAGGTACTCCTCCTCGGCGATGCCCCGGAAATCCGGCACCCGGGACAGGACCTTCCAGCAACGCTCCACGCTGATGCCGCCGTGCTCTTGGGTCATCGCCAGGAGCTGATGCACGAGCACCGGCCAGGCGCGGGTCTCGTCCCGCACGCTCTCGACCCATCCCTGCGCCGCCAGCAGCACGAGCGCCGTGTTCTGCACCACCGACACGGCGTCCTCACACAAGAACGTCATGTTCGCGACGGTGCCCTCGCGCCGGCCCGTGCGCCCCATGCGCTGCAAGAAGGACGAGACGGTGCTCGGCGCGTTCGCCTGGAACGTCAGATCGAGCCCGCCCACGTCGATCCCCAGCTCCAACGTGGAGGTCGCCACGATGCATGCGTTCGTGCCTCGCGCGAAGCGCTCCTCCGCCGCGTAGCGCTCCTCCTTGGACACGGAGCCGTGGTGCACGAACACCTCGATCGAGTCGCCCCGCATGTGATCGGCGATGGCCTCCGTCAGGGAGCGGGACTGACAGAAGAACAGGCTCTTCTTGCCGCGCCCTTCGCGCACCGCCTCCCGGGCGAAGTCGCTCGTGTCTTCCCGGAGGTAGATCTTGATGAGGCGCTGCGCCTTCGGCTTGGGCGGATCGACGACGACGCTCTCCCGCTCCGAGCTGCCCCGGAGCCAGCGCGCGATCTGCTCGGGGTTACCCACCGTGGCGCTGAGGCCGATGCGCTGAACGTCCCCGGCGGAGATCACCGCCAGGCGTTCGAGCACGCTCATCAGGTGCGCCCCGCGGTCCGTGCCCGCGAAGGCGTGGACCTCGTCGATGACGACGTAGCGCAGCCCCCGAAAGAGCCGCTGCGCGGGCACCCGCGAGGACATGAGCATCACCTCGAGGGACTCGGGGGTCGTCATCAGGAGCTCCGCGGGCTCCCGACAAAATGCCTCCTTCTGGCTCGCCAGGGCGTCGCCGTGCCACACGAAGCGGCGCAGGCCCACCATCTCCGTGTAGTGGCCGAGGCGGACCTCCTGGTTGTTCAAGAGCGCCTTGATCGGGGCGACGTACAGGGCGCCGACGCCATCCGGGGGCTCCTGCAGGAGCCCCGCCAGGACGGGAAACAGGGACGCCTCCGTCTTGCCGCCCGCGGTGGGCGCGAGCACCACAGCGTTCTTCCCGGCGAGGATCGCCTCCCCCGCCTGCTCTTGCACCGGCCGCAGGGAGGTCCAGCCCAGCTCATGGGCGATGGCGTGCTGGAGCCGCTCGGGGAACCGGGAGAACACGCTCATCGGCCGCTCACATGGGGACGCTAGCGCCGCCGAAGCCGCCGCCGAAGCCGTCCGAGGTATCGCCTTCGTCCTCTTCTGGCTCGTCGAGCTTGCGCCCGGCGAGCACCGCCTCCTCCTCGGCGGTGAGCTCCGAGGGTGCGAAGCCGAGCAACGCGTGGGCGTCCTGCTCGGGCTCGTCCGCGAGCAGATCGAGGATGTTCACGAACGTGCGCAAGAACTGCCGGGGCACCACCCCCACGTCCCCGTGGAAGCCCTCGGTCACCTTCTTCACCAGAGCTTCGATGAGCGTACGAGGTACCCGCCGCTCGGCCTCCTCGGGCAGCAGATCCGGGTGCAGGGAGCGGAGCTTGAGGGCCACCTTGAGCAGGCGCTCCTGGTCGAAGGGCTTCAGGGCCAGCTGCGGCTGCCGGAGGCTCGCGACCCCGTTGAACTCCTCGAAGCGGATGCGCGCGTGGAGCGCCTCGACGCCCTTCACGCCGCGCCGATCGTCGAAGAACGTGGGCGTGCCAGTGAACACCCACAGGGCCCCCGGGTACTCGTTGGCGGCGTCGACGATCTGCCGGATGGCGTTGAGGGACTTGCTCCGGACGTCCCCGCGCATGCGCAGGATGGTCTCCGCCTCGTCGATCACGATGACGAGCCCCGCGTAGTCCGCGCTCTTCACGATCTCGACGATGCCCCGCAGGTAGTCCATCGCGTCGCTGCTGGAGATGTCCCCCTTGATGGCCGCGAGGCTCTTGACGCTCGCCGCGACGTTGGAGCTGCCGGAGAGCCACGACACGAGCGCCGAGGCGTCCTGGAGCCGCCCCTCCTGCTTCAGCTCGAAGATGCGGCGCACCACCCGGATCATGTCGGCCGGCGCCTTGCCCCCCGTGAGCGCGACGAGCTGCTCGTCGAGCTTGGCGAGCACTTTGTCGTCGAAGGCGGGGTCGTCCTCGCTGACCCCCAGATCGAGCAGGCCCTCCTCGATGCCTCCGATCCAGCGGTCGAGGATGTCCCCCAGGGCGCCGTGAGCGCAGGCGGGGGTGCTCAGGCCGCCGACGACCTTGCGGTAGAGCTCGTCGAACTTGTGAAAATGCAGGTCGTTGTCCGAGACGACGACGAAGCTCGTGGCGAACCCCCGCTGCTGGGCGTCCTGGATCAGGAGGTTCGCCATGAAGGTCTTGCCGCAGCCGTAGCCGCCGCGGAGGAACTTCACGTCCCCTTCGCCCCCCTTCACCTCGTCGAGCTTGCGCTGCAGCTCCTTGCGGTACCGCTCGATGCCGACCGCGAAGGCGTCGAGCCCTCTGTCGGGCACGGTGCCGTTGCGGAGCCTGCGGAAGATGTGGTCTGCGTCTCGAAACGCCATTGGTTCAGCTCTTCCTCGAGTAGGCCTTCATCCCGTTCACCGTCGCCACCTCGATCTCGAAGGGGACGAGCCGCGTGAGCTCGTCGTAGCGCCGCGAGAACGCCCGCACCCGCCGCGGCGAGCCCAACACCTGGAGCAGCTCCGCCTCGTTGATGCTGCGCCGCTCCTCGATGATCTCGAGCACCTGGCGGAACGCCGGATCCTCCACCAGCTCCTGCCAGCGCTGCGCGGGCGCGACCTCCCGGGGCGCGGCCGAGGACTCCGGCGCGGGCGCCTCCCGCTCCTCGGCGAGCGGCCCTCCCCCACGCGGCTCGTCGCCCTGCGCCCCTGCGTCGAGCCCCGCCGACGGCGACTTGCTGGCTTTGCCGAGCCGACGGCTGCGCGCCACGTCGAAGAACCCCTCGACGAGCTTCGGGGCCACCTCCTCGACGCCGTCGGGGTGGAAGAGCTCCACGCGCACCTTCTCGTCGATCGCCCCCTCGAGCTCGAACTCCACCAGGGCCTCCTCCTGGTTCGGGGGGACGGACACGTGAGCGTCCGCGCGAGACGCCGGGGGTCCCACGTCGAGCAGGGTCACGCTGACATCCGAACGCCCCGGGACCCGCAGGGCGAGTCGAATGGTCTTGGGACTCGCGAAGCTCAGCGCCGCGTTCTCGCGGCTCTGCAGGCGCACCGCCACCTGCAGACGTTGCCGGCCGAGGTGGGCGGGGATCGCCCGCGCCACGACCTCGTATTTGGAGGCGCTCCGCCCGCGCCCTCCCTGGGGCTCCAGCACGAGCACGGGGATGACCCGCTCCTGCAGGCTGTTACCTCCATGGACGAAGGGCGCGACCTTGTCCTTCGTCTGCCACAGCGCCGTGTCGGGCCGCAGCACGAGATACAAATCCTCGTTCTCCTCGCAACCCTCTACCTCGTAGCCCAGGGCGGAGAGCTTCACCTCGAGCACGTCCGCCATCCCCGAGGGCTCCGCCAGCAACGCGTGCCGCCGCTTGGGCACCCGCTTGCTCACCCCGAAGGGCACGTTGTCCGTCGTGGGATCTTGCAGGAGAAAGCCGTGATCGGAGGTGATCACGAAGCGATCCACACCTGCCCTGCGCAGCCGTGAGATGGCGGACTTCAGCTGGGTGAGCGTCTGCTCGAAGGTGCCGAGGTGCAGCGCGTGCTCCCCCGCGGTGTCGAGCTCCAGGCTGCGCACCACGATCAGAGGTTTCCCCTTCACCCGCTGCTCCAGCTGCTTCCCATCGAGCTCGAGGAAGTCGGCGAGCTCCATGTCGAGCGCACCCTCGCCGAGGCTGCGCTGTTCGATGGCCCGCACACGATCCGTGGGCTTCTTCACGGCGAACTCCCTCGCCACGAAGCCCGCCGGGCTGCCCTGGTCGAGGAGCAGGCGCAGGCGCCCGTCGCGCTCGACGGGCGCCAGGGCGTTCATGCCCACCGCGGTGATGGTGGGGAGCTCCGCCAGGCGCGCCGTCAAGCTCACCCGCACCTTCTCCTTGCTCAGCTCCTCGGCGAGCCCCTGCGCCATCTCGAAGCGCAGGGCGTCGACGAGCACGAAGGCGGTGCGCCCCCCCTGCTCGACCAGCGGCTGCACGACCTCTTCGTAGAGGCTGCGCTGCTGGAAGCCACGGCTCGGCAGCGCGCCCCCCTTCACGCACAGGTCGAAGAAGGCGCGGTTCGTCTCGTCGGCCCACCGCCGATAGGCCCGCCTGAGAGCGCCGCGCACCTCGAGCAGCGCGTCGTAGTCCTCGAGATCCGAGGGCAGGGCGTGCGCCCGCTGCTCGAACACGCGGTGCTGCCGATCGACGGGGGCGAGCCTGGCCACGTAGCGCTCGACGGCCTCCTCCAGGGAGGCGCAGCGCTGCAGCGCCCGCCGACTCTCTTCGATGGCCCGCCCCGTGCTCGCGGCGAGGCGCACGAGCTCCCAGGTCCGCTGCAGGGAGGGCGAGCGCCGCACCCAGAACGACTGCTCCGGGGTGCGCTCCCGGGCGAAGGCCCCCGCGGCGTCCCACTGGCCTCGGCGCAGCGCCTGCAGAGCCTCCTCGCGGATGGTGGTCTCCTCGAAGCGGAAGGTGTCCGTCGCCCCGAGCACCTCCGCCGCGTGCGCCTCGCGCTCCGCCTGCAGCCGATCCTGGAGCTGCGCCGCAAAATACTCGTAGTCCTCCGGCAGGCGCTCGCGCAGCCGGGCCACGAGACGCCGGCACTCCTTCGCGAAGGGGCCGAGCTCCCGCAAGGCGCGCAGCTCCTCGGTCACCGGCGCGGCGCGTAGATCGTGCACGAACTCCACGGCCATGAGCCAGCTGGCGACGAGGCGCGCGGCCTTCTCCCTGTCGAGGTGCTCGCCCTCGACCACGAAGCGGCGGAAGCTCGAGGTCAGCCCGAGGTTCTTCTCGAGGTACGCGAGCAGCTCTTCGTGCCCCTCCGGGAGGTGCGCCGCGAAGCCGTCCTTGCCCTCGATGAGCCGCATCACGACGCCCTCGACCCCGAGGCTCTCGAGCTCCAGGGTGAGCCCGTCGCGGGGCACCGCCTGCAGCGACGCCAACCAGGCGTCCGCCGCCTCCAGGGTCACGCCGCCGCCCCCGAGGAAATCCTCCACCTCGTCGGGCCGCGCGCGCCCCACGGACGCCTCCCGCACGAGGGTCCCGAGGCTCTTCTCGAAGACCGTGCCCGCCCGATACAGCTCGAGCACGGGCGTCTCCTTCACGCTCTCCTTGGTGAGGCCCCCGAGGTGCACGAGCACGTGCTCCCGCCGCAGCCCGTTCCCATAGGCCTTCAAGGCGAGCATCAGCTCGAGGAAGCTCCCCCGGAACGCCACGACCGGATACGGAAACTCCACGGCGCCCGCGCCGAGCCCCTCGACGAAGCGGCTGTACCTCTCGTCCCCATCGACCCACAGCACGATGCCCCGCTCGCGCACCTTGGTCGCCAGCTCCGCCGCGAGGGCGCGGCTGACGACGGCGCCGCTCACGTCCGCCTGGCTCACGTCCGCCTGGCTCGCGCCGCTCACGGCGCCATTCACGACGGCGGCGCCGACGACGGCGTCGGCAGATTCCGTAGCAGGACCGTTCATGGAGCACCGAGGTTCATGGAAACGAGCCGTAGTATATCGAAAAGCGGAGAAAACCCGAGCTCCGACGCGGCCGCGGCGCGTCTCCGTGCCGGTTGCGCTTGCGGTGCCTCGCCGCCTCCCGAGACCCACGAAGGGGCGCCGCATGTGTGTCGCTTGCCCATTCGGCTGTCTCGCTCGGAAACCGGAGGCTGGAGCATCGCCGGGTCTTGGGCGGCTGCTAGCGTCGGAGGATGTGAGGTCCGCCTTCTTCGCGACTGGACCTACCAAACCGAGCATGAAACCGATTGGGAGTCGACCAGCGCCGACGCCAGGGGCTCGACCGTCTCCTTCTCCGCCAGGTGCTCGACCCAGTGAGGTGGGATCTGGGAGAAGCCGAAGCGAATGCCGGCGACGCCGCCTGCCACGGCCGCCGTCGTGTCCGTGTCGTTGCCCAGGGCGATGGCGCGCCGCACCACCTCCGCGAAGGAGCTCCCCTGCATGGCCCATCGAGCCGAATGCAGACAGTCGACCACGTAACCAGTGCCCGAGCCCTGGGGCGGCTCGTCCGGACGCACGTGCCTCTCCAGCTCCTCGGACACCAACGGATCCGCGGCCGCGAAGCGCCGCAGCGACGCCACCGCGACGCGCCACGGCTCCTCCAGCTGCCGGAGCAGGGCCCGGGCCCAGAGGCAATACAGAGCGCAGCTCAGCTGCGAGCGCAGGTGCCCGTGGGTGATCAGGGATTGCCGCATGGCGGCGCGAATCAGCTCCTCGTCGGACCCTCGATGCCACAGGGCGAGGGGCAACACGCGCATCAACGAGCCGTTGCCGTTCGAGCGCTCCTCCGCCGGTCCCGCCTCCTCCGGCGCCACGCCCGCCCGCAGCGCGTCCAGCGCTGCGGAGGTCTGGATCCCCACGTCGAAGACGAGCCCCTCGACGGCCATGTACCCCCGCTGCCGCCAGTCGAGGAGGCGACGCGCCAAGTCCTCGAGGTCGAGCCCGTCGCAGTGGAGGAGCGACGCGAGCAAGCAGAGCGCGTGCGCCCCATCATCGGACCAGGCCCCCACGGGCGCGCCGGGATGCGCCCGCCGAAAGCCCGCCGGGGGGACCACGTCGATCTCCCCCAGGGGCGGCAACTCCTCGGGCCCTCGAAACTCGAAGGGCACCCCGAGCGCGTCCCCGATCAGGAGCCCATACAGTCCCCCGAGGACGCGGTCCTGCAGCCCCGCTGCGTCAGGGAAGTCGTCGGAATGAACGTCGTCAATCATGGTCACGGACTCAGAGGGCGGGCAGAGGGCGGGCAGAGGGCGGGCACTCGCTCCACGGCGGCGGGAGGAGATCGCCGTAGGTTATGCCCCAAGGCGCCCGGGTTTCCGAGCTCCCCCGCCACGAGACGGCGTGGCGCGCCCCGCGCGGCAAGGCGCGCGCGCGCCCGCTGCGCGGAGCCCCTACGCCGCAATGCGGTCTGACTCCTCGGCTGTCCGGACACCTCACCCTTCGTAGTCGAGCCCCAGCTCCCTCCAGAGCGGTTCGAGGCTGATCTCCGCCAGCTGCGGTAGGCTCCGTAGCGTCTGCTCCTGACCGACGAGCCACGCGCGGGCTTGCTCGCGGCCGCTCTCGGTCTGCACCAGCTCGACGAGGGAGCGATCGCCGAACATGGGGATGGGGCCGCGCATCGAGCGGCGGACCTGCTCGAGGACGGCAGAGCCCAGCGCCTCCTGGAGGTCCGGTGAGAGAGGCGCGTCCGGGACGCGAAGCTCCGGCTCGTCCTCCTCCTCCTCCTCCTCCTCGTCGAGGAGCTCGAGCCAAGGGTGGTCTCCCTCCTCGTCGAACTCGGGGTTCCCCGGGATGGTCTCCGGCAGATCGGGGACACCCGCCAGGGCGGGACAGCCGTTGACCTTCCCCGCGAACGCCTCATCGACGAACTCGATCCAGTAATCGGGGGAGGGACCGCGCTTCATGTGTCGGTGGAGCCGCTGCGCTGGAGAGTCGGCCGCGCCCGCGGGAGCGCGCTTGGCCTTCTTGCGCTTGCCCTTGTCCCGCGAGGCCCCTCCCTTGCCACCAGCGGGCGCCTTCTCGGGCGTACCCAGCTGGCGAGCGAAGTACTCACGCCACGCGTCCTCGGAGCTCAGCAGAACGTAGGGCGTCGTCAGGACGAAGCTTCGATCGGGCAACTCGACGATGCGCGCCAGATAGCCGAGCCCAGCGCGAAACCACGGCTCCATGACCTCGGCCCGCCACCGCCGCCCCGTCACGGGGCAGCGCAGCCGAGCCGTTCCCGGGTCGTCTGCGTCCTCTCCAAGCGCTTCGCACCACACCACGTGGAGCCGTGACGCGGCGAAGGCCTCCGCGTGGGACGAGAACTCCGCGGGCGCGCCCAGGTGCCGCAACACGAACGCGGCCACGGAGAGCGGGCTCTCGCTTGCGACCCCCTGCGTCCGGTCCGACATGACGTGAAGCACGAGGAACGAGTCGAGGACGGCCGAGCCCTTTCCGCCGCAGTCGTACACTTCGTCGATCTCCTCCATCCGTCGGGCGAGCGAGACGAAGCTCGGCGACTCGAACAGGAGCCCCTGAGCGAGCGAGAGCGCGTGCCTGAAGCACTCGAGCGGCCCGCGCTGGGTCCCGTCGTCCTGCGACGCATCGTCCTGGGTTCCGTCGTCCTGGGTTCCGTCGTCCTGGGTCCCGTCGTTCTGGTCGTCCTGCGACGCGTCGCCGTGCGCCCTGAGCACTCTCCTCGCGATATGGTGTGGATCCTGCCGGGCGCGCTTCAGCTCCGCCGCGGCCAATGGCTGATGAACGATGACCATGGCGGGAGGCTACAACGAATGCCGGGGCTGATCTGCCGGTTCCCCGCGCCCCCCGGTCTCTTCATGGCGTCCGTGCGCCTTCCATCCCCGATACCTTAGGCGCGGGCGCCGCCCGTCGTGTCGAGGCTGCTCCCCCGGAACGACAACGACGACATCGGCAGCTTCTGGCGCAGGGGCGTTCATGG
>JAAZAA010000130.1 GCA_012514535.1 Myxococcales bacterium | reverse complement strand
GACGCGGCGGGGGACGACGCACGCGCCGACGCTGCGGAGGCCGCCGCGGCGTCCGACGATCCAGCGGCCGCCCCCGCTCCCGACGGGCCCCGGGTGTACGCCAAGGCGCGCTTCACGTGGATCCGCAGCGCCCCCAACACCGACAACCAGTGGATCGGGTACCTGTGGACGGGGGGCTCCGTGCCTCTGCGCGAGGGTTCGCCGGTGCCGGGCCAGGGCTGCAAGAAGAGCTGGTACCCCATCGAGCCCCGCGGCTGGGTGTGCGTCGACGATCGACGCGCCACCCTCGATCCGGACGATCCGGTGGTGCGCGCGGTCGCTCCCTACCGAGCCAAGCTCGACCTGCCCTGGCCGCACCGCTACGCGGCCGTCCCCCGGACGATCCGCCGCCACGCCTTGTTACCGGGTCCCGGCCCCCAGCCCTTCCCCGAGCTCCCCAGGGGCCTCCAGGAAGGACGGCTGCAGATGCGCGATCGCTCCACCCTCGCCTACGTCGACGAGGTCCAGCGCGGCGATCGCACGTTCCTGCTCGCCGCGGACATGAGCTGGGTCGACAAGAGCGTGGTCGAACTTTACGACCAGGTGGAGTTCCAAGGGCTGCGGCTCGAGGGCGACGTCCAGCTCCCCTTGGCGTTCTTCAAGGGCGAAGATCGGCCTGGCTATCGCCCCACCGAGGACGGCACCTTCGTGCGCACCGAGACGATGTTCCCCCGGCTCAGCTGGGTGAAGCTCACCGGTGAGTCTCGCAAGGACGGGCGCGAGACCTACTACGAGACCGTGCGGGACGGGCTGTGGGTGCGTCGAGGTGGCGCCGTGGTCCCCACCCCGCGGAAGGAGACCCCCTGGGGCGCCCCCGTCGGAGAACCCGACGAGACCGGGCAGGCGCCGCGCGGACGCGGCACCTGGCTCGAGGTGAGCGTGCTCGAGGGTTGGCTCGTCGCCTTCGAGGGGACACGCCCCGTCTACGTCACCCTCACGTCCTCGGGGCGCGGAGGGACACCCCACGGCGATCGCGATCCGGTGGAGACCGCCTCGACACCGACGGGCACCTTCGGGATCAACGGCAAGTTCGCCACGGCGACGATGGAATCGCCCGTGAAGATCGTCCACTCGGACGTGCCCTGGACGCAGAACTTCAGCGGTCCCCACGCGCTGCACGGGGCCTACTGGCACGACAACTGGGGCAGCGTCATGAGCGCCGGTTGCATCAACCTGTCCCCGCGGGACGCGCGCTGGCTCTACGAGTTCACCGAGCCTCCCGTCCCCCCGGGTTGGCACGCGGTGCGTCACGTGCCGCGCTACGGCGCGCAGACGCGCCTCATCGTGCACGAGTGAGCGCCGCGCGCCGGGCGACACCCGCGCGAAACGTGATCCCGAGGGGCGGCCGAGGGCGGAGATTGTCGCGCCCAGCTGTGGAGATTTCCCGAGGCTCGATGTAGTCGAACGCCCATGAGCTCGAGCCCCCTCGCCGGCAAGCCCGCACCGCGTTCGATCCTCGTGAACGTTCCCCGTCTCGTGACGGCCTACTACGCCCTCCAGCCCGTCCTGGAGGACCCTTCCCAGTTGGTCGCGTTCGGCACGTCGGGACACCGCGGCAGCTCTCTGCAGGGGCGCTTCAACGAGGCCCACATCCTCGCCATCACCCAGGCCATCTGCGAGCACCGCGCCGCCCAGGGCATCACCGGCCCCCTCTATCTCGGCAAGGACACCCACGCCCTCAGCGAGCCGGCCCTGGTCACGGCCCTGGAGGTCCTGGCCGCCAACGGCGTCACCACGCGGATCTGCGCCCAGGACGGCTACACCCCGACCCCCGTCCTGTCCCACGCCATCCTCGAGCACAACCGCGGTCGGAGCACGGGGCTGGCGGACGGCATCGTCATCACGCCCTCCCACAATCCGCCCGAAGACGGCGGCTTCAAGTACAACCCGCCCCACGGCGGCCCCGCCGGCGGGGAGATCACGGGCCCCATCCAGGTCCGAGCCAACGAGCTGCTGCGGGAGGGCAACCGCGGGGTGAAGCGCGTCCCCTACGCGCGCGCCCTCGGCGCCTCGACGACGGAGCGCTTCGATTTCGTGACGCCCTATGTGAACGCGCTGGGAGAGGTCGTCGACCTCGAGGTCGTGCGCGGCGCCGGGCTCCGCATCGGCGCCGATCCCATGGGCGGCGCGGGCGTCGCCTTCTGGGGTCCCATCGCGGAGCGCCATGGCCTCGACATCGACGTCGTGAGCGACGTCGTGGATCCGACCTTCGCCTTCATGCACGTCGACAAGGACGGCAAGATCCGCATGGACTGCTCGTCGCGTCACGCCATGGCGGGGCTCATCGCCCTCAAGGATCGCTACGACATCGCCTTCGGCAACGACACGGACTACGACCGCCACGGCATCGTCACGCCGAGCCACGGGCTGCTGAACCCGAACCACTACCTGGCCGTGTGCGTCGATTACCTCTTCCGCCACCGCAGCGGCTGGTCGAAGGAGGCGGCGGTGGGCAAGACCCTCGTGTCGAGCAGCATGATCGATCGAGTCGCCGCGGACGTGGGGCGGCCGCTGCGGGAGGTGCCCGTCGGCTTCAAGTGGTTCGTCGACGGGCTGGCGGACGGGACCTTGGGCTTCGGCGGCGAGGAGAGCGCCGGCGCCTCCTTCCTGCGACGGGACGGCTCCGTGTGGACCACGGACAAGGACGGCTTCCTCCTCGACCTGCTCGCCGCGGAGATCACCGCGCGCACGGGCAAGAACCCCGGCGTGCTCTACGACGAGCTCACCGCGCGCCACGGCGCGCCGGTCTACGAGCGACTCGACGCACCCGCGAGCGGGCCGCAGAAGACCCAGCTCGCAGGCCTGACCCCCGAGCGCGTCACGGCCACGGAGCTCGCCGGAGAGCCCATCCTGTCCAAGCTGACGGCCGCCCCCGGCAACGGCGCCGCCATCGGAGGGCTGAAGGTCGTGACGGCGAACGGTTGGTTCGCGGCGCGCCCCTCGGGGACGGAGGACGTCTACAAGATCTACGCGGAGAGCTTCTTGGGACGGGAGCACCTCCAGCGGATCCAGGAAGAAGCACGGGCGCTCGTGGATTCCGTGCTGGCTGGCGCCTGAGCCCCGAGGGCCCCAGACTGGGAGCGGGGACCAGGCGATGCACAGGACGGATCCATCTCTGCTCGTGACCACCGAGGGGCCAGTCGTCTGGCTTCGACTGAACCGACCCGCGCGCAAGAACGCCCTCGACCGCGACCTCGTGCAGCGCCTGGGAGAGGCCGTCGAGGCGGCGACGGCGCGGCCGGAGACGCGGGTCGTGGTGCTCCAGGGCGCCGGGGAGAGCTTCTGCTCCGGCGCGGATCTGTCGAGCATGAAGCCCGAGGTCCTCTCCGACGGAAACCTCGGAGAGCGCATCGAGGAGTTTCACCACGTGATCCGCCGCATCGTCGACGCGCCGCAGCCCGTCATCGCCTGCGTCGACGGCCCCGCGGTGGGCTTCGGCGCGGACCTGGCGCTCGCCTGCGACCTCCGCGTGCTCTCGGACCGCGCCTATCTCCAGGACAGCTTCGTTCACATCGGGCTCATGCCCGACGGCGGCGGCACCTTCTGGTTGCCCTCCCTGGTCGGCGTGGGGCGCGCCCTGGAGTTCTTGCTCTTGGGGACGCGCCTCTCGGCGCAGCAGTGCATCGAGCTCGGCCTCGCCAACCGCGTCGCTCCGGTGGCGGAGCTCGAGGTCACCACGCGGGGCCTCGCCGAGCAGCTGGCGGCGGCTGCCCCCCTGGCGGTCGCGTCCATCAAGCGCGCGGTGCGCAGCGCGGGGCGCGAGGCGCTGGAGGCGGCCCTGGCTCGCGAAAAGGACGGCCAGATCGCCCTCCTCGGCTCCGACGATCTACGGGAGGGCGTCGAGGCTTTCTTCGCGCGGCGCGCCCCTCGCTTCCTGGGGCGCTGACGAGGCCGACGACGGGGCCGACGACGGGGCCGACGACGACGAGGCCGACGACCACAGCAGACCGAGCCGCCGCGCCCGCAGCAGAAGGAGCGTGACGCCGCACGCGACCTCGACGCACATCGCCATCCAGGCGCCCGCGGCGCCCCAGCCATGCCGGTGCGCCAGGAGCCAGGTCAGGGGCGGGCTCACGATCCACGCACAACCGACCGCCACCCACGCCACGACGTGGAAGTCCTCCACGCCACGCAGGAGGCCCTTGAGCACGTTGAAGGGCGCGCACAGCCACTGCAGGAGCGCCGCCCAGACGACCACGCGCCCCCCCGAGGCGAGCACCGCGGCGTCCGTGGTGAACAGCCGGAGCGCCGCTTCGCTCAGCACGACCAACAGGAGGCCCGCCACGGAGCTGAAGCACAGGCTGGTGACGAACCCGGCGCGCACCAGGCTGCGCTGGACCGCGGGCGCCCCCGCCCCCCGCGCCTGCGACGTGAGCACCGAGGTCGCCTCCCCGAAGGCGATCAGCGGGAGGAAGCAGAAGAGCGCCACCTGCAACGCGATCTGGTGAGCGGCCAGCTCCACGGAGCCCACCCGCGCCAGCAGGGCCGCGAGCACGAGGAAGACGGCCATGTCGAGCACACGCTCCACCCCCGTCGTCGATCCGAGCCGCAGCACGCCCAGCGCTCGCCGAAAGCTCGAGCGCCGCCAGAAGAGACCTTCACGGCGCTGTCCTGCCAGGAGCCAGGCGGCCTCCGCGGCGCGAGCGAACACCGTCGCCAGGGCCGCGCCGACCACCCCCCACCCACAGACGAAGATGAACACGGCGTTCAGGGGGACGTTGACCACGTTCGCGAGCAGCGCCGCCCGCATGGCGGTGCGGCTGTCTCCCGCGCCCTGCCGCCACTGGCCCAAGGAGGAGGAGACGAGCGCGAGGGGCACCTCGACGCTGCGGATCGCCGTGTACAGGGCGCAGAGGCGCCCCGCCACGGGATCCGCGTGGACCTGCGGGAGCCCGCGCGAAACCAAGAAGCTCACGAGTCCGCTGATCACCCCGAGGAGCAGCGCCAGGCGCAGGAACGTCCCGAGCATCTCCCGCGCGCGCTCGGGCTCCCCCGCGCCGAAGCGGCGCCCCACCTGCACCTTCGCGGCGGCGAACACCGCCACGCCGAAGGAGGTCACACACAGGATGGCAGACCCCCCGACGCCGACGGCCGCCAGGGCGGAGGCTCCGAGGCGACCGACGAAGGCCGTGTCCACGGCCGTCATGGTGCTGAAGGAGAGGAGCGACACGGCGATCGGCCACGCCAACCGCACCAGCTCCCGGAAAGGAGAGGCGGCCCAGGTCAGAGCGGAAGCGGCGCCCCGTGGAGAGCCCCGTGGAGAGCCCAGTGGAGAGCCCCGTGGAGCGGCGAGTGGAGAGGGAGGCGTGGCCATGACGTGTCGAGGAAACGGGCGGCAGACAAAATGGGGACATCCGCGGGACCAGAGGCGCCGCAGTACCAACGAGAGAGCCCGGGAGAGAAAGCGCTTACCGGGTCTGCACGCGCACCGCGCCGCTGGCGCGACGTCGGCGCATGGAGCGCGTCTCGACCTGGAGACGGGCGCGCAGGCGGGCGCTCGCCGTCCGATGGACCGAGTCCCCGGAGATCAGCGGCGTGGCGCCGAGCTCTTCCCGCGATCCCATCGACGGTGCCGCGGAGCGCGGGCACGGAGAGGCTGGCGGAAAGGGCATACGCCGTGCTGGTATCACCGGCCCCCATGGCGGTCAACGATCCCCACGGCCGACAGGCCCGCCGACTCAGCCTGCTCACGGCGGCTGGAAGCGCGGTGTTCACCGTCGTGCTGTTCATCGGGCACTGGCTCTCGGGGAGCGATCTCGCCTTGGCGCAGGCCGCGGACAGCCTGCTCGACGGCGTGGCCCTCGGGGTGCTGGCGTGGACCGTCCGGGTCGCCCGGATCCCGGCGGACGAGGACCATCCCTTCGGTCACACCCCCGCCGAGCCCATCGGCGCGCTGGTGACGGCGGTCTTCGCGGGCGTCCTCGGCTTCGAGGTCGGGCGCAGCGCGGTCGGCTCGCTGCTCGCGGCGGAGCCCTGGGAACCGGTGCCCTGGCTCCTCCCCCTCTTCGGGGCGAAGGCTGTCTTCAAGCTGGGGGTGTTCGCGGCGGCGCGCCGCACGCCTGGCTCCACCAAGAGCCCCGCCCTGCGCGCGCTGGCGGTCGACGCCCGCAACGACGTCGCGACGAGCCTCCTCGCCGTCGGCGGCTACTTCGCCGCGCGCAGCGGGTATCCCCAGATGGACGCGGTGCTGGCGGTGCCGCTGGCGCTGTGGATCTTCTACTCGGGCATCAGCCTGGCCAGCGAGAACATCCATCTGCTCATGGGCGCGGCCCCGCCGATCCGCCGACAGGAAGAGCTGACGCGGTTGGTCCAGGGGCTCCCCGGGGTGATCGATGCCCATCACCTCCGCGCCCACTACCTCGGGGCGGCCCTGTTCGTGCATGTCCACGTCGTGGTCGACGGGAAGCACAGCCTCCGCGAAGCCCACGACATCGCCGAGGGCGTGCGCAAACGCATCGAGGCGGAGGAGGACATCGTGTCCTGCTCCGTGCACATCGACGTGCGCGACGACGCTCGTGACGACGTGCGCGACGACGTGCGCGACGACGAACCCCCGCCGAGCACTCTGCCCGAAGAGGATCGACGCAGCTGAGCCAGCGCCGCTTCCCGCCGTCCCCGAGAGTCGATGCGTGCTTGCGCGGTCGGCCGAAGGGCACCAGATCGAGAGTATGGCGAGCGGGGAAGTCAGAGAGGGGAACGGCGGTCGTCCACAGCAACACCGCCAGGACGAGAAGGCAGCCTACGAGACCTGGCTCGCACGCCACGAGCGGGCGAACGCCGAGGCGGCCCGGGATCGAGCGCAGGAGGAGCGCGAGCACGGGGAATCCAGCGTCGCGGCGTCGGAGCCCTTCGATCCGTCGCGCATCGGGAGCTCCCAGCGACCGACGCGGTGGGCGATGCGCCACCTTGAGCGGTGGTCGGAGCGGCTCGGTAAGCGGCACCTGCTGCGCCTCGCGCAGAAGAAGGGCCGGCTCGCCCAGTCCCTCGACGACGTCCCGGAGCGCATGCGGCAGGTAGCGCAGCAGGCTCGGCTGGCCTTGGAGCTGCTGGACGACTTCAAGGCGGGCAAGTTCCGCGACGTGCCCTGGCACTCCGTCGCCATCCTGTCCGGCGCGGTCCTCTATCTCGTGAGCCCCGTCGACGTGATCCCCGACAAGCTGCCAGGTCTGGGGCACCTCGACGAGCTCGCGCTCCTGTCGGTGGCGGTCCGCCTCACCCAGAAGGATCTGCGTCGCTACTGCAAGTTCCGGGGAGAGCCGGAGTCCAAGTACTTCTGACGGCGACCACGCCGACGACTCACTCGTCGCTCACGCCGCCGCTAGGTGACGAGCCGTGCCGCTCCGGCGGACGCCACGACGCGTCCGGTGGGGCCTCGCGCACGGCGCTCCGCGCAGCTTCGACCTCGGCGAGGATACGACGCGCGTGATCGAGGAAGCGCTCGCCCGCCCGGGACAGGACGACCCCGCGCGGGCTGCGCACGAACAGCTCGGCGCCGAGCTCCTCCTCGAGGGAGCGCAGGGCGCGCGTCAGCGGGGGCTGGGAGATGTGGAGCTTCAGGGCGGCGCGGCGCACGGCCCCTTCTTCGGCGACGGAGACGAAGTAACGCAGCTGGTCGAAGCTCACCCGGCGATTGTACCGAGAGCGCGGCAGGGAAGCACCGCGAGGGGCCCCGCGCCGGCGATACCCAATCGGTATTGGCCAGCGCGACGGCGCCGCGTGCATGCTGCGCCCATGGGCTGGACACTTCGCGCCTTCGAGCGGCTCGACCCCAGGGAAATCGAGGCGATGCGCCGCGCCGGACGCGCGGCGGCGGAGACCCTGGCGCGGGTCGGTGAGCGGCTCCGGGCGGGGATCACGACGGCGGACATCGACGCCTGGGTGCGCGAGGACACCGCCGCGCGCGGCGGCACGCCGAGCCAGCTCGGCTACCAGGGGTTCCCCGCCGCCGTGTGCACCAGCCGCAACGCCGTCGTGT
>JAAZAA010000129.1 GCA_012514535.1 Myxococcales bacterium | reverse complement strand
GGGAGCGCGGCTCGGAGGCGCCGGCGGCCCGGGAGCGCGGCTCGGAGGCGCCGGCGGCCCGGGAGCGCGGCTCGGAGGCGCCGGCGGTCCAGGGACCCGGCTCGGCACCGCCGGGGCACGCCGGGGCGGCGGGGGCGCCGTCGAGGCCACCGCGAGCGGCGGTCGTGGCCCCGGCGGCGGCACGGACGGGGCGGGCGCCTTGGAACGCCGGGGCGGCGGCGGGGGCCGCGAGGTGTTCTGAGAGCTCACGGGAGCGGCGGAGGATTTTTCAGGCGCCTCCTCCGAGCTCGAAGCCTCCTCCGGGTTGGCGGCGGCCCCCGCCTTCACTGCGGACTCGGGCTCGTCGGTGCGAGCGGATGACCGAGCGCTCTTTCCGCTCCGCGACGATCGCGACGGCTGCCCGGAGGGGCGATCGGAGGAGCGAGAGGAGCGGGCGGCGCGCGACTTCTTGGAGGCTTGATCGACCATGGTAATCCCAGGAGTTTTTGGAGCTTACCCCCATTCCGGTCGCAACCTGGTACCCTTGGCCTGGTCATTGGTCCAAGAGCGACGCCACGCGACGCCACAGGACTGGAATTATCTCACGACGCAGGAACCGGCGGGGACCTTTCCCGAGGAACCTCTGGCAGCCAGCGACCGGAACGAAAAGACTGGAGCATGGGCGGACGACTAGTGGACGGTGAGTGGGTGTCCCAGGACTGGACCCCCGACGAAGAAGGTCGCTTTCAACGGGAGGCGACCCTGTTCCGAAATCGCCTCTCCGCGGACGGGTCCGGACCCCATCCCGCCGCCGCCGGGCGCTACCACCTCTACGTCTGCTACGCGTGCCCGTGGGCCCACCGGACGCTCATCGTCCGTAAGCTACGCGGCCTCGAAGACGTGGTGTCCGTCAGCGTCGTGAGCCCCTTTTTGGACGACGAGGGCTGGCATTTCGGCCCCGAGCCGGACCTGCGCGATCACCTCTTCGGCGCCCGCTACCTGCGGGAAATCTATACGCGCGCCGCGCCGCGCTACACCGGCCGCGTGACGGTCCCCGTGCTCTGGGACAAGGAGCGCGACACGATCGTCTGCAACGAATCGCGCATCATCATCCGGACCTTCGACAAGGACATGTTGGCCTTCGGCGATCCGAGCGTGACCCTCTGCCCGCCCGACCTGGAAGCGGACATCGATCGGGTGCTCGACGACATCTACGAGCCGATCAACAACGGCGTCTATCGGGCGGGGTTCGCCGGCTCGCAGCGCGCCTACGACGAGGCCGTCACCGACGTCTTCGATGCGCTCGATCGCTACGACGAGCTGCTGTCCCGCCGGCGCTACCTGGTCGGTGACCGCCTCACGGAGGCGGACGTCTGCCTGTTCACGACCCTGCTGCGCTTCGACGTGGTCTACCACTACCACTTCAAGTGCAACGTGCGGAAAATCGCCGACTACCCGCACCTGTCCGGGTACCTGCGCGACATCTACCAGCACCCCGGGGTGGCCGAGACCTGCGACCTCGACCACATCAAGCAGCATTATTATTGGAGCCATCCCCAGGTGAACCCCACGCGGATCATCCCCCGCGGGCCGTCCCTCGACCTGTCGAGCCCCCCGGGTCGCGACCACCTCGGCGGTTGAGCAGCTCGCCCCTGCCGCAAGGGCGGCCATCCGTGCTATGGGAGCGCCCCGTGGCCGCCCCCCCCCTTCCCCGAACGGTCGAACTCCTGGTTTTCCGAGGGGTTCGGGCACTCGACCCAGCCAGCCAGCTCGACGCCGTCGTGGACGTCGTCATCGAGCGTGGGACCATCACCCGCGTGGGCCCCGGCGCCGCCGAGGGCCTCCTCGGGGTCGAGGGCGCGCAGCTCGTCGACGGGACGGGCAAGTGGCTGCTGCCGGCCTTCGTGGACCTGCACGCCCACCTGCGGGAGCCCGGGCACGAGTACAAGGAAGACGTCCACTCCGGCCTGAACGCGGCGGCCGCGGGCGGCTACGCCCACGTGTGCGTGATGCCCAACACGCGCCCCGTGAACGACACGCGGGCCGTCACCGAGCTGATGGTGTCGCGCGCGCGGGAGCACGGCGGACCGACCCTGCACCCGATCGGCGCGATCACCAAAGGGCAGCAGGGGCAAGATCTGACCGAAATGGCGGAGCTCCGGGACGCCGGAGCGGTCGGGGTCAGCGACGACGGCGTCTGCGTCATGTCCGCGGCGGTGATGCGCCGCGCCCTCGAATACGCCCGCAACTTCGACTTGCCGGTCATCCAGCACGCGGAAGATCACACGCTCACCGCGGGCGCCCACATGCACGAGGGCGTCGTCTCCGCGCAGCTCGGGCTCAAGGGCTGGCCGAGGGTGGCCGAGGACATCATCATCGCCCGGGACGTGCTCCTCGCCGAGTACACGTCCGCTCGCTACCATGCCGCTCACATCTCGACCTTCGGCGCGGCCCGCATCATCGCCGAAGCCAAGTCTCGCGGCCTCCCGGTGACGGCGGAGGTGACCCCCCACCACCTCCTGCTCACGGACGGCGCGGTGGTCGGCTACGACACCGCGTGCCGCGTCAACCCGCCCCTCCGTGAGGAGCAGGACGTCGCCGCGCTGCGGCGCGCCCTGGCGGACGGGACCATCGACGCCATCGCGACGGACCACGCCCCCCACTCTCCCCTGGAGAAGGACGTCGAGTTCGCGGAGGCCAGCCCAGGCATGATGGGGCTCGAGCTCTGCTTCGGGCTGCTGGTGCAGCTGGTCGGTCGCGACGGGCTGACGCTGGCGCGCCTCGTCGATGCGATGAGCCAGGCGCCCGCGCGCGTGATAGGGATCGAGCCGCCGCGCATCCGGGAGGGCGCGCGGGCAGAGCTCACTCTGGTGGACCCGCAGGCTCGCTGGATCCCCGCGGAGCGGCGTCTGCAGACGAAGAGCCTCAACTCGCCCTTCCTCAAGAGCGAGCTCGGCTCGAAGATACTCATGACGCTGGCCCACGGCGCCATCGTCTTCGACGAAGTAGGAGCGACCACGTGACTCAAGCTTTTCTCGCCCTCGCCGACGGAACCGTGTTCGAGGGTCGGAGTCTCGGAGCCGACGGGCAGAGCACCGGCGAAGTCGTGTTCACGACAGGCATGACCGGCTACCAGGAGGTCCTGACGGATCCCTCCTACACCGGTCAGATCGTGACGATGACCGCGCCCCATATCGGCAACACGGGCATCAACCGTGAGGACTCGGAGAGCGGCGAGGCCCCCTACGTAGCGGGCTTCGTGGTCCGCGACGCGAGCCCCCTCGTCTCGAACTGGCGTTCGGAGGAGGACCTGGCCACGTACCTGCGCAGACACTCCGTCGTCGCCATCAGCGATCTCGACACACGGGCCCTCACGCGCCACATCAGAGACCACGGCTCTCAGAACGGCTGCCTCGGCACGGGCAACCCCGATGACCTCGTGGATCTCGCCCGCTCGGCTCCTTCGATGGAAGGGCTCGACCTCGTGAGCCGGGTCACCCCGAAGGCGCGCTACGAGGTGTCCGAGGGGCTGGCGGAGTGGTCTCCCGAGGTGATGGCGGAGCGGCTGGTCGCCGGAAATGGCTCCCCCTTGCGGGTCATCGCCATGGATTTCGGCACGAAGCGCAACATCCTGCGTTGCCTGGTGGATTCCGGGTGTCACGTCACGGCCGTGCCGGCGCACACCTCGGCGGCGGAGATCCTCGCGGAGAACCCCGACGGCATCTTCCTGTCGAACGGGCCGGGGGATCCCGCCGCCGTCGAGTTCGCCGTGAAGACCGTCCGGGAGCTGCTCGGCAAGAAGCCGATCTTCGGCATCTGCCTCGGGCATCAGCTGCTCGCCCGCGCGCTCGGTGCAACGACCTACAAGCTGAAGTTCGGGCACCGGGGCCTCAACCAGCCGGTGAAAGATCTGGCGACGGGCAAGGTCGAGATCACCAGCCAGAACCACGGGTTCGTTGTGGACGTGGACTCGATCGCCAGGGTGGCCCGCTCCACGCACCTGCACCTCAACGACGGCACCAGCGAGGGCCTGGAGGCGCCGGACGCCCGCGCGTTCAGCGTCCAGTACCACCCGGAGGCGGCCGCCGGCCCCCACGACGCGTTCTACCTGTTCCGGCGCTTCACGGATCTGATGCGCGGCTGAACCGCCAGCGCGAGCCAGCACCATGAGCGACCCCGGATCCTCGACAGGACGCCCGATGAGCGATCGCCCCGAGCGCACGATCCACTTCGTCAGCCTCGGCTGCCCGAAGAACCGCGTCGACAGCGAGGTGATGCTCGGGGTCGCGCACGGCGAGGGTTTCCGTCACGTGACGGACCCCGCCGAGGCGGAGGTGATCGTCGTGAACACCTGCGGCTTCATCGACGCGGCCAAGCAGGAGTCCATCGACACCATCCTCGAGCTCGCCGATCAGAAGTCCAAGGGACGCTGCGAGAAGCTCGTCGTCACCGGCTGCCTGAGCCAGCGCTACTCCACGGAGCTCGCCGAGGGGCTGCCGGAGGTGGACCACTTCCTGGGCTCGAGCGACATGCTCAAGATCCGGCACGTGCTCGCGGGCGCGGCGGATCGGATGCTCGTCGGGCACCCCGCCGACTGGGTCGTCAGCGCGGCCGATCCCCGGACGATCTCGACCCGTGGCGCGAGCGCCTACGTGAAGCTCGCCGAGGGGTGCAACCGGTCTTGCTCCTTCTGCGTGATCCCGCGGCTCCGCGGCAAGCAGCGCTCGCGCACCATCGACGACGTCGTGAGGGAGGTGGAGGCGCTCGTCGCGGCGGGCGTGGTCGAGGTGAACCTCGTCTCCCAGGACACGGTCGCGTACGGGCGGGATCTGGGCGACGGGACGGGCCTGGCAGCGCTGGTCCGGCGGGTCGCGGACGTCCCCGGGCTGCGCTGGTTGCGCATCTTCTACCTGTACCCCGAGCGGCTCGACGACGAGCTCATCGAGCTCATCGCGCAGCACCCGACCGTGGTGCCCTACGTCGACATGCCCCTCCAGCACAGCGCGGACGCGATGCTGCGCCGGATGCGTCGCGGCCACGGCGGAGACCGGCTCCGCCACTTGGTGGAGCGGCTCCGCACCTCCATCCCCGATCTCACCTTCCGCACGGCGTTCATCGTGGGGCACCCGGGGGAGACGGAGGAGGAGTTCGCCGAGCTGTGCGACTTCGTCCAGTGGGCGGAGTTCGAGCGGGTGGGCGTGTTCCAGTACTCCGACGAGGCGGAATCCACCTCCCACGAGCTCGACGGCAAGGTGCCGCCGAGCGTGACGAAGGCGCGCGCCAAGAAGCTCATGAGCTTGCAGCGCCGCATCAGCAAGCGGAAGAACCGAGCGCTCGTGGGCAAGGAGCTCGAGGTGCTGGTGGAAGGCACGAGCGAAGAGAGCGAGCTCGTGCTCGTCGGCCGCCATCGAGGCCAGGCGCCGGAGATCGACGGCTGCGTCTACCTCTCGGGCGAACCCGTCGCCCCCGGTCAGCTCGTGCGGGTGACCGTCACGCAGGCCACCGACTACGATCTGCTCGGCGAGGTGGACGAAGACTCGCTCCTCGCCGACGCGCCCGCCGCGAGGCGTGGATCCGCCCTGGTCCACCACGGCAGCGACGGCCGCCGCGTCCTGCGCACGGTGTCCTGAGCCAGCGCCAGGTTCTGAGCCAGCGCGTGTCAGCGCGGGATTGAACCCGCCTTCAGCGCTCCGCTCCGTCGCCCGCGGTGTCGTCCTCGCTCGCGGGCGCGCCGCCCATCCCCTCGCCCCCAGCCCCGCTGGCCGGTCCAGGAACGGCGATGACGAGGCTCGCGCTGTTCGTCCCGTCCTTCGTGTACCAGAAGGCGAGCATGTCGCCGGGTTCGGCGGCGATCGTGAAGTCGTAGGCGCCGTCCGCGCGGGTCTGCTGGCCGCTGATGAGATCCGTACGGAGGTTGAGGGCCGACACCCGAGCCTCCCCCGGGACTCGCCCGGTCAGGCGCACATTTCCAGCCGCGTCCGGACCCGTGAGTTCCGGCCGCGAGGGGGGCGGCAGTGGCAGGGTCGGCGAGAGGCACGCGCTGACGACGAGCCCCGCCAACACGGTGGCAAACGAGCGACGGGACGTGAGGAAGGCGGCCACGGGCCCCAGATTAGCACGCTCCGTGCCGAGCCAATCGAGCCGCGCATTCCCCATGGATCTTCAGAGGTTACGCAGATAGCCGCGGACGTGAGAGCCAACGAGGTTGGCGGAAGGGACGTTTCATCGCCAACTCGCGGGTCGCGAGAGGGGCGGGTGCTCCGGGTTGGAGCGGCCGACGCGCCGAAGGCGCCCTCCGTCGTTCACCCGCTCCGTGGCTCCCGTATCGAATGCCTCGAGTCGGTGGGTCTCCCGGTGGAGCTGGCTCCGCCCGCTGCCCTGGCTCTTCGCCGCCGCGTGCCTGGGCCATGGCACTCGCGGCAAAGCCAGCGGCGTGGCTCCGGAGGGCATCGAGCTCTCCGAGCTCCGCTGGCTCGATCCTGCTCCCCGGGGCCTGGCCGCCGCGTGGGCGCGTCCGCGAGCGCTCGTCGTGGCGGCCCCCGCGGGGCGACCCACGGACGTGTACCTGACCTCGGGGCGCTTCGATCCCGGCGGGCAGCTCCTCGAGCTCGCTCCCCTCCGCAACCTGACGAAGACGCCCGGAGCGGCGGAGCATGCGCTCCAGATCCGGGGGCGGCGCGCGGCGTGGCTGATCGCGGCGCAGGAGGGGATCACGGGCGCCACGAGCGTCACCTTCGAACCTCCCGCGTCACCCGCTCGCGTCCTCCGCTGCTGGGTATTCGAGGCGAGCGGGTGCCCGGCGCCCGCGCACCAGAGGGACTGGACGAGGCTACAGCGCTGGCAGCAGCGCATCGAGACGTGGCAGGAGCTCGGCTCGCCCGAGCTGATCGAGCGCCGGACGCTTCGCCTCGCCTCACCGGCGCGGGTCCTGCGGGTGAACCTGGACGACGTCGGAGAGCGCGGCCCCGGCTGGGAGACGGAGACGAGCGGCCGGCCCGGGGACGTGACCACCTGGCTCGCGGAGCGCCTGCGGGAGAGTCCGCTCGGAGAGCAAGGCGTGGCGCTCTTGAAAGCGGTCGGCTTCGCGGGGCGCGACTACGCTCGGCGCGCTGCGACGGCGTTGTTCGACGAGGAGCCGACCGGGGGGCTCGCCCTGGAGCTCGGGGAGCTCGTGCATCACCCCGTCGCCGCCGCGGTGCGCGGGACGATCGAGAGCTGGCCGCCGGCGCCCCTCGGCCCACCGCTCGGTTCCGCCGCGCCGAACGAGGGCGTGTGGCTCTCCCTCGACGACGATCCGTTCGTCCCACGGACCCCCGAGGGCCACGCCCCCTTCCTCTTCACGTACCTGCGCCCGGACGCGAAGCGCCCCCACGTCCGTGTTCACGTCATCCTCTGGGATCCGCGACGCGTGGAGCTCCACGCGGTCGGAGGAACGGAGGAGCCACGCAGCGACCGGGGCGAGCGCGGGACCGGGCGCATCCCGCGAGATCCGAAGGTGCTCGAGCGGCTGGCGGGCGCGTTCAACGGGGCGTTCCGGACGCGCCACGGCGAGTTCGGCATGGCGGCGGACGACACGCTCTACATCCCGCCCAAACCCTACGGCGCGACGATCGCCACCCTCGACGACGGCTCCACGGCCCTCGGGACCTGGCCCGACGCTCCCGGTCTCCCTCCCCCGCTGCGCAGCTTCCGCCAGAACATGACCCCGCTCCTCCAGGACGAGCGAGCGAACCCCTACCGCCGACACTGGTGGGGCGGCACCCCGGAGGGGTGGCGCCACGAGTCGTTCACCGTGCGCACCGCCTTGTGCCTCACCCGCGACGGCATGTTGGCCTACCTCTATGGCGACTTCCTCGATCCGAACTCTCTGATCGCCGCGGGCCAGGCCCTGCGCTGCGACTACGCCGTCCACCTGGACATGAACGCCGGCCACACGGGCTTCGAGCTGTACCATGTCGCCCCCGCGGGACGGCTGCCCACTCCCGATCTCGATCCCGTGTGGCAGACGCGCGGCGCCGTCCCCGACGCTCCCGGCTACGAGTTCCTCGCGCGCCGCATGAGCCGACACATGCCGCTCATGAACTTCCCCCGGTACATCCACCGGGAGCAGCGCGACTTCTTCTACCTGACCTTGCGCCCCAGCCTCGGCCGACGACCGCTGCCGCGATCCTGGCGCCCCTCCGGGCCCGTGAACGGCTGGACGCTTGGCGCGCCCGGACCCGGGGGAGCGCCGAGCCCGTGGGCGCACGCCTCCGCGCGGCCGTTCCCGTCCCACCCACAGCTCGGGGTGCACCTCGTGGCCCTCGATCCGACGCGACTCCGCCCCGGCCTCCCCGGGCAACCTCTCACGGAAGACTCACTCTCCCACGCGGGCGCGCCGCTCCTGTCACCCCCACGAGCGGCGCCCCCTCGATCGGCGTCGCAGCGGTTCGCCACCTTGGAGAGCTCTGGCCGCGGGGCGCCCGTCTCTCCCCAGGACGAAGACGCCGTCTCCTTGTGGTGGACCCCGCGACGCTTCGAGGTCGCCCGACATGGGTCCACGGAGGCCCGACCGATCGCGTCCCTGATCCCGGTCGAACGCGATGAGGACGTCGCCGTCGGGCTGGTCGGCATCGATCCCGATGGCTTCCTCGTGTACGCAGAGCTGGATGGTGGGCACGGGCTGAGGCGCGCGCAGCTCCTGGCGTTGGCAGAGCCCCTCGCCCTTGAGCCCGCCCTCACTCTGGGCGAGCGACTGCGCTGGAGCTTCGGCGACGTCGAGGTCCCCGCGATGCACGACGCCCACCGGGCCCAGGTCGCCCCGGCCTCCCCGAGCGCCGCAGGCTCACCGCGTGCTTCCGGCTCCCCGCGCCTCCGGGTCGACCTCTGGGCCGTCGAAGGCCCCCGGGCAGCGCGCCTCTTCCCGGAGACTCCCGTCACCCCGCCCGGTGTCTGGGCCTATCGGCAACTCACCCACCTGCCGGTGGGCACCGAGGCCCCGCCTCCCCCCGTCGGCCGTCCAACCGACCGGTCACCCGTTGATCGGTAATGAGTTTGGAGACCCGTGTGTCTTCAGCAATTTTTTGCCCCCCGCCTGTGACCCGCCGGCATGATCCGATCCACGCAGACCGGAAATCGGCTTTGCTCCCTCGCCAACCTACCCCACCGCGGCTATTCTTCCCCTGACGAAATTGCCGTCGGCCCGAGGGTTTCCAGGGACTTCGCCGTCACCTCGACCTCGGCTTCGCCCCGAGCTCGCCGACATTCCGGGGCACCCGTCGTTTACTGCGCCCCGTAGGAGAATGACCGACCAATGAGTACCAAGGGCTCCGATTTGGACGTCTTCGAGGGTCTTGCCAAGAAGCCCTCGACCGCGCCGAGCAACGTCCGCCAGAAAACCCTGCTTGGGATCGCCGGTACTCCCTCTCGGCCAGGTGCGCCTCCTCCTCCGCCCCCTCAGTCCGTGGTCCCACCGCCCGGTGGGCGCCGATCCGCGCCGCCGCCGCCCCCGCCCTCCATGACGGGGCGACCTCCGCCACCTCCGCCGCCTTCGCTGAGCAGCGCGCCGCCGCCTCCCTCCCTGGGAGCGTCGCCCGCGGTGTCTCCGCCGCCTGCTCCGCCGGCTCCGTCTCTCGGTGCGCCACCGCCGCCGCCGCCGGGCTCGTCTGTCGGTGCGCCGCCACCGCCGCCACCTGGTTCGTCGCTCGGTGCGCCGCCACCGCCGCCACCTGGTTCGTCTCTCGGCGCGCCGCCACCGCCGCCACCTGGTTCGTCGCTCGGTGCGCCGCCACCGCCGCCACCTGGTTCGTCGCTCGGTGCGCCGCCCGCGCTCCGTGGGTCGGCGGCCTCGCCGGGGAGCCCTCCCCCGCCGCCTCCAGGTTCGTCCCTCGGCGCGCCGCCACCACCTCCTCCGGGTTCGTCCCTCGGCGCGCCCCCGCCGCCGCCCCCGGGGCTGTCCTCCGCTGGAGGTCCGCCTCCGCCGCCGCCAGGCCTCTCGTCGGCCGGGGGTCCGCCACCTCCGCCCGTCCCCTCCGCGGCGCCCAAGCCGCCACCCACCCCCTCCGCGGTCGGCCTGCCTCCGCCCCCCGGGGCCTCGACGCGCTCGCTGGGCGCCGCCCCGCCCGCTCCCCCCGGCCCCCCTGCCGGCGGAGTCTCGGCGCCGCTCCCGACGGCACCCGCGGATCTCGACGACTGGGACGACGAGGACGAGAAGACGACCGTCTTCGACAAGTCGAGCGAGGACTCCGCCCGGGCGTTGCTGCACAGCTCGCCGCCCCCGGCGGTCCGCCCTGGGGCTCCTCCCCTGCCTCCGTCGATGAGCCCGGCGGTGAGCGCGCGACCGCCCGCGCCGCCGACTCCCTCGATGCCGGCGTCGCCCGCTCCTGCGGTCAGTCACCCCGCGATGGCGCCGCCCGCCACGTCGACGCCGCCGCTGTCCTCGATGCCCGCGCCGTCCCCCGGGATGGCTCAGGCGACCCCCTCCTTCGCGCCGACTCCAGCCCCAGCGTTCCTCCCCGAGACCTCACGGGGTCTGAACAAGAACAAGCTCGTGCTGGGTGGCGCCGTGGCGGCAGCCGCGGCCATCGCGGCCTTCGCGGTGTTGGGAGGCTCCAGCACGGGCAAGCTCGTGATCACCGTCGCGGGCCCCGGCGGCAAGTCCGTCGAGGGCGTCGAGGTGCTCGTCGACAAGGAGGTCGCGTGCACCGAGAGCCCGTGCATCCTGGAGAAGGTCCCCGCCGGGCACCGTGTCTTGCAGGTGCGCGCGCCGGGCTACGAGGAGAAGGCGGCTCGGTCCATCACGATCGAGGGTGGCAAGGAGTACGCCGAAGACATCGAGCTGAGCCCCGCCAGCACGGGCGCCGGACTCAAGGTGGCCGCGGAAGGCTCCGGGCTCGAGCTCTACATCGACGGCAAGTACATCGGTCCCCTTCCCCAGCAGCTCGACAACCTCGAGCCGGGGCGCCGCACGGTGAAGATCTCCGGGAGCTCCATCTACGCTCCCTATGAGGAGGAGGTCTCGATCGAAGCGAACAAGGTGGTGGAGCTCGAGCCGAAGCTGCAGCTGCTGAAGGGCACCGTCACCATCGAGCTCGGCGACAACGCCAAGGGCGCGGACATCTACTTCGTCGATGGCTCCAACAAGAAGCCCATCTCCACGAAGACGTTCCCCCTGAGCGTCGAGGTCCCCGCGGACAAGACCTATCGGGTGGTCGCCGAGCGGAGGGGCTACGACTCCTTCGAGAAGGAGGTGTCCTTCACCGGGGGCAGCTCCGAGCAGAGGGTGACGATCGAGCTGAGCGCCGCGGAGGACACCTCGAGCCGCTCTTCGCGCACGGCGAGCGCTCCCGCGCGCACCCCGTCGACGTCTCAGACCTCCTCGGCGCCGTCCCAGGCGTCGTCCAGCTCCAAGGGCACGCTCAACATCAACTCGATCCCCGTCTCGACGGTGATCCTCGATGGGCGCCCCCTGGGACAGACCCCGAAGGTGGGCGTGTCCGTGTCTCCGGGATCGCACACGGTCGTCTTCGTGCACCCCGAGCACGGGCGGAAGGTGCGCGCCGTCACGGTCCAGGCGGGGCAGACCGCCACCGCGGCCGTGCGCTTCCCCTGATCCGAACGCCGATGCGCCAGCCCGGGTCACGGGCTGGTCATCGTTCCGTGCGCCCCCCTCCGGCGAAACTCAGTGCAGGAGTTCGCTCCGACGGCGCCAGGAGGTGGCGCACGGGATCGACTCGCGCTCCGCGCCGAGGCACGTCATGGGCTCGAAGTCGGGCCCGAGGATCTGGATCTGAGTCCGCGAGGCGACGGGTTGATCCCCGCGGGTCGCGCGCTCGAGGAGGCGCACCCGATCCTGCAGCCGCGTCGCCTCCTGCTCGTCCACGACCTTGCGCAGGTACCCCATCGCCCGGCGACGCACCTCCTCGTTGTCCGCGGCCGCGATGACCTGCTGGAGCGAACGAATCGTGGCCTCTCGGTGCCCCGCGTCGGAGAACAGCGTGGCCGCGGTGGAGCAGTGATACGGGAGGTTCTCGTGGCCTCCCAGCAGGTCACAGGCGCGCGCCAGCATGCGCGCTCCGGCGAGCTTCCATTCGGCGACGTCTTCGCCCTCCGGGAGGTGCGGGGGCGCCAGATACGCAGTGAACTGTCCCGCGACCAGCCACAGCTGAGCGTCGTCGGGGACGTGCTCGAGGGCACGCTCGAAGAAATCCCGAGCGCGCCGGTAGTTCTCCGGCGGCGCGGGGACGGGCTGCAAGGTCAGGAAGGTGTCGGCGTAGTGGTAGGGCGCGCGAAACAACGGGTCGAGCGCCATCATCGCGTCGAGGTAATCCCCGATGTACGTGAAGCCCCGCTTCTCCGCGAAGGCGGTGCCGTAGGCGACCCGCACGTGGGCGAAGACGAGATCCGCCAGGGCGCTCCGGTACCCGAGGCTCGCGGCCACGATGCGGTCGGGCGCGGGGATCGCGTAGAGCTCCTCCGTCGTCTGGATGGAGCCGTAGTCCCGGGCAAGCTGCGGTTGCACCGCGCGGATCGTCACGGCCGCCGCCGCGGCGAGCGCCACGGCGATCCACGTGCCGAACCTCCGCTCACTCCGTCTCACGATACATCCTGATCGGGTAGACGATGGGTTCCCCGTCGTCGCGGATCTCCCCGGAGATCTCGAAGCGGCTCTGCACGCCGTCCCCGTCCAGATCCCCGAACGCCCGGGCCACGAAGGTGGCTCGCCCCTCTTCCTTCCGGCTCTCGAACTCGAAGGAGTAGGCGTGCGCCACGTCCCAGGAGAACCCCAGCCGTCGCCAGGTGGGGTGCTCCCACGTCCCCGGCGGATCGACGACGCGCTCCCCTTGAGGCACCCGCGCCGGGGTCAACGGCGCGCTCTCGGGATACCCGAGCTCCGCCGGAGAGCCCGCCGCCAGGGCGTTCGCCCGCTCGGCGATGCGCTGGAGCCCCTCGAGCGGCTCCGCCAAGCGCGAGGCGTGGGAGTTCTCGAGGAACGTCGGGATCGCGACCGCCAGGACCGATCCGCCCACGGAGAAGGCGATCGCGGCTTGCAGCGGGGTGAAGGAGCGCACGCGTTCGAAAGCTACTCACTCGCCGGCGTTTTGCGAGAAAATTTCGTTCGTGAAGCTGCTCCCGATGAACACGGAACGGACGCCGTCCCCGTCCAGATCACCGACGGCCAGGGCGATGTACCAATGGCTCGGGCGACTCGCCACCGCCGCCAGGTTGTAGTCGATCCCCGTGCCGAAGATGCCGTCGTTCGGCATCTCCGTGGGCAGCCCGGCCGTGGTGGCATAACGGAACTGCACCGGCGCCGCCGGGGCGACGCCCAGCGTCGCCCAGCGGGTGGCCATCTCACCGGCGCCCCACTGGATCTTGCTGGTCCAGTTCGCGCCGCCCTCGGCCGTCGGATAGAGGTTGCTGTCGGCGAGGCCTCCCGAGACGTCGTAGTAGCGGAAGGTCTCGTCGAAGAAGGCCTCCTGCCCCGCCTTGATGGCGCCGATCATCTGCACGGCCTCGGCGGTCTTGGATTTCCGGAGGTATCGGGACACCCCGAAGACGGCCAGGGTGGCCAGGATGCCGACGATCACCACCACGATGGAGAGCTCGACGAGGGTCACGCCGCGCTGGCGCGCCCGCTGAAGCCGTCGCCGCGCCCGCAGATCAGTCGTCATCGCTCACCTCCACACCACCACCGCTGAAGATCTGGCTCGTGAAGCTGGCCCCGACGAAGTAGGTCGAGTGTCCATCCTCGTCGACGTCCCCGACTGCCTGGATGACGTACCAGGGCATTTGAAACCGGTCGGGCCAGACGCCCGTCAAATCGACCTGCAGCCCCGGATCCGCATCGACCACACCAGGGCCCCCTGCGATGCACGAGTACCCGAACTGCACGGGGCCAGGCACCGTCGGAGCGAGCAGGCGCCAGCGATTGAAGTCCGCATGATCGGCGTTGGTCCAATCGCGCTTCGTCGCGCCCACCTCGGCGGACGGATAGTACGAGCTCAGGTTTCCGCCGGAGACGTCCAAATACATCAGGTTCTCGGCGCGGAAGCGCTCCTGGGCGGCGGCGATGCTCCGGATCATCGAGGTGGTCTCGATGGTGCGCGACTCGAGGATGTGCTGACGGAACATCGTGGTGCCCACCGCGGCGAGCACCCCCGTGATCACCACGACCGCCATCAGCTCGGTGAGCGTGAAGCCCCGCGCGGCGCGACGCGGCCTGGCTCTGGATCGGGACGAGGAGGCGAGGCTCATGGATCGGTCACGGAGGGACGTCGACTCCAGGGCGCCCGCCAGCGACGCCCCTTCGAGGGAAGGGCCGCCTGGCAGGGGCGCGGGGGCTGCCGGCACAGCCGGGGAATCGACGGTTGGGTAAGCTCGATGGATGATTCCATCATAGCACGGGGTGCCTGGGCGCAGTCACCTCGGGTCGGCGGACCACACGGTGCGCTCACATGCGACAGCAAGGCCTCCGCGACGCACAGCTCGCCGGGACGCAGCTCGCCGGGACGCAGCTCGCCGGGACGCAGCTCGCCGGGACGCAGGCTCGCCAGAGAGGGCCAACCAGGGGGGCGCGCCGCCGACGGTCCCCGCGCGCTCTCAACGGCTCAGGGGCTCCTCCGGCTCTTCCTCGGAGCCAGCGGCGACATCGAGATTCTGCTTCTCCAGCCGATAGCGCAGGGACCGGAAGCTGATCCCCAGGAGCTTCGCCGCGGCCGTGCGCACTCCCCCGGTGCGCTCCAGCGCCTCGAGCAAGAAGCGACGCTCCACCTCGTTGAGCACGTCGTCGAGCTGGCACCCGCACGCGGGCAGCTCCAGCAATTTCGGGCTCGTCGCGCCCGCCAAGCCGCTCACCGCGGGAGGCAAATCCCCGAGCCCGATCCGGGAGGACCCCGCCAGGGCCACCGCCCGCTCGATCACGTTCTCGAGCTCGCGCACGTTTCCGGGGTAGTCGTAGTCCGTGAGGGCCCGCACCGCGTCGGCGGTGAAGCCGAGGATGTTCTTGCCCATCTCCCGGGAGAAGCGCTCCACGAAGCGCTCCGCCAGCACCGGTACGTCGTCCCGGCGATCCCGCAGCGGCGGCAGCTCCACCCGGATGACGTTCAGGCGATAGTACAGATCCTGGCGGAACCGCCCCTCGGAGACGTCGAGCTCCACGGGGCGGTTCGTGGCCGCCAGGACCCGCACGTCGACGGGCGTCTCCTGGGCGGATCCCACGGGTCGCACGCGCTTCTCCTGCAGGACCCGGAGCAGCTTCACCTGCAGCGCGAGGGGGAGCTCGCCCACCTCGTCCAGGAACAGGGTGCCTCCGTCGGCCTCCCGAAACATCCCGAGGCTCCGCGCGGCGGCCCCCGTGAAGGCGCCCTTCTCGTGCCCGAAGAGCTCGCTCTCCATGAGATTCTCCGGCAGGGCGCCGCAGTTCAACACGAGGAAAGGCCCCGTCGACCGCTCGGAGCGATCGTGAATGGCCCGGGCGATCCGCTCCTTGCCGGTTCCGCTCTCGCCGGTGATGAGCACAGTGGTCTTCGTGGGGGCGATGCGCTCGACGAGCTCCAGCACCCGCTGCATGGCGGGGCTCCGCCCCACGATGTCTCCGGGCTTGGGACGCACCTGGGCGCGGAGCCGCTCGTTCTCCACCGTGAGGGCGTACTTCTCGAGAGCCTTTCCGACGAGCAAGGCGAGCTCCCGGGGTTCGAAGGGTTTGGTCACGAAGTCGTAGGCGCCCGCCTTCATGGCCTCGAGGGCGTTGTCGACGGTCGAGTGGGCGGTGATCAGGATCACCTGGCTCGCGGCGCTGCGGGACTTGGCAGCGGCGAGCACGTCCAGCCCCGAACCGTCGGGCATGGCCAGATCCGTCAACACGACCGGGAACGGCCCGGGGGAGCCTCGCAGCGCCTCCAGGGCCTCGCGGTGCCCCGCCGCGGCCACCACCTGGTGGCCCTCCCGGCGCAGGAGAATCGTCAGCATCTGGCGCAGGCTGGGCTCGTCGTCGACGACGAGGATGCGCGGATCCGGCGGCACCAGGGTCATGCCGGCGGACCTTACCACCGACCGCGGGGCGGCGACGAAGCCCAACGTCCCTGCGCCAGACGCCCGATGTGCTCCGCCGCCCCCGAGCGCCCGCCCCGAGCGCCGGGCACGCCGAATTTGCGCTCCCTCCCTTCGACTGGACGCGGTCTCGTGCTTTGCTTGGTGGGGTAGCGCTCTCGCCGGGGGACCGCTTCCAACGAACCCATGGGCTTGCTTCCTCCCCGTCCGCACCGTGGCTTCCGCCGGCCGGAGCTCCCCCGCGAGACCTCGGCGAGGCGGAGCTGGGCGCGCCTCCCGCGGCTCCTCGCGAGTTCGGCGCTCCTGCTGCTGGCTGCCTGTGGCGCGAGCGTCGACGAGTCGCGCGCCGGCGACGGAGGCGAGGAGCCCCAGGTCGCCACGTCGCTCACCTTCGTGCCCGGCGGAGTCCTGCGGCTCGCCTCCCTCGAGCACGCCGAGTTGAGCGTCGCCGCCTCCCCGCCCGGGCAGTACGTGGTGCGCTTCGCCCTGCTGCCCGATCGCCCCAACGCCGCGCCCAACGACGCCTCCTTGGATCGCGCGGAGACGGTGACCGACGCGCGCGGCGTCGCCACCATCACCCTGATCGCCCCGAGCACCCCCAGCACCTTCATGGTGCGAGCCGCCATCGGTGATCTGGAAGCGCACCTACCCGTTTCGGTCAGCGATCGGGGCTACGCGCGCGTCATCGCGGAGCCCGTGTATCACGGCAGCCGCGCCATCGAGGAGTGGGTGGCCTCCGTGCGCATCGGCTCCTCCTGCGGCGACCTCATCGGCTTCCCTCCGCCGGACGGAGCGCTCGTCGCCACGAGCGACGCGGACGGGTCCCCCAAGATCGACAACGTGCCCGTCCGGGCGATCGCCTCGGTGAGCGTGCGCAGCGGGCAGTTCGCCTACGGATGCACGAACGTTACGGACCTCCAGACGGACGAGACGCGCCGGGTCCGTGTGGAGGTCGCGGATCGCCCGCTTCAGCTCGGCGGCACGCTCGACCTCACCCTGCGCTTCGGCGAGCAAGGCGGCGAGTGGGCTGCCCTCCTCGAGAGCGCCATGGCCGCCGGCCTCGCGGCCTTCCGCGACGGCGCGGCGACGGACGCGGCGCTGCTGCTCGATGACATGATGGCGGCCATCTCGCCGCCGGACGGCGACGAGGACGCCGAAACTCTGGCAGGGCACTTCGCGGACAACCGCGCGGAGTTCGGCTTCGACGACGCCCTCGCGGCCCATCTCCTGGACGCGGACGTGGATCTACGGAGCCGCGTCCAGGCCTGGCTCGAGGCCGGCGTCCAGGATCTGGATCCCGTGAAGGGCAAGCTCGAGCTGCGGAGCAGCTCCGCCGTGTTCCGCCTCGTGTCCGCCGCGGGGATCCCGGCCAGCGAGAGCGGCTTCCTCGGCACCGCTACCTGGAGCGCCTTCGCCGATCCCGGTGACACCCTCGTGCTCGGCGGCGCGCTCCGCTTCGACGCGACCCGCTGGGTCACCGCCCTCGCAGAGAAACCCGCCCAGGTGCAGTTCGAGGACGCCGTCGACGTCCCCGCGGCCCTCGCCCTCACGGTCGGCTGTGAGCAGGTGGGCGCGCTCCTCGCCGGCCTCGTCGCCCCGGACGATCCTCCGGAGGCCGAAGGCGAGCTCTACCCCGGCTGCACCGCGGAGTGCGGGGCGGCCCTGTGTGAGGCGGCCCTCGTGAGCGCCTGGACCCGCGCCACGGACGCGGGAGGCGAGCTCACGCGGCTCTCCATCGCCCTCACCGGGACGGCGCTGGTAGATACGGACGCCACGCCCCGTGAGCTGTCGGGCACCTGGCTCGGGACGTTGGAGGGCCCGTCGAGCGTCGTCGGTGGGCCCGCCCGCGCCAAGCGCGCGACGGCCCCCTGACGACGCGCTGCCGCGGGGCCCGTCCGCCGGCCGACGTCCCCCCCGGCTGATCCGGACGAGGGAGCGCCGCGCCACCCCGTCGGCCCCCCATCCAAGTGGCCCATCCCAATGGCCCAGCCCAGCGGCCCAGCCCAACGGCCCTATCAGGTGACCCAGCGAAATGGCCCCAGCCAGGCTGCCTCCCTCCGAGCGGCTCCTGCCCGAGCGGCCCCTCCGCGCAGTCCGCGCAGCCCCGTCCCCCACCCAGCCAGCGTCGTCGAAGCCCGCGACGCCCGTCGACGCTGGCTCGTCGATACTGGCAAAGCGCTACACATCGGGGGACAGTTGGTCGATGAACGAACGAATCGCCCCTTCGCTCCTCGAGTGCGTCGCGCCCGCGACGTCTCAGGTGATCGGACACGTGAAGATCGCTTCACCGGACGAGGTGCGGAGCGCCGTCGAACGAGCACGCGCCGCCCAGCGGGGCTGGGGCGCGCTGCCCGTCGCGACGCGGGTGGAGCGTCTGCTCGCCTTCCGCGAGAAGCTGCTGGAGGCCCGCGACGAGCTGGCCGAGGCGTTGACCACCGAGTGCGGCAAGCCGCGCCAGGAGGCGCTCGTCACCGAGGTCGCGCCCCTGGCGGCGCTCATCGGTCACTACGGGATCCACGCGGCGGACGTGCTGGCGCCCCGCACGATCCCGCTGCGCCTGCTCAAGCACCGTCGCAGCCGGGTTCACTACGAACCCCGCGGCGTGATCGGCATCATCTCGCCCTGGAACTTCCCGCTGCTCATCCCCTTCGGCGACGCCTTCACGGCTCTCTTCGCCGGCAACGCCGTGGTGATCAAGCCGAGCGAGCACGCGCCCCTCATCGCCCTGAAGGTGAAGGAGCTGTGGGACGCCTCCGGGCACGATCCGGATCTGCTCCAGATCGTGCCCGGGCGCGGGGACACCGGGCAGGCGCTGATCGAGAGCGGCGTGCAGAAGATCGTCTTCACCGGCGGGGTGGAGACGGGGCGCCGCGTGGCCGCCAGCTGCGGGCGCGCGCTGGTCGAGTGCGTGCTGGAGCTCGGTGGCAAGGCCCCCGCCCTGGTCTGTGAAGACGCGAACCTGGAGCTCGCGGCCCGCGCCATCACCTTCGCCGGCTTCCTCAACGCCGGCCAGGCGTGCATCTCCGTGGAGCGCGTGCTGGCGCACGAGGCGATCCACGATCGGCTCGTCGAGCGCATCGTCCACCACGCCCAGCGGCTGCGCCTGGGCGGCCCCGAGGGCATCTGGGACGTGGGGCCCCTGATCTTCCCCCAGCAGCTCGAGACCGTCGAGCGCCTCGTGAACGACGCGATCGAGCGGGGCGCGACCGTGCGCTGCGGCGGCAAGCGCGCGGAGCGTACCGGAGATTTCTTCGAGCCGACCGTGCTCACGGGCTGCGAGCCGGACATGCCCGTCGTGCAGGAGGAGATCTTCGGCCCCGTGGTGCCCATCCTGCGGGTGCGCGACGACGAACACGCCCTCCAGATCGCCAACTCCTTGCCCCTCGGCTTGAACGCCTACGTCTTCAGCAAGAACCCGGACCGGGCGCAGCGGCTCGCGGCGCGCCTCGAGGTCGGCAGCGTCGTCATCAACGACGTGGTCACGGACTACGGCTCGCCGGAGGTGCCCTTCGGGGGTGTGAAGAACAGCGGCTACGGCCGGGTGCACGGCACGGAGGCGCTGCGGGCGATGAGCTCCGTGAAGCACGTGAGCTCCGATCGGATGCCCGCCGTGAGCGCTTTGTGGTATCCCTACGGGGAACGCAGCGAGGAGACCGTACGCCGCCTCGTCGGCTCGTTGTTCTCCCGCCGGACTCTGCTCGGGCGTGTCCTCGATCGGCTGTGAGCGACTGGCGTAAGGGCCGCTCCGCAGGGCTCCTCAGCGCCCCTGGAGAGCCCGCGGGGCCGGCGCCGTCTCGGAGAGCTCCCGGGTGCGGCGCGCCACCTCGACGGCGAAGAGGTACGCCGTGAGGGCGGTGGTGCGGTCGGGAACCGCGCCCGCTCGCGCCGCCACGATCTGCTGCCGCAGCCACAGATAGCGGGCGGCGTCGACGCCACAGGCGAGCAGGGTGACGGCGAGGAGCTCCCCCTCTCCCTCGGGAGCCGCACGCCCCAGGCAGCGGCGCACCAGGGCCCCGCAGCCCAGCACCGCCGCGGCCCACTCGGCGCGCTGCAGGTTGCCCTCCACCTCTCGGGCGAGCACCCGATCTTCCTCGCCCCACAGCACGACGAAGCTCAGGGCGCTCGAGGTGCTCGGCGCCGGACCGCGCGGCATGACCGACGCCAGGGAGGTCGCCACCGCGGCTTCGCCCGACTCGCTGAGCGGGAAGGACTCCGCCTCTGGCTCGGAACGGACCGCGGCGGTCGACGAGCTCAGCCGTTCCGAGCGGGACAGCTCCGGCCGCAGCGGCTCCGGACGCAGCGGCGGCACCGAGCGGCTCCGCTCCGAGGCACGAGCCCCCTCGCCCACCACGGCCAGAGCGGCGCTCTCACCCACCGGCGCCTCGTCCTCTTCCAGCTCCTCCCGGACGACCCGCGGCTCGTCCCGCGCCCCGTCCTGGTCCGCCGCGCGGAGCGCCTCGACGAGACCACCCTCCGCCAGGCGGAATCCCCCGGGAGACAGCTGCGCCTGCGCCTCCGGCATCCGCCGCTCGAAATCCTCGAGCACCAGGCGGGCCAACGCGTCGAGGGCCTCGAACACGCCCACACCGGAGGTGGCGCAGGTCTCGAAATACGGCGCGCCATGGCGATTGAGGCGTCGCTCGAGCTCCTCCACGGGCACGATGTCGCCGAGGTCACGCTTGTTGTAGGCGAGGAGGAAGGGGAGCTCGTCGAGGGATCGGCCGTGCTCGGCCAGGTTGTCCCGGAGGTTCTCGAGGCTCTCCAGGTTGGCGTCGAGGCGCGCCCGCTGTGAGTCGGCCACGAACACGACCGCGTCGGCGCCCGTGAGCACGAGCTTCCGGGTAGCGTTGTAGTAGACCTGCCCGGGCACGGTGAACAGCTGCAGCCGCACCCCCATGCCGTGCAGCGTGGCGAGCCGCAGGGGCAGGAAGTCGAAGTAGAGCGTGCGATCCACGGGGGTCGCGAGGCTCACCATCTTCCCCCGGTGCTCCGGCCGCGTGCTGGCGTGGATGTGCTGGAGTGTGGTCGTCTTCCCGCCCAGGCCGGGGCCGTAGTAGACGACCTTGAAGACCAGCTCACGGGCGAGCGGGTTGACGACTGGCATCGAGCGGAGCTTAGCGGATCCGCTGCGCGCCCACTACGGCGGTTCCCAGGTCGTCGAGCGCGCCGCGAAGACCGGCCGTCGAAGGAGCACGTCTCTGACGGCCTACGGTGCTTCTCCGTGCGAAGGCGCTGCGTCGGGAGGGCGCCGCGGGGTCACCGCTCTGCGCGGCCCGCATCGCGCTTTGGCGGAGCGATGGCCGATATCCCGCTAACGGAGCCCGTATTGAATCTCCTCCAGGCGCCTCTCCCGCCACTCGTCGGAGGTCGCGCTGAGGACCACCGACGCCACCCCTGCACCGACGCAGAGCACGGCCAGGCCCCGGAACAACCAGGCCCGGCGCCACGGCCGTCGCTCCCGATGGAACGCCCGCCCCAGGGGATAGCCGAGCAAGAACCCCCCGATGTGGGCGGCGTTGTTCACGCTGAACAGCAGCGCGAAGGCCAGGGCGTAGGCGAAGAACTGGGCGAGGATGTCCTTGAGCCGTGGATCGCGTCCTCCGTGCATCTGCCCGATCTCGTGCCCCATCAGGCCGAAGAGGGCGCCGCTGGCTCCCGCCGTCAGCGGTCCGCTCGGCCCGTACCAGGCCTGGCTCGCCACGAAGCCGACGATCCCCGTCAACGTGAACACCACGACCATGCGAGCCCCACCCACCCGCTGCTCCGTGCGCCTACCCAGCGCCAACAGGGCGAGACTGTTCATCGCCAGGTGGATCGCGCCGAGGTGCACGTACACAGCGGACAAGTAACGCCAGGGCTCGACGGCGGCGAGGTTGCCGTACGTCGCGCCCCAGCGCAGCACGTCCGACGCCAACAGGCTGGGGCCGAGGAAGCCGAGGGCGAGCCCACCGTGGTCCAGAGAGACGAGGGCGAAGTTCACCAGGCAGAGCCCCAGCAGGACCTGCGTGGCAAAGAAGGGCTGCTCCATGAAGCCGAGCGCCGTTTGCGGAAGCGGAGACATGGCGGCGCCACAGCGATGACACTTCGGCTCCCGGGCACCGTTGAGGGCTCCGCAGGCGGCGCACACGCGTGATCCTTCGCTCATGGGCCCTGCCCCTACGCCACCGGCCCCCCTCCCGGCAACCGGAGGCGCGCCCCAGGGCGGCGCACGGCTCGCCTCGGCCGCTCGCCACGACCGGAGAAATGGCTCGAGCGTCGCACCGTGAGCGAAAATCGAAGAGGTGCCGCTCGCCCCGGGGAGACGCCACTTCGTGAGGAGCCCGTGGGCGCCGTGGACGGAGCGCGCCAGACGGCGCAGCCAGCACCAAGCAGGGTGCTCCAGGAGGGTGCTCCAGGGTCTTCACGAGTGCCCCGAAGTCATCCAGTGACGGTGCAACACCTCCACGCCGCCGCCCCAGCGTGGATCGACTCACGCCCCGCTCACGCGGGCTCGTGTGCAGTCGAAGAGCCTTGTTGCCGCCGGACTGCACGTATCGATAGACTGAATGCTCGTTCGGGGAATTTCCCCCGCTTCGATGGATCTCCCGTGAGCCTGGCTGATCAAGGACCTCCCCGCCTCGTCGACGGCCTCGACGTGCGCTCTTTGCCGCTGAGTCCCGAGGACGCCTTCGTGCTGTCCCGCGTCGACGGGCACGCGGTGCCCGGCGACATCGCGGCGTCGACGGGCTTGCCCGAGGAGCGGGTCGTGGAGTGCCTGCAACGCCTGCGAGCGCTCGGGGCGATCCGCAACGGCGCGAACGCCGCCGTGGCCTCGATGCAGGCGCCCGCCGCGGAGGCGGCGGCGAGCACACCTCGCACCAACAGCTCCGTGCGCCTACGCCCCAGCTCCGGCGATGGAAACGCCGACGCGCCGCGCGCGACGCTCTCCGCCGAAGACCTCGCGCTCCTGAAGGAACCGGGAGACCTGGACGAGGATCGCCGGCGCCTGATCCTCGAGTACTTCAACGCCCTGGAGCGCCACACCCACTACTCCATCCTGGGGGTCGGCGAAGACGCGACCAAGGCGGAGATCAAGGCCGCCTACTACGACCTCGTGGGCTCGTTCCACCCGGATCGGTACTTCGGCAAGGAGCTCGGGAGCTTCAAGTCGCGGCTCGAGAAGGTGTTCGGCGCCCTCACGAAGGCCTACGACGTCCTCACGCGGCGGCGCTCCCGGGAAGAGTACGATCGCTACCTCGCCGCGCGGCGCACCACCGCCGGTCTCAGCGGCTCCGCGCCGCCCGTGCGCGTGACCCCGATTCCGGTGCCTGGACTCTCCACCCCCGCGCCCGCGCCACGCCCGCGGAGCGCCACCAGCTCGGCTCCCGCGCCCTCGAGCGCCCCCCTGAGTCCACCACCGACCGTTCGCTCCGCTCCCCTCCCGCCCTTGACCACGTCCCTGCCCCCCGCCGCGGATCCCGAGGCCATGCGGCGCGCCCTCGCCCGGAAGCTCCGAGGCTCACGGCCGTCCATCCCCGCCCCACCCCGGGCCCCCGCCCTCGATCCTCAGACCCTCGGCGCGGCGTCCTGCGATCTCCGGGCGCGCTACGCGAAGCACCTCGAAGACGCGACGGAGGGACAGGTGAAGCGCTATCGGAAGCTCGCCGAAGAGGCGATCGAGGCGCAGCACTTTCCGTCGGCCATCAACGCGCTCAAGGTCGCGCTGAGCGTCGCCCCCGAGGATCCAGAGCTCTCCAGCTTGCTCGAGCAGACCCAAGAGCAGGCCGACATCGCCCACGCGGACCAGTACCTCGAGCGAGCGCGGTACGAAGAGAAGGACGGGCGCCTGCTCAACGCCGCTTCTTCCTATGAGCGAGCGGCCCGCGGGAAGAAGAACGCCGCCCTCTACGATCGGGCCGCCTGGTGCTTGATCCAAGCGGGCACGGAGGCCCGTCGCGCCGTGGAGCTCGCGCGCAAGGCCGTCGAGCTCGACGGGAATCGCGGTCAGTACCACCTGACCTTGGCGCGAGCCTATCACCTCGCTCAGTTGCCCGCGAGCGCGAGCGTGGAAATCAAGCGGGCGCAGGAGCTCGCGCCCGACAACGACGAGATCAAGATCTGGGTGAAGCGGCTACGCTGAGCTGCGGCTCGCGCCAGCCAGGGGCCACTTCGTCGAGGTGGTCCCGAAGCGACGAGAACAAGGAGAACATGGAGCGCGTCATCGGCATCGACCTCGGAACCACCAACTCGTGTGTCTCCGTATTGGAAGGTGAAACGGCCACGGTCATCCCCAACCGCGGCGGCTACAAGACCACTCCGAGCATCGTCGCGGTGACGGAGGCCGGCAAACGTCTCGTCGGGCACATCGCCAAGCGGCAAGCCATCACCAACGCGGAGAACACCGTGTACGCGGCCAAGCGCCTCATCGGGCGCAAGTGGGACTCGCCGCAGGTGAAGAACGCCCTGATGACGTCGAGCTATCACATCGTGGAGGGTCCCCACGACGACGTCCGCATCCTGCTGCGCGGCAAGAGCTACTCCGTGCCGGAGATCAGCTCGATGATCCTGCAGGAGATGAAGCTGGTCGCCGAGGAGTACCTGGGCGAGCAGGTGCACAAGGCGGTCATCACGGTGCCCGCCTACTTCAACGACAACCAGCGTCAGGCGACCAAGGACGCGGGGGCGATCGCCGGCCTGGACGTCATCCGCATCATCAACGAGCCGACGGCGGCCTCGCTGGCGTACGGCTTCGGCAAGGAGCTGGACCGCACCGTGGCGGTCTACGACCTCGGCGGCGGCACCTTCGACATCTCCATCCTCGAGATCGGCTCTCACGGCGTCTTCAAGGTGATCAGCACCACGGGGGACACCTTCCTCGGCGGAGAGGATTTCGACGCCCGGATCATCGAGTGGCTGGTGCAGAACTTCCACGAGGAGCACGGAATCGACCTCCGCGAGGACCGCATGGCCCTACAGCGGCTCCGGGACGCGGCGGAGAAGGCGAAGTGCGAGCTGTCCGCCGTCACCGAGACGGAGATCAACCTCCCCTTCATCATCTCGACGTCGAACAACGAGGCCCTGCACCTCCAGCGCAACATCTCCCGTGAAGTGCTGGAGAGCCTCACCGCGGATCTGGTGGAGCGCACCATCGACATCTGCCGCCAGGCGATCGAGGACGCCCGCCTCGAGATCGACGAGGTGGAGGACGTGCTCCTCGTCGGCGGGATGACCCGGATGCCGGCCATCCAGAGAGCCGTCGCGGCGTTCTTCCAGCGGGCGCCCAGCAAGGGCGTCCACCCGGACGAGGTGGTGGCCATGGGCGCGGCGATCCAGGGCGCCGCCCTGGTCGAGGATCACCGTCAGATGCTGCTCCTGGACGTCACGCCGCACGCCCTCGGCATCATGACGTTCGGCAGCCATTTCGAGGAGCTGATCCCCCAGAATACCACGGTGCCCACCAGCCAGACCAAGACATTCACCACGAGCCGCGACAATCAGACGGCCGTGAAGATCCTGGTGATGCAGGGGGACAGCGAGAAGGCCGACGAGAACGAGCTCCTCGGCGAGTTCATCCTCACCGGCCTGCGCCGCGCCCCCAAGGGCCACGTCGAGATCGAGGTCGCCTTCGAGATCAACACCGACGGCATCGTCAGCGTCCACGCCAAGGACCTGGAGACGGGCCAGGCGCAGTCGATCCAGGTCACGGCCTCGAGCGGGCTCACCCCCGAAGAGGTCCAGCAGATGGCCTCGGACGCCCAGGAGTACATGCTGGAGCGCCGCACCGACGAGCAGTTCGAGGCGGCCAAGCAGCGCGCCGAGGTGCTCATCGCGAGCGTCGAGCGGCTCTTCGCCGACGTGGAGCGGGCCGTGGGTGGAGCGGACTTCGGGCGCGACGCCATCCAGAAGGCGCGCAACGTGGTGGACACCACCCGCTCCGCGATCCAAGGCAAACAAACCGCGGCCCTCCAGGGGTACGTCGAGCAGCTCGAGCGCACGGAGCGCATGTTCAAGGGGGTCGTCACCCGACACTGAGCCTCGAGTTCCGAGCCTTGAGCGCTGAGCCCCACGTTCTGCCAGCCGAGCTCCGACACTGGAGCTCCAGGGGTCGGACCTCCGACGCCCGGGCCTTGGCACCGGGGTGTGCTACCGAATTCTTCTACCGAGGGCGCTCCCCTGGCCCAGCTCCTCAGGTCCTCGTCCCGCGCGTTCTTTCCTGCACCGCGCTTCTTCCCTGCGAATCGTCTCTTCCCTGCACTCGCTCTTTCCTGCACTCGCTCTTCCTGGCACTGCGTGGCCCTCCCGATGACCTCACTTCCCGACATCGTCTCCGCGCAGTGGCGGGGGCGCGTCGTCTGATTCGTCGTTTCCCCGTCACAACCCCTCTCCGGCCCCCGTCGCGTCACCTCCACCCCGCCGATTCGAATGCGCTCCAGCTCCCCGCCCTTTCGCTCCCCGCTGAGCATCGTCCCGCCCGAGCTCGAGGCGATCGACGACGCGTGGAACGACGAGGCGCCCACCCAGCCGGGGGACGTCTCGGAGCGGGTCACCCAGGTGCCCTCGATGCCCTCGGAGCTCTTGGCCCAGCGGCTGATGCGGGAGGCCACCTCCGATCCCCCGGAGGACGAGAACGAGCGCCCCACCCGACCTCGCCCCTCCTCTCTGGCGCCCCCCGACCTCGGCCCCGCGCGCCCCTCGGACGCCGTCACGTACCGACCTCCCATCGCCTCGGCGCTGACGCCCAGCGTCGACCTCTTCGGCGGCCCCCAAGAGCGCCTCGATGCGCCGCCGCGCTTCCACGACACGCGCATCTTCGACTCCGACGGCCCCCCGCTCGAGCTCGACACCTCCGACGATCTCCCCTCCCAGCCGTTCTCTCCCCACGAGGCGCCCACCAAGACGGTGCCCGATCCGACCTCCGCGCTCGCTCCCGAGGACTCCCTCGAGTTCGACCTGAGCGCGAGCGCGGCGCCCCACTGGTCGGAGCAGGTCAACCTCGAGCCGTTGCGTTCACCCCTCGACCTCGCGCGCGGATTCTCGTCCCTCCCGCCGCCTCCTGCCGATCCCCTGCGCGACATGCGCGATCGCTACGCGACGGGTGATTTCAGCGGAGCCCTCGAGGTCGCCGAGCGCGTCCTGGCGAAGAATCCGGATCAGGAGGAGGCGTACCGCTGCGCCCAGAGCTGCCGCGACGTGCTCGCGGACATGTACGCGTCTCGGCTGGGGGGGACGCACCGACGCGCGTCGGTGATCATGAGCCCGGACCAGATCCGCTGGCTCTCCCTCGATCATCGGGCGGGGTTCTTGCTGTCGATCATCGACGGGGTCTCCACCGTGGACGAGCTCCTCGACATCTGCGGCATGCCGAAGCTGGAGGCGCTCCGAATCCTGTGCAACCTGCTGGACCAGCAAGCCGTCGCGCTCGAGGCCTGAGCGCGAGGTCGTCGCCGCCGTGCTCCCGCGCCTCCGCACCCGAGCCGTCCAGACGGCGCCCGTGATGGCCCTCGTGACGGCCGCCCTCGCCGTCGGAGCGTGCCTCGACGCGACGCCCGGCTCCTCTGCGGCGTCGTCCCCGCCGGCCGTCGCGGCGACGCCGAGAGCGGACACGACCTTGCGCGGCCCCGCCGACGCCCCCCGGGTGGCCTCCTATCGACTGACCGCGTCCCTCGACGCCGTCGAACACCGGGTCACCGCGCGCGGCACGATCCGCTGGCTCAACGCGTCCCGCGTCCCCGCGGAGGAGCTCTACCTGCACCTCTACCTGAACGCGTTCAGCTCGGAGCGCACGCTGTTCCTGCGCTCGCCCTCCTACCGCAGCCGCTCGGGCGCCACCCTGCGCACGCCCGGCGGGCTCACGGTGCAGCGGCTGAGCTCCCCGAGCCACGGTGGCGTCGACCTGTGGGAGGACGCCGCTCCCCACAGCCCCGGCGACCCCGAGGACACCACGGACATCCGGGTCCCCCTCCCGGCCCCCGTCCCCCCTGGAGAGACCCTGGAGCTCGAGGTGGAGTTCACCGCGCAGCTGCCGAGCATCGTGGAGCGCACGGGGTTCGCGGGCTCCTTCCACATGGTGGGTCAGTGGTTCCCCAAGCTCGCGCGCCGGGAGCCCGACGGGCGCTGGGCCCACTTCGCCTTCCATCCCCACGCCGAGTTCTACGCGGATTTCGGGGACTACGACGTGACCCTCGAGGTGCCCGCGGGGTTCGTCGTGGGCGCCACGGGCCAACGGATCGAGCAGCGTGTCACGGGCGAGCGCCGCACCGAGCGCTACCGCGCGGAGGCCGTGCACGACTTCGCCTGGGCCGCCTGGGACGGCTTCGAGGTCGAGGAGCGCACCGTCGGCGCGACGAAGATCACGCTCCTCGCGCCGCCCCACACGGCGCCGGCGCGGGCCGCCACCTGGGAGAGCCTCGAGCACGCGCTCCCCTATCTGGGAGCTCTCTACGGCCCCTACCCCCACCCGACCCTCACCGTCGTCCACCCGCCGTCCTTCGCGGCCGGGGCAGGCGGCATGGAATACCCCACCCTCATCACCACGGGCGGCTCCTCCCGGTGGCCTCCGCTCGGCGTGCGACTCATCGAGCAGGTGACGGTCCACGAGCTCGCCCACCAATGGTTTCAGGGGATGTTGGCCTCCAACGAGGCCGCGTCGCCCTTCCTCGACGAAGGGCTCACGAGCTACGCCGAGTGGCGAGCGCTGCGCGCTCTCTTCGGAGCGGGCTCCCTGATCGATCTTTGGGGGTTGCAGGTGTCCCTGGAAGCCGCGGGGCGGGTCGCGGCGGTCGGTCACGGCCAGGACGAGATCATCGCGAGCCCCGCTCACGCGTTCCCGAGCATGCGCTCACTAGCCGCTCACGTGTACTCGGGCACCGCCACGGCGCTCTCGACCATCGCCGGGGTGTACGGGCAAGCGCGCCTGGACGCGGCCCTCTCGGACTACGCGACGACCCACCGCTTCGCCCACCCGGTCCCCGACGATCTGCTGGCGAGCGTCGCGCGGCACGTCGGTCCAGGAGCCGCGAGCGCCCTGCGCGGGATGCTGTTCGAGCGGGCCACCGTGGACTACCGGGTGGCGGAGCTGACCAGCGCACCCCAGGGCGAAGACGGTGGTTGGCGAAGCCGAGC
>JAAZAA010000128.1 GCA_012514535.1 Myxococcales bacterium | reverse complement strand
TCAGTGATCGGAGTCTTCGAGGTGCTTTCCGTACTGCTCGGCGTCGAGCAGGTCGCCCTGTTCGGCGTCGAAGGCGCTGGGCTCGAGGGCGAGCATCCAGCCCTGCCCCCAGGGATCCGCGTTCACGAGCTCCGGCTGATCGTCCAGGTTGGGGTTGATCCGCGTCACCTTCCCGCTCAGGGGCGCGAACAAGTCACTGAGGGTCTTGACGCTCTCGATCGTGCCGAAGGCCTGTCCCTTCTGGATCTCGTCGCCCTCCTGCACGTCCAGGCTCACCATGGTGATGTCGCCGAGCTGGTCCACCGCGAAGGCGCTGATGCCGATCAGCACCTCCTTGCCGTCCCGCTTCGCCCACTCGTGGTCCTTGGTGTACTGGCGATCGTCTTTGATTTCCTTGGCGCTCATGACTCGTCCTCGCCGTGACAGCGGCACCCAGCGGGGGAGACCGAAGGGGCAGCTCCGGTTCGTGAGTCCGAGGCTCCCGGATTTGCCCCGGAGACCTCGGGCGAGCCCCCGCCGCCCATCGGGCCTGCCGCTCGCTGTTGGTCGGCCTGCGGCCGACTGCTCGCCGCTCTAGCCCGTTCGGGGGCGCTTGTAAAAGGGCGTCTTCACGACCACGGCCGGCACGTGCTTGCCGCGGCAATCCACCAAGAACTCCGTCCCGACCTCCGTCAGCTCCACCGGCAGGTAGCCGAGCCCGATGTTCTTGCCGAGGGTGGGCGCGGGGCCTCCGGAGGTGCAGACCCCGACGACCTGGCCCTCCAGGGACAACAGAGGGTACCCGTGGCGTGCGACCCCGCGTCCGGTCATCTCGAAGCCCACGAGCTTGCGAGTGAGCCCGCGCTGCTGCACGTCGAGGAGCGCCTGGCGTCCCAGAAACTCCCCGGCGTCGAGCTTCACGGACCAGCCCAGGCCCGCCTCCAGCGGGTTGGTGGTCTCGTCGATCTCGTTTCCGTAGAGGGACAGGCGCGCCTCGAGGCGGAGGGTGTCGCGGGCGCCGAGCCCGACGGGGCGGATGCCCTGACCCTGACCCGCCTCGAGGAGGGCGTCCCAGAGCTTGGGGGCGTCGTCCCAGGAGCAAAAGAGTTCGACGCCGTCTTCCCCCGTGTACCCGGTGCGCGCGAGGGTGACCGGGCGACCCGCGACGGTGGCCTCCGCGAAGCGGAACGTGCCGAGGCGGTCCGCCGTCGGCGCCAGCGAGGAGCCCGCGGCGTCGAGGATCGCGAGCGCTCGGGGCCCCTGCAGAGCGAGCAGCGCGGTGCGATCGCTCTCGTCCGTGTAGGTGACCTGTGGGGCGTGCGCCGCGGCCTGACCGAAATGTCGCGCCATCTTGTCGCGGTTCGACGCGTTGCAGACGATGAGCAGATCCTCCGCGCTCCGTGGGTAGACGATGAGATCGTCGAGGATCGTGCCCGCCTCGCTGCAGGCGCAGGTGTACACGGCCCGACCGGGCTCGATGCGCCGCAGATCGTTGGCGACGAGGCCGTCGACGAGCTCGAGGGCGCCAGGGCCGGTGAAGCGCAGCTCTCCCATGTGGGAGACGTCGAAGAGCCCGGCGCGGTTTCGGACCGCCTCGTGCTCGGCGACGATGCCTTCGTACTGAATCGGCATGAGCCAGCCGGCAAAGGGCACCAGACGGGCGCCCAGGGTCTGGTGTCGGTCGAAGAGGGGGGTCTTGCGGAGCTCCGGTGCCGCAACGGATTCGTCAGCCACGACCTCGGCCTACTCTGCCCGCGCGACGCCGACAAGCAGGTGTGCAGGGCCCCGCCGGCCATGTTAGCGTGCCAGCCGGCACGAAACATGCCTAGCCCGCCCGTCCCCAAGCCCCCCCGCGCGAGCCGTCCCGGTCACCCCCCAGCGAGCAAGCCCCGGGCGGCCCCTGGTCCCGTCGCGGCGCCCACGGACGTCACGGTGCGGGGAGTCGGCTCCCTCCCGGGCGCGGCGCACGGCGCGAGCCCCCTCGGCGATCGGGCCGAGGACGGCGCCGCTCGAAAAGAGCGGGGCGAGGTGTTGATCGTGGTGGCGGACGACTGGATGGCCGCGCTGCTCCGCGGGCACCTGAGTCACGCTGGATTTCACGTGCAGGTGGCCGGCGAGGCCCGCGAGGCCTATCGGCTCGCGCGGACGGCTCTGCCCGAGTGCATCGTCTGCGACGACGAGCTGCCGGACATCGACGGCTTCTGGCTCATCGATCGGGTGCGCCGGGATCCGGGACCGGTCTCCGCCGTGCCGATCCTGCTCCTGACCGCCAACGTGGACGAGGTGCGGGGCGCGGACGTCGGCGCGGATCTCCTGCTTCGCAAACCCCTCGACAACGAGGAGGTGGTGGCCCAGGTCGCGGCGCTGCTCGAGCTGGCGCGACGTCTCAAAGGGAGACGCCAAGAGTATCGACGTGACTCGATGCCCCCCTCCTTGGGGGACAAGGCCGCGCTGCGGGGCGACATCTCCCAGATGTCCGTCGCCACCGTGCTCACGGTCTTGGAGATGGAACGGCGGACGGGCGTGCTCCAGGTCGAGGGTGCGCGTACGGGTGAGACCGCTCAGTCCTATCGGCTCGAGCTCCGCGACGGCGGGGTCGTCGCGGCCAAGCTCGGGGGCAAGGAGCTGCCGGCGCTCGACCTGTTGCGCAAGCTGCTCCACCTCGAGCGGGGCAAGTTCTGGTTCGCCACGGGCGGTCAGGAGGGGCCGAGCGACCGCCCTACGGAGAACCTGGGGATGCTCATGCTGGAGGCGGCGCGCCTCGAGGACGAGGGCGGCAAGTAGCCGCCCGCGCGCCGCCCCCTCAGCTCGTCAGCGGACCACGAGCTCCTCAGCGGACCACGATGGCCTTGCAGCCCCTGCAGTTGGCAGGGGCGTTGGGATCCGCGTCGTCGCAGTCCTCTTCGTCTTGCTTGATGCCGTCCCCGCAGTAACCGGAGAGGGTGCAGTCCGGGTTGCAGCGGTTGTAGCCGCCGACGTTCAGCTCGACGCCGTCGTCGCACTCCTCGCCCGCGGCGATGACGCCATCGCCGCAGTCCGGCACGCACTCGCTGCGCGAGGTGTTGAAGCCGGAGAGCGTGAGCTGGAAGCTGGAGCCCTCGCGCTTGCGCTCGGCGTGGAACACCTTGATCTCGTAGACGCCGCCGCTTTGCATGCCGAACTCGGCGACGCTGGAGCTCTGCTCCACGACGTCGTTCTCGGTCTCTTGTCGGGACATCTCGATGGACCCGTCCGCGGCGATGCTGAAGACCCCCTGCAGCGGGACGTGCACTCCGCCGAGATCGACCGCCAGGCGCCGATTCACGAAGACCCACACGTCGTCGTCTCCGACGAAGGTCAAGCGCGCCGTGGATCCGGCCTCGTACTTGAACCAGTAGGTCACCTCGGAGGTGAAGTGGAAATTGTGGAGCGGCTGAGCGGGGCCGGGGACTCCCTGGTCGTTCACGTCCGCGGGCGGCTCCCAGGGCCACCCGACGGCGCCGTAGACGGGCTGGGGGATCTTCGCCGGGTGGCGGCTGTCCGTGAGGGCGTCTGGGTGATCGTCCAGCGGGAAGAACAAGGGTGTCCCGTCGATCTCTTCGATCGTCTGCGTGCACCCCGCGTCCGGGTTGTAGCTGCAAGGGCGGCAGCTGTCGGAGGCCTCGCAGCAGTTCCAGGGATCCTGGCCGTCGCAGCAGCCGGCGGTGGTGCAGCGGTTGCTTGCCACCTGGCTTTCGCTGGTGATGCGCTCCCACGCCTCACCGTTGGGGCCGTGCCGGTTCACGTAGCCGTTGGCGCCCGGAAAGAGCAGCAGGTCGCTGATGATCGTCGCGTAGTTCCCGGGCGCGGCGCCGTACCACTCGCGGAAGGAGCTCGGCGAGCTGATGCAGGTCCCGCCCGGCGCGGGTGAGGACAGCAGGGGCTTGCCAGCGTCGTCCAGCATGGCTTGCGTGATGCCGCTGACCTGCGCGCCGCAGCCCACCTGGAAGTCGACGTGGTTCGCGTTGAAATCCCGGTACACGACGGGGATGCGCAGGGCACACTGGTCGCCTACCGGCTCGCAGGGCTCCGCCTGGTCGCAGGCGTAGCCGTCCTCCTCCTTGCACGTCGACGAGCACCCATCGCCGTCGAGGGTGTTGCCGTCGTCACACTCCTCGTCGCCGAGCACGAGGCCGTCGCCGCAGACGGACGTGCAGCCGCTGGACGTGCAGTTGGGCTCCGCCTGGCAGAGATCGCTGCAGCCGTCGAAGGGGATGTCGTTGCCGTCGTCGCAGGTCTCCGCACCCTCGATGACGCCGTCGCCGCACACCGTGCGGTCGCATTCGCTCGGCGAGCCGCTGCACTTGAAGCCGATCTCGTACTTGCACGTGGGCGAGCAGCCGTCACGGGCGTCCGTGTTGCCGTCGTCACATTGCTCGGGCGGCACCACCACCCCGTCGCCGCACTTCGCGAAACGTCGGCAGGGTTCGCCGGGTGTCGGGCAAATGTAGCCGGGCTCGATGTACCGGCAGTTGTCTGCGCAGCCATCGCCGGAGCTCAGGTTGCCGTCGTCGCAGGCCTCGTCCTCGTCGCGCTTGCCGTCTCCACAGTTCGGGGTCGGGGGGGCGTTCTTGTTGGGATCGAGGCCGCCCGTGCCGCCGGTGTCCGGGCTGATGATGATCCCACCCGTGCCAGGGGCGTCGCCTCCCGCGCCATCGGCCACGCGCTGGCCGTCCTCCGAGCTACAGGCGAAGGGCGAAGTGACGAGACCGATGACGGCGGTCCACCGAGCGAGGGACCCGAGGGAAGAGGAGGTAGCCAAGGGGAAGACTCCGAGAGTTGAAGGCCCGCTCTCTAGTCTGACATGGTCAATCGTCTTGGGGCGAGACAATCGCGCAGGTGAGCACGATGGACCGGGAACTACGCCGGATTTCGCTCCTCGAAAGAGCCCCCTCGGGTCGACCCGAGAGCCTGTCTACGCTGTAGGTCTCTCCCGGCCGATGTCGGCCGTTCTCCGTGCCACGCCGCTGGCGTGGGGGAAGAACCGACGCAGCAGACCTTTCTCGATCTCGACGAGCACGAACACGAGAGCGCCCGCCGCGAAGGCGGAGACCCAGTGGTCGATCGTGAGAGATGCGGTCCCGAACAGCGTCTGGAGCGCGGGCAGGTAGGTGAGCGCGAGCTGAAACGACGCGAGCACGCCGGCGGCGATCGGGATGGCGGGGTTGCCACGCAGGCTCGCGAAGGTGAACGAGGAGCGGACCAAGAAGCGAGCGTTCAGCAGGTAGAAGAGCTGGCCGGTGACGAGCGTGTTGAGCGCCGCGGTGCGCGCCTCGCCCAGGGAGGCGCCGCGATCGATCCAGAAGCGGAAGACGAGGATCGACGCGGCGGCGATGAGCGCGGAGACGAAGACCACGCGCCAGGCGAGGTGTCGCGACAGGATCGGCGCTCCGGGAGCGCGGGGCGGCCGCCGCATCACGTCCTCCTCGGCGGGCTCGAAGGCCAGCGCCAACGCCATCGTCACCGCCGAGACCATGTTCACCCAGAGGATCTGGACGGGGGTGACGGGCATGACCGTGAGCCCCAGCACGATCGCGCTGATCACGACGAGGGACTGGGCGCCGTTCGTCGGGAGCAGGAACAGGATCGTCTTCACCAGGTTGTCGTAAATCGTGCGCCCCTCCTGCACGGCGCGCTCGATGGTGGTGAAGTTGTCGTCCGCCAGGACGATCGCCGAGGCCTCCTTGGCCGCCTCCGAGCCCTTGATGCCCATGGCCACGCCCACGTCGGCGCGCTTGAGGGCGGGGGCGTCGTTGACGCCGTCTCCCGTCATGGCGACGACCTCGCCGCGCGCCTGGAGGGCATTCATGATGAGGAGTTTGTGTTCCGGGCTCGAGCGGGCGAACACGTCGTTCTCGTGGACCAGGCGCTCCAGCTCTTCGGGTGTGGCCTGGCTGAGCTGCTGGCCGGTGACGGCGTGCTCGCCGTCGCCGATGCCCATCGCCGCGGCGATGCTGCGGGCGGTGAGCAGGTGGTCTCCGGTGATCATCTTCACGCGCACCCCCGCCTCGTGACAGACGCGGATGGCGCCCGTGGCCTCCTCCCGCGGCGGATCGATGATGCCCACGAGCCCGAGCAAGGTGAGCTCGGAGACGTCCGCGTCCGTCAGTCGGGCGGTCCCGTCGCCGGGCCCGTCATCGAGCTCCGCCCGCTCCCCATCGAAATCCTTGTAGGCGAGGGCGAGGACGCGGTGCCCCGTGTTGGCGAGCTCCGCCTCGCGGTGCGCCCACAGGTCCGCTTCGAGGGGCTCGAGGCCCTGCGCGGTGCGTTGGTGCGTGCACGCGGGCAGGAGGCGCTCGGGGGCGCCCTTCACGTAGAGGATCCGCGACCCCTCCGGACCTCCGTGCAGGCTCGCCATGTAGCGGCGCTCCGACTCGAAGGGGAGGACGTCGAGGCGCGGGCGCGCGGCGTGCTCCGCCTCCAGGTCCAGGCCCGCCTTGTGGGCCATCACCACGACCGCGCCTTCGGTCGGCGTTCCCTCGATGCGCCATCCGTGACCATTGTTGCCCTCACGCAGCAGCGCGTCGCTGGCGAGCAACCCCGCCCGCGCGAGCTCACGCAGCAACGGGTCGTCGGCGGGCCGCGTCGCGCGGCCTTCTCGCAGGAACTCGCCCCGCGGTTCGTAGCCGGAGCCCGTCACCTCGTAGGTGGCCTCCGTGGTGACGACGCGGGTCACCGCCATCTCGTTGCGGGTCAGCGTGCCCGTCTTGTCGACGCAGGCGACCGTCACGGAGCCGAGGGTCTCCACCGCGGGCAGGCGGCGGACGATCGCTCGGTGACGGGCCATGTGCTGCACCCCGAGGGCCAGCGTGATCGTCATGATCGCCGGGAGCCCCTCGGGGATGGCGGCGACGGCGAGGCTGACCACCGCCATGAACATCTCTTGGGCGCTGAACCCCTGCAGGAAGTAGCCGAACAGGAAGATCGCGGCTGCCAGGAGCAGGATGGCGAGGGACAGCTGGCGCCCGAACGCGTCGATCTTGCGCAGCAGCGGGGTGCTGACCTGAGAGACACGGGACACCATCTCGCTGATGCGCCCGATCTCCGCCTGGGAGCCCGTGGCGACGACCACGCCGCGCAGGCGCCCGCTCGTCACGAGGGTGCTCGAGAAGGCGAGGCTTTTCCGATCGCCCAGAGCCGCGTCGGGATCGACCCGAGCCGGCGCCTTCTCCACGGGCTCGGACTCCCCCGTCAAGGATGCCTCTTCGACATGAACGTTGCGTGCGGCGAGCACCCGCAGGTCGGCGGGGACGCGATCGCCCGAGCGCAGCAGCACGATGTCCCCCGGGACGAGCTCGCTCGCCAGGATCTCCTGGCGCTCTCCGTCGCGGATCACCGTCGCGACCGGAGAGAGCATGGCTCGGATGGACTCCAGAGCCCGCTCGGCCTTGCCCTCCTGGATGAAGCCGACGATCGCGTTGATGACGATGACCCCGAGGATGACCGATGCGTCGACCCATTCCTCGAGGAAGGCCGTGAAGCCCGCCGCCGCGAGCAGGACGTAGATGAGCGTATTGTGAAACTGGCGCAGGAAGCGCCGCAGCAGGCTCGGTCGCTCGGGCGCGGGGAGCTCGTTGGGACCGTACTCGCTGAGGCGCTGGGCGACCTCGTCGCCGTCGAGGCCGCGCTCGTCGTCTGCGTGGAGGGTCTCGAGCACCTCCTGCGCCACCATGGCGTGCCAGGGAGGGGGGGAGGTGTTGGGGTCCTGGAGTCCTCGTCGGTTCATGGACGTCGCTTCCTTTCGTCGTGCGGGGGCGAGGGCGCCGATCAATGAACCTCCTGGTACAGACGCTCGGTGTCCTCGCGGCGGCAGATCTCCGTGCCCTCCCTCATCACCGCCGCCGCCCCGGCAGCCACGCCGAAGCGGGCCGCCTCCAGGATCGACCCGCCTCGGGCCAGCGCGGTGACGACCCCACCGACCATGCTGTCGCCGGCTCCGACCTTGCTCTTCAGCGGCACCGGCGGGGCGCCGAGGGAGTGACACCCCTCCTCCGTGACCAGGAGGGCTCCTCCCCGACCGAGCGAAACGAGCACGAAGCGCACGCGGCCGCGATCGATGAGGGACCGGGCCGCGCCCTCGATCGATCGTCGGTCCGGTAGTTCGGCGCCGGTGAGCTCCTCCAGCTCGTGGAGGTTGGGTTTGATCAGAAAGACGCCCACCTCGATCGCTGCCAGGAGCGCGTCGCGCTTCGTGTCCACGATCACCCGCGCCCCGGGCGGAGCCGCGCGGACGACCTCGGCGAACCAGGGCGCGCTCGCGCCCGGCGGCAAGCTCCCGCTCAGCACCAGGTAATCGGGGGGAGGATCGAGGGAGCGGACGGTCTCCAGCCAGAGGTCCAGCTCCTGCTCCGAGAGGTGCGGGCCAGGCAGACCGAAGCGAAAATGCCGCTGGCACGCCCGCTCGTGGACGATCAGGTTCTCACGCACGCTCTGCCCCACGGGGATCGGGCGGGAGCGGACCCCTTCGCGATCGAGGAGGCCCCGCAGGGACGTCCCGGTGTGTCCGCCGCAGCTCCAGAGGGCGACGGGCTCGATGCCGAGGCGTGTCGCGGCGCGCGCCACGTTGACGCCGCCACCGCCGGGGTAGAGCCGGACGTCGTCGCAGTCGAGCTTGCGCTCGGCGATGACGTGCTCGACGCTGAACGCCTTGTCGATGGTCGGGTTCAGCGTCGCGGTGACCACCCTCTCGCCCGCCGGTTGCTCATTCATGTTCCCCTCCGGAGATGTCAGCCCCTTCACCGAGATGAACCCGGGAGAGCGAACGCAATCCCGTGCCCTTCACCACTTGCAGACGGCGCTCGCGCGGCGCGACGTTCGTCCTTCGCCGGACCCCAGCCCGTTCGCGTCGCCTCGACCACGGCATGGGGAGGCCGTTGCGCCGAGGAGGTCAGCGCCTCTGGGAGGGGGCGCGTCGCGCATGCTTCCGCGCCGAGGAGAGCGCCCCCGCATTGGCAAGCCCGCGCCATCGCCCCAAGCATGACAGAACCAAGCATGACAGAACGAGCTGGACACGCCCCTGCCGGCATGGCTGCCCACCGGGGACCCGCGGGCCGGTCCGTGTTACGCTCCGTGAGGGTTCAACGGCTGGACGGGGGCGGGAAGGGTTCCGTTCGGCCGGAGACGGACAGCGTCGAGGAAGGGAAGAGGAGGGGACGGCATGGGGAGGCAGCAGCACGTCGGGACGCTCGGGGAGCGGGTGCCGCGCGGGCGATGGCAAGCGGTGCTCGCGGAGTTCGCGGGCGATCACAAGGGATCCCCGGTCTCCATCCGGGTGGTGAACGCGCACGGCGAAGCGCGGCTCCTGGACGCCACCGCGAGCTCGGAGCTGCGGCTGATGAGCATGGGCGCGGAGGAGCGTGACGGCGATCAGGTCGTGCTGCTCTTCGCCCACCGGCACCCGGGCGCCGAGATCGCCCACGTGGAGTTCTCGGGTGCGGTGGATCTGGAGGCGCGGGGGGCGAGCTTGAGCGTGCTCGCGAACGACGGGTGTCGCATGGAGGTGCGGGTCAGCCGTGGGCTCACCGCCGAGACGATGTCGAGCGCCGAGGCGATGCCGAGCTCCAGGGCGGAGCCGGGTTCCGCCCGGCGAGCCGCCGCTCCGGCGTCGAGCCGATCCAGCCCCCACTGAGAGTCGACCGAGCCACCATCGACGAGGTCGCGCGCCGCGCCGGGCTCGGCGCGCGCGTCACCGGGGGTTGGGACGGCAGATGTCTTCTTGACCCTTCGGGCACGTGATGCGCACGTGGAAGTGGTCGTCGTGGGGCTCACCGCGCTCCGGCTGCTTGAGCAGCGCCTGGGCCTGCGGAAGGTACTTGCGGTAGTGCGGGTTGCGTTGGGCGAAGCGGATCAGCCGCAGGCGCAGGGGGCGCGAGATGAAGATGTGGGACAGCCCGGCGCGGGTGTCGCGAGCCCAGGATTGGACGAGCAACCAGTTGAGCTCGTCGTCGAAGACGTAGCCGCTGCCGTCGCGGGCCTTACCGTCGCCGTCGAAGGCGACGAACCGGGGGGACGGGACCCGCTTGCCGTTCTTGTCCTTCATGTAGAACGCGAGATCCGCGTCGCGCCCGCTCTGGTGGGAGCGATGCCCCGAGATCGGCCCACCGTGTTCATAGGAGAGATCCCCCACGAACATCTTCGCGCCGGGCGCCATCTTGCCGATGTCCCGAGCGCTGCGCTGGAGCATCAACACCAGGGCGGGGTGCGCATAGCTGCGCTTCTCACTGCTCGGTCGGACCTTCAAGTAGCGGGTGTCCCGGAGCTTCTTCGCGCGCACCTGCCAGCCGGCGTTGGGGTGTCCCACGGACAGGGACATCAGCGAGAACGGAGGCTTCTTGTAGCGCTCCGGTAGCTCACGCCGGGTGCGGGCGCCCGCCTCGGGGGTGGGAAGCGAGACGAGCAGCACGGCGCTGGCGAGGACACTCAGAAGGACGCTGGAGAGGAGACGAACCGGCATGACGAGCGAGCAGCCCGGGGCAATTCGTAAGGGGAGGGGGAAGGCGACGACCGGCGTGGGCTCGACGCTCGATCGCGCGCGGCTCTTCGCCCTCTAGCATGCGGCCGCGCGGCCGTGCCACCTCGCCGCGCCGAGATCCCAGTGGATTTTCCGTTCGCTCCCACCTACTCGCACGGCGCCAGAACGATCCCCGGGGCGTCCATCCTCGGCGTCTCGCTCGACGCAGTCCGAGGAAGCGCTTCGGTGAGCGTCACCGTCTCCGAGAGCGGAGGTGTGCCGGTGTGCGGCTCATCCCTTCCAGCGCCAACGACGCAGGAGAGGGAACTGGGGGGCTTTCCGGAGGGCGGCCTGGGTGTAGGCGGCGTCGAGGGCCTTGTCCTTGCGCAGACACGGATAGCAGTCGTCGCGCCCGCTCTCGCCGCAGCCGCGCTCCTTGCGCAGCTCCCGGAGGGGCGTGAGGGTGCGCTCGTCACCGACCTGCTCCACGCGGGGCAGCAGCTTGGCGTACTGCTCGCACTTCTCTGCCGCGCGCAGATCGAGGGCGATGCGCAGGGCATCGCTCATCTGCTTCTGCACGCCCCGTGTCCCGAGGAGCTCGAAGGCGCGGGTGGTCGCGTGCGTCTTGGCGCTGGTCTTGGACCAGACGTCGAAGAGGAAGTCCCCCGCGATCGGCCCCAAGTGTTTCGCGACGAACTGGAGGATGGCGTCGGCGTGGGCCTCGTCGTCGGCGAGGTGCCGGAGCGCTCCGAGCAGCGCCTTCTCCTCGCGAGCGAGCTCGTCTCCGGCGATGGCGCCCGCGAAGGCGTCGAGCCCCGCCTGCACCTGCTTGCGCATCAGCAGCGCCTGGCTCAGGGCGAGCCACTCGTCCACGGAGCGCTCCGCGTCGGTGCGCTGCTGGAGGGCGTACAGGGCCGTGTCCGAGCCGTTCTTGGCCGCCTCGAGCACCTGGCGGAGGGCGGGGTCGAGCTGCACCGGCTTGCGGCGAGGAGGGGGATCGTCCTCGTCGTCGCCCGTAGCGCCGCTCGCGGTGCCCGACGCGCCCTGGAGCGATCCCGTCGACGGCTCCCCACCGCGGACGGCGACGATCGTCACCACGACGCCGAGCACGACGACGAGCGCGCTCAGGGGCAGCCAGCGGGGCGCGACGCGCCCGCCGATCTCGATCGGCTTGCGCAGCTCCCGCAGGAGGAAGTCCACCGCGGGGCGAGAGGCCTGGCGGGCGCTGCTCGAGAGCTCGTCGAGCTTGTCCACGACCTGGGGCACCATGGGCAGGGAGGTCACGGAGGGGAGGCGCGCCCGGCCGCTGTCGGGGGTCGCGGCGGCCTTCCCGAGCTCCCGGAGCGCGACGAGGAGCTCTTCGGCGCTCTGGAAGCGATCCTCCGGCTTCTTCTCCAAGAGCTTCATCACCACCTTGCGCACCGGTCGTGGGACGTCGGCCGGCAGCGGTGGTGGCTCCTCCGTCATCTGCTTGATGAGCAGCGGCATCAGCTGCTCGGCGGCGAAGGGAGGCTTGCCGGCGAGCATCTCGTACAAGATCAAGCCGAGGGCGTAGAGGTCCGCGCGGGCGTCCACCTCCCCGCCGCCCGCCTGTTCGGGGGACATGTACTGCGGGGTGCCGTAGATCGCGCCGATCATCGTCAGCTGCGTCGCGTCCGCGTCCTTGCGCTCCAGCTTGGCGAGCCCGAAGTCGAGCACCTTGACGATGTCCGCTTCGGGGCGGGTGCTCCTCGTCGCCGGATCGAGGAGCATGACGTTGTCGGGCTTCAGGTCCCGGTGGACGATCTCCGCGCGGTGGGCCGCCGCCAGGGCCGCCGCGATCTGCTCGGCGATGGCCAGGGCGCGCGGCAGGGGGAGGGCTCCCTCCTCCTCGAGCAGGCTCCCCAGGCTCTGCCCCGCGACGTACTCCAGCACCAGGTAAAAGGAGCCGTCTCCCAGGCGCCCGAAATCCGTCGCGGCGGCCACGTTCGGGTGATCGATGCGCCCCGCGGCGATGGCCTCCCGCTCGAAGCGCGACACCACCTCCGGGCGCTCGCTCGTCTCCCGGTGGAGGACCTTGAGGGCCACCACCTTCTGCATGTGGACGTGGCGCGCACGGTAGACGGCCCCCATGCCGCCGGATCCCAGCAGCGCCTCGACTTGGTAGCGCTGGGCTACCAGGGTGCCCACCAGCGAAGGTGACGGGCCGTCGTCGGTGTGTGGCTCGCTCACGAGGGCCCGGTTATCGCCGACGGAGTCGAGGGGCGTCAAACCCGGGCCCTGCGAACTACGAGCTGCCGCAGACGGTCTACGACGCCGATCCGCGCTGGATCGCGACGAGTCCGGCGGGCCACCGGGACACGTCCCGTGCTGCGTCGGAGGTCGTCGTTTCGTCGGCGCGCGCGGCGCCCTGGGAGCTGACGCCGGTCATGGGTGAGGCGGTGTGCGGGGCTGGAGCGAACGACGTCCCAGGACGTTCACTGCGCGGCGGAGGTGCCGCGCCCTGCGCGTTTGATACGGCTATGGCCGCCTAGCCGCGGCTCGCGCACGTAGCGCCACAACGTGGCCGTCCACGAGTCGTGGTGCATCAAGTGGTCGTAGTATTCCGGAGCGAGCCGCCGCAGGTGGGGCAGCCGCGAGCCCGCGATGTACGGAAAATCGTGGTGCTCGTTGTGATAACCGACGTTGAACGTGAGCCGGTTGAGCGGGCCATAGTAGGAGTACGTCTCCTGGCCCGGGCGGAAGACGTAGTGCTCCGAAATGTAGTGCCCCGCGATCGGGTGCAGCCCCATGACGAGCAGCGCGCTCAGCGGCAGATAGAGGAGCGCCTGCAGGCCCCACAGGTATCCGATGAGGGCGTTGAAGGCGAGCTGGACGACCAGGTTGGCGATCTCGCTCGCGCTCGGGCGTTTCGGGTGCACGAGCAGCGGGCGCAGGCCGTAGGCGAAGCCCTGGAACATCAACCACAGGGCTTTGCGCGGGCCGCTGCGGGCGAAGCGCGCCTCCAGCTCCGTCGGCAGATCCGTGTCGACGCCTTCGACGCCTTGCTGCTGGTGGTGGAGGCGATGGTAGTAGCGGAACGTCTCCGCGACGGGCACGCCGATGGGGAGGTTGATGAGGACGGCGAAGAGCCGGTTGTGCGACGCCTTCTTGAAGGCGAGGTTGTGGCTCAGCTCGTGGATGGCGAGCAGGAGCGCCTGGCTCAGCACGCCGCCGACGCAGTAGGCGACCAGCAAGACGAGCCACCAGGGCGCGTCCCGCAGCAGGTAGGCGAGGCCCAGCTGCGCGACGACCAGCGCCAGGCAGACGTACTTGGTGCGGGGGCAGGGGCCGTACAGGGCGCGGATCTCGGGGTACTTCGCGAGCATCTCCCGGCGCCGCGCCGCGTGGGGCTCGGGGTCGTTGGACCAGGCGAAGCCGCGCACCTCGCTCGTGACGTCTTCGAAGGGGGGAGAGGCGGTCGCGGAGGCGTCGCTCATGGTCGAACCCCATGCGACCCTTCCCGCCCAACGTCAATCGAAATCCCGCGGTAGGTGGGAGGATGTCGGGCTCGCGATCCGCGGGCGTGCCAGCGGAGAG
>JAAZAA010000127.1 GCA_012514535.1 Myxococcales bacterium | reverse complement strand
TGGGCAGAGCAGTGGGCAGAGCAGTGGGCAGAGCAGTGGGCAGAGTCGAGGGAGCGCTCCTGCGGGGGCGCCTCCGGCTCACGATGTCCGCTCGACCGGGGGTCTCCTCGTCGAGTCCACGCGCTCGTCGAGCTCGTCGTTGGAGACGAGCCGGAAGGGACCCGTCAGAGCGTACCCCGTCGCGGTGGTGACGAGCAGTCGCGGCGCTCCCGCGTCCTGCTCGAGGAGCTCACGGCACTTGTGCACCGTCACCTGGAGGCGCGTGTCATGGCGGAGCGGGTGGTACTCGGGTTCGTCCCAGACCGCTTCGACCAGCTCTTCCTTGGAGGCGCTGCCGCCGTGGCGCGCGAGGGCCAGCAGGAGCCGCGCCAGCAGGCCCCGGCGAGTCAGATCCAGCCACTCGCCCGTGGGCAGCCAGGCGCGGCGTCGGCTCACGTCGAGCCCCCAGCCGCTCTGCCAGCTCTCTCCCGCCGCGGCGGGGACGACGAGCTCGACCGTGTCGTGGCCACGGAGGCGCTCGACGACGGCGAGATCGAGGGGATCCAGCGGATCCCCCGCGTCCGGCTGGAGCAAGGCGCGGGCGCGCCGTGCCGCGATGGGGCTCGCCGAGGTGGCCTGGGCGATGCTCTCCAGGAGCGCCCAGTCCAGGGCTCCGAACATGCCCAGGAGGTCGGCCTCGTGGGCCCAGCGGGTCGAGCCCATCTCCTCGGCCTCCTTGCGCAACTCGGCGACCTCCCGCTCCAGGTCCGCGCTCCGCCCGAGGAGGAGCAGGCAGGCGCAGTACTCGGCGCGCCGCTCCGCAGCGCGGACTCGATGACCCGTCGTCGTGGCGCGGAGCACGGCCCGCTCGAGCTCTCGGGCGCTCGTCTCGGGGTCCTGGAGGAGACGGCGGCACGCGCGAGCCCGGCTCTGCAGTGCCCCGGGGGCCAGGAGGAGCTCGTCGACCCGTGCGCGGATACGCTCGCAACGGTGCGCCGTCGCCCAGCTGCCCAGAGCCTCCGCCTCCCGTCGTGCTTCCTCCAAGAGCGGCACGAGGCCGGCGAAGTCGCCGCTGGCCATCCACAGACGCGCCTGGGTGCACTGCACCTCGGAGCGGAGCAGCGAAGGAGAGCTCAAGAACGGCTCGAGCTGATCGAGGCGTTCTCGGGCGGCTGCGAGGCGCCCGCGCGCCAGATCGACCATCGCCAGCAGCCAGGTGGCGCGGCGTGCTTCGAACAGGGCGAGGGTGTCCTCCGAATCGCCTGGTGGCGGCGTATCGACCGCCGCCTCTGCCGCGTCCAGGGCGTCCCAGCGCAGGTAGGCGAGGGCGAGGTGGAAGCGGATCCGGGAACGGACGCGGTCGCGCAGCTCCTGCGTGCGCTGTTCGAGCCCGGCGAGCGTGGCGAGGGCGGCGTGGCGCTCTGCGTCGTCGTCACGACGCACGGGGGCCGTAGCGAGGAGGAGCACCGAGCGGCGCGTGGCCTCCGCGGGTGAGCTCGGAGTGAGACTCTCGAGGAGCTCACGGGCTTCGTCGATGCGGTCCTGGGCCAGGAGCAGCCGCGCGCGCAGGAGCTCGGCGTCGATGCGGCAGGCCTGGGCTTCCGCGGACGAGTCTGCGAGCAGGGCGGCGATCACGTCCAGGGCACCCGAGAGATCCCCGCGCATGTACAAGGTCTCGGCCCACGTGAGACGATCGGAGGTCGAACCCTCCAGGGGTTGAGAGAGCTGCCGGAGGACGGTGGGGTTGCCGAGCTCCGCGGCGCAGCGCAGGCGCACGCCGCCGAAGCGCTCTGGAGGCACGCGGTCGAGGAGCTTCCAGAGCTGAGGCGCGTAGCCTTCGGCCAGCAGCGCGGGCAAGGACTCGTCGAGGATCCGTTCCGCGGGATCGAGCGCGTTGGCCTCCACCAGCAGGCGGATGCCCTCCAGACGGAGGGTCGGCGCGGCGCTCCCGGCGAGCTCCAAGGCGACGGGCAGCCACACGTCGGCGGGAGCGAGGGCGTCTCCCCCAGCCGTGATTCCATGGCGCGCGACCTCGTGGAGGCGGACGCCCGCGGGAGTCTCTTGGATCCAGCCACGCAGGGAGAGCTCGTGACGCCACTGCTCCTCCGTGACTCCGGCGGCGTCGAGGGCGGCGGGCGGGATGGGGACCTCGACGCGGCTGAGCACCATGGCGGCGCTTCGCGCCGAGTCGCTGAGCCCTTCGAGGAGCGTCTCGTGAGAGGGCGGGCGGGAACCACCGACCTCGACTCCCGAGAGGAGCGCCTCCTGCAGCAGCCAGGGGGAACCTCCGCAGGCGCGCGCCGCGGCAGTGAGATCTTGGGGAGAGCGTCCCTCCCCGAGGAGACGTGCCAGCTGCAGCACGGATTCTTCGTCGAGGCCGCCCACCTGGAGCACGCGGCCCGACGCGAGCCGGCCAGGCCGGGGCGCGCCGCGAGACGCCGCGAGGTACCGGCTGTTGCGTGCGTAACGGGAGAGCGCTTCGAGCAGCGCGTCGGCCTCTTCGGGGGGAGCGTGCTCGAGATCGTCGAGGAAGACCCAGAGCGAGTTCGCCTCCGCGAGATCGAGGATTGCCTCCACGAGGGAATCGGGGTCGTCGCGGAGCTGTGACCAGCCGATCTCCGTGTCGCTCGCGGCCGCCAGAGCTCGCAGGAGCTCCCGCCGCAGGTCGCTGCCGTCGAGCTGTCCCGTGACGCTGACGTAGAGCGTCTGGGAAACGCGCTTGGGGAAACGCTTGTGCAGCGTATGCAGCGCTAGCGCCGTCTTGCCGACGCCGCCCGGTCCCACCAACACAGTGACGCGCACCTCTCTCAAGGAGGCGGCCAGGCTGCTCACTTCCTCTTGTCTGCCCACGAAATCCGCGGGCGGGTTCGGAAGCCGATAGCGCAGGGGGAGGGTCACCATTGCTGGGGCGAACATTCCCACGCTACCGGGCGCGTGCCAGTTCTGGCCCCAACGCGTCACGGCGCGGAGGGGGTAGCGCGATCGAGTGACGTCGATGCGCGGGGCTCAGCGATCCCGCGCGATGCGGCTCGGCACGGGCCCGCCTTGCCCCTGGTACTTGCTCCCACGGTCCGCGCCGTAGGGGCGTTCGGCCGGGCTCGTCATGGTGTGGAACACGACCTGGGAGATGCGCATGCCCGGGTAGAGCTTCACGGCGCAGCGCCCCAAATTGGATAGCTCGAGGGTGATCTGCCCCTCGAAGCCGGGATCGATGAAGCCGGCCGTCGCGTGCACCACGACCGCCAGGCGCCCGATGCTGCTGCGCCCCTCGACCCGCGCCACGAGATCCGCCGGCACGCGCACGCGCTCCCAGGTGGAGCCGAGGGCGAACTCTCCCGGCTGCAGCACGAACGCACCATCCGGTGCGATGTCGATGCGCTCCGTGTAGCCCTCCACGGAGCGCGCGTCGTGGGGATCGATGCAGGGCACGTGCGGCAAGCGGTACACCACGAAGCTCGCTCCGAGCCGCAGGTCCACGCTGGCTGGTTGGATCTGGAGCTCCGGATCGTCGAGGGGCTCGATGCCGAGGTCGCCGCGCGCGAGGCGCTCCCTGATGTCTCGGTCGGAGAGGATCATCGAGGCAGTGTACCGTCCTTGGAGCCCCCGTGAGCGCAGGACCGCTCGTCGGCTTCGACGCCGGGACCTCAGAGGAGGGACGGACCTCGGGCCGAGCTACGCTCCTGCGGGGGGGGCAGCGCGGCTCGCGTCGGCCACCGTGGGGAAGCCCTCCGCGCGCGCGCGTTCCGTCAGGCCGCGGGTGATGCGCCGGGGGAGGGAGGGCCCTTCGTAGACCAGGGCCGAGTAGACCTGCACCAGGGTGGCTCCGGCCCGCAGACGCTCCCAGGCGTCGTCGGCGCTCTCGATGCCCCCAGCGGAGATCAGGGTGATTCGTCCAGCGATGCGTCCCGCGAGCAGCCGCAACACGGCGAGGCTGCGCTCCTTCAGGGGAGCCCCGGAGAGACCACCGGCGCCGAGAGCGGAGACCTCCGCGGCAGGGGTGGCGAGGCCATCTCGGCGGATGGTGGTGTTCGTGGCGATGATGCCGTCCAGGCCGAGCTCGAGGGCCATGTCCGCCACCGCGAGGACGTCGGTGTCCTCCAGGTCCGGGGCGATCTTCACCAGCAGGGGGACGCGGCGGGCGGGGACGGCCGCGTCCAGGGCGGCGCGCACCGCGACGGCGAGGGGGCGGAGCGACTCGACCGCTTGGAGATCGCGCAACCCGGGCGTGTTCGGCGAGCTCACGTTGATGACCATGTAGTCCGCGAAGGGGCCGAGGAGGCGGGCGCTCTTCGCGTAGTCGTCCTGGGCAGCGGCGGCGTCGACGACCTTCGTCTTGCCGATGTTGATCCCGAGCACGGTGCGGCGCCTACCGCGCTGAGCGAGCCGGCGCGCGACCGCCTCCGCGCCCTCGTTGTTGAAGCCCATGCGGTTGATGAGGGCGCGGTCGGGGCGCAGGCGGAACAGGCGGGGCTTCGGGTTGCCGGGCTGTCCTTCGCCGGTGACCGTCCCCACCTCGACGAAGCCGAAGCCCAAGGCCCCCAGGGACTCGAACACCTCGGCGTCCTTGTCGAAGCCAGCCGCGAGGCCCACGGGCGAGGGAAAATCGAGCCCGAGGGCCTGGACGCGCGCCTCGGGCGGAGGGGAGGAGAGCTTCCGCAGGAGCCAGAGCACGCCCGGGAGCAGCTGAGCCAGGCGCAGGAGCGCCACGATGAGCCGATGGGCGGCCTCGGCGGGGAGCAGGTAGAGCAGAGGACGGACGAGCCAGCGGTAGAGCACGGCCCGCGTCTAGCTGGCCGGGAGCGCCGCGTCTATGGTTGGGGCATGGCTGGACTGAGCGTGGGCGATCGGGCTCCGGAGTTCACGTTGCCGGACGAGACGGGGCGGGAGGTGAGCCTGAAGGAGCTCCGGGAGGCGGGACCGGTGGTGGTCTACTTCTATCCCCGGGATGACACGCCGGGCTGCACCGTGGAGGCGTGTACGTTTCGGGATTCCTACGAAGAGTTCGTCGGCGCGGGAGCGACGGTCGTCGGCATCAGCGCCGATGACGGCGGCAGCCACCAGGCGTTCCGCTCGAAGCACGGTTTGCCCTTCGTGCTCCTCACCGACGCGGACGGCAGCGTCGCCGCCGCGTACGGGGTGAAGAAGACGCTCGGGCTGCTGCCCGGGCGCGCGACCTTCGTCCTCGATCGCGAGGGGATCGTCCAGAGCGCCTTCAGCTCGCAGCTCCGCGTGCGGCAGCACGTCGAGCGTGCCCTCGACGTGGTCCGGCGGCTCGCTTCCTGAGGCGAGGCTCCCCGAGGCGAGGGCGAGCCCGGCCGTCGTGAACCCGAGCTTCGCCTTTTGCGGCGACGTCACCCCGCTCGCGGCGCGCGAGGCGTCGGACGCGGAGACCTCAGCGGATGATGATGTTGCAGTTCGTGAACTCGAAGGTCGTGTCCACGCGGAAGTTCGAGTGCTCCGTGCGTCGCTCCGCGTGGAACAGGTCGAACGAGTACACCTGACCCGGCTCGATGCCCAGCTCGCTCGCCATCTCGTCGAGGTGAATCGTCTCGGTGAGCTCCGGGTGTAGCCCCCCGAGGTCGATCGCGAGCCGGCCGTTGATGAAGACCCAGAGGTCGTCGTCGCCCGTGAAGGTGAAGGTGTCTCCGGCGCGGTAGCGGAACTCCGTGTGGAGTTCCGTCGTGAAGTGATAGTTGTGCTCGCGCCCGTCGTTGCCCCAGCCGGCGTCGTCCAAGGGGAAGAAGGCGTTGCTCTCGAAGGTGACGACGCCGTTGCCCTGGGGTTCAAAGGAGAAGTGGATGAAGTGCGGCTTGGCGCGGCCGCCGTCCCGGTACCACTCGTCGAAGGCCTCCGGGCCGTTGGTCTGGCGTCCGTGGGGCCCGTCGTACCGCCCCTGGGCGTCGATGTACGGTCCCGAGGTCGCGTGCACCGGCTTCTTGTCGGCGCCGAGCTCGCTCTCCACGATGCCCAGGCTCGCGCCGCTCCCGGTGAACGCCTGGAAATCCGGATGGCCGTTCTCCCGATCTCGGTCTCGGAAATCCCGCACGATGCCGATGATCTCCGTACCGCAGCCGTTGGACGTACCAGTGCCGCCGCCGCTCCCGGGCATGCCCCCCGTCCCTTCGTCGGTCACCGGATCGCCGAGCTTCCAACCGCCGCGGTCGGCTCCCGTGAAGCCGTCCGGGAGCTTCCACGGGCCGTTGCCCCCCTGGTTGCCCCCGTCTCCGCTGGTCGCGCCCCCGTCTGGAGGGATCAGCGGGGGGGAGCCGCCGGTGCCGCCGCCGCCGTCGCTTCCCCCTGTAGCGTCCTCGCTCGCCGTCGCACCGCCACCGCACGCCTGGAGGATCAGCCCGCCGACGAGCCCCAACACGAATACCTTGTATGACATGACCTTCACCTCGGGGGTGCAGAAGCAAGAGGGGAGCGAGCGCCGGGGATCGCCCAACGGCGAAGTGGGTCAACCACCCCAGGGTATTCTTCTAATTTAGCGGGGTGCCGCAAATCGTGCATGAGTAATCATTATGAGGATGCTGGGGTGGGGGGTGTTTTCGGCCGAGCGCAGGCGGGGCGGGCGAGTGGTCCGATGTGAGGAATGGGAGGCGACTCGGGTGCTACTCCGTGTCGCGCTGGTGGTGTGTGCCCTCCCCGCGGTGGCGGCCTGTGCAAGCGCGGGCCGCTCTGCGGCGTGGGAGAAGCAGGAGGAGGGCGGGGGCGCGGCGAACACGGGAGCGCCCGCGGAGCGCGTGTCGACGGAGGAGCCGTCGCGCGACGACGCTCGAGGGCTGCGAGAGCTCTTCGAGCGGGCGGAAGCGCGCTGGGCCGCGCGAGACGATCGAGCTGCGACGCTGGAGGCCATTCGCCTCTGGGAGCAGGTCGTCGAGCGCGATCCGCACCACTGGCGTGCCCTCACCCGGCTCTCGAGGGCCTACCATTTCGTGGCGGACGCCCACCTCGAGGGAGCCGCTCCCACCGCCGGAGAGCTGGAGCAGCTGCGCGGCGAATATCACCAGAAAGGCGCGGACGCCGGGGAGCTCGCTCTCATGGAGCTGGAGCCACAGTTCGCGCGGACGATGCGCGAGGGGGGCGATTTCGTCGAGGCCATGACCGCCATTCGCCCCGACGCCGTGGAAGCCGCCTACTGGTATTGCAGCAATCTCTCCCGGTTCTCGCAGATCCGAGGGTTCCGGACGAAGCTGTTCTACAAGGACCGCGTCGCGGGGGCGATGCACCGGATCCGGGAGCTCGACGCACCCTTCCAGCAGGGCGGCGCAGATCGCGTGCTCGGCGCCCTCTACGCGACGCTCCCCAGCATGGCGGGCAAGGATCTCGAACGGAGCGAGCAGCATTTCCGAGCAGCACAGGCGCTCGGCCCCACCTACCTCGGCAACTATCTGCTCGAGGCCGAGCTCCTCGCCGTGCAGCGAGGAGAACGACAGCGCTACGTCGAGCTCCTCCAAGGGGTGCTCGCGGCGCCCGCCGGGGAGGACCCGGACACCGCTCCGGAGAACCGCGTCGCCAAGAGGGCGGCTCAACGGCTCCTCGCCCCCCGAGAGATCGACGCGCGTTTCTGAACGCGGAGGCGCGCGCACACGTCCGGAGGCGCGTGCGTCCGAGCGCTCGACGGCGCCCTCTCCGTCCGGAGCGACCAGCGGTGTCCGCCCGTCTGGAGGCGTGCGCTTCCCGGCGTCCGCCGTCGGGCGCAGCCCGACGGCTTTCTGTCGATCGTGCCGAGAGGGGGGCGAGGGGGCGATCGCCCTCCCAGCAGAGCAGCCCGGCTCAGAAGCCCGCGGGGCCGCCCCGTCCTTCGCCGATGGTGCCCGTGGCGATGCCCAGCGCCGCGCGGGCGAAGCGCCGGTTGTAGGAGGCGCGCACGGCGGCGGACAGCGCGGAGATGTAGACTCCCTGCGCGTCGGTGAGCTCGAGCAAGGTGGCGAGGCCCGTGCGGTAGCGCCCCTCGGAGGTGTCCAGGGCGATCTTCGCCGCGTCGACCGCCTTCTGCGCTGCCTTGGCCGCCTCGTCCGCGGAGCGCACCCGGGCCAGCGCCCGCTTCACCTCCAGGACGACCGCCTGGCGCACGGCCTCGCGCCCGCTCTCGATCGCGTGGATCTCCGCTTGCACGGCGTTGGCCTGCTCCTTGACCAGGTACCCCTGGAAGATGGGCAGGTGGGCGATCACCGCCACGTTCCAGTTGTTCGCCGCGAAGTCGTACTCCTCCCCTCCGAGGAACTGGCCTCGCGACTGGACCGCGCCGATGGCTTCGATGCGCGGATAGTGGCCGGCGTTCACGCTGCGCTTCCGTTCGGTCAGCGCGCGGCGCTGGAGCTCGAGGGCCCTGAGCTCTGGTCGATTCTGCAGCGCCAGGGCGACCGCTTCGGGCTCCGCGACGCGGGCGGGGGGCTCTGGCTCTTGCCCCGCGGGGCGGAACGCGGCGTCGGACAGGCCCAG
>JAAZAA010000126.1 GCA_012514535.1 Myxococcales bacterium | reverse complement strand
GTTCATCTACAACAAGCTGGAGGAGCGCGGCTTCGTCAACACCATCAAGAGCGCGAAGAAGATGGTGGAGAAGGAGCGTCCCGAGGTGTGGGACATCCTCGACGAGGTGATCAGCGAGCACCCGGTGATGCTCAACCGCGCGCCGACGCTGCACCGCCTCGGCATCCAGGCGTTCGAGCCCATCTTGATCGAGGGCAAGGCCATTCAGCTGCACCCGCTCGTCTGCGTGGCGTTCAACGCGGACTTCGACGGTGACCAGATGGCCGTGCACGTGCCGCTCTCCATCGAGGCACAGATGGAGACGCGCGTGCTGATGATGAGCACGAACAACATCCTCTCGCCCGCGAGCGGTAAGCCCATCATCAACCCGACCCAGGACATCGTGCTCGGGCTGTACTACGCGACCCGCGAGCGCCGCTTCGCCAAGGGTTGCTACCGAGAGGGCAGCCTGCAGGTGGACGTGGAGAAGAACGAGATCAAGGGCTACCTGCGCGGCGTCTACTCCTCCATCGAGGAGGTGCGGATGGCCTACGACGCGGGCACCGTCGATCTCCACTCGGGGATCCGCGTGCGGATCACCGAGAAGGACGCGGAGGGCAAGGAGGTCAAGCGGCTGGTGCACACCACCGTCGGCCGCGTGCTGATCAGCGAGATCGTGCCGCCCGGCGTGCCCTTCGAGGCGGTCAACAAGGTCCTCAACAAGAAGGCCCTGAGCCAGCTCATCGACATCTGCTACCGCCTCCACAAGAACAAGGAGACGGTGCTCTTGGCGGACCGCCTGCGTACGCTCGGCTACAACTTCTCCACCAAGGCGGGCATCAGCGTCTGCATGGACGACATGGTGATCCCGGAGAAGAAGAAGGAGCTGGTCGAGAACGCCCAGGCCGAGGTCGAGCGCGTGCTCGAGCAGTACCAGGAAGGCCTCATCACCGCCGGCGAGCGTTACAACAAGGTCGTCGACGTGTGGGCCGGCGTGGCCGATCGGGTCACCGAGGAGATGATGAACGGCATCGGTCGAGAGACCCTCACCGATCCGGAGACCGGGGCGACGGTCGAAGACTCGAGCTTCAACCCGATCTACATCATGGCCGACTCCGGCGCGCGTGGTTCGACGCAACAGATGCGGCAGCTCGCCGCCATGCGCGGCCTGATGGCGAAGCCGTCGGGTGAGATCATCGAGACGCCCATCATCGCGAACTTCCGCGAGGGGCTCACGGTGCTCCAGTACTTCACCTCGACCCACGGTGCTCGTAAGGGCCTCGCGGACACGGCGCTCAAGACGGCGAACTCCGGTTACCTGACGCGACGCCTCGTGGACGTGGCGCAGGACTGCGTCATCACGGACTTCGACTGCGGGACCCTGGACGGGATCCGCGTGGCGAAGCTCGAGGAGGCCGGCGAGGTCATCCAGCCCCTGAGCGACCGCATCCTCGGCCGCGTGGCGCTGGAGGACGTCGTGGACCCGCTCACGGGCGAGGTCATCGTCGAGGCGAACACCGAGCTGGACGAGGCGAAGGTGCTCGCGATCGAGGAGGCCGGCATCGAGGAGGTGGTGATCCGCTCGGTGCTCACCTGCCAGACCCGCCGTGGCGTGTGTGCGATGTGCTACGGCCGAGACCTGGCGCGCGGTGAGCGGGTCAACATCGGCGAGGCGACGGGCATCATCGCCGCGCAGTCGATCGGTGAGCCCGGTACGCAGCTCACGATGCGGACCTTCCACATCGGTGGTGCGGCGGCTCGCGGCAAGATCGAGGCGAACAAGCTCGAGACCCGGACCGAGGGTACGGTCAACGTGCGCAACGCCAACCTCGTGCGTCGCCAGGACGGCACGCTCGTGGTGATGAACCGCCACGGCGAGCTCATCGTCATGGACGACACCGGCCGGGAGCGTGAGCATCACCGCCTGCTCTACGGCGCCACCCTGAAGGTGGAGGACGGGACCCGCGTCAAGGCGGGCACCGAGGTCGCGGAGTGGGACCAGTTCGCGCAGCCGATCCTCACCGAGGTGGGCGGCGTGGTGAAGTACGGCGACCTCGTCGAGGGCGTCACGGTGATGGAGAAGGTGGACGAGGTGACCGGCCTCAGCCGCAAGATCGTCATCGAGTCCCGTGCTGCGGACCTGCGCCCGCGCATCACCATCACGGATCCGGAGACCGGCGAGCCCGTGAAGCTGCCGGGCTCGGGGCTCGATGCGCGCTACCTGCTCCCCGTGGGTGCGAACATCGTCGCTCAGGAGGACGAGGCGCTCACGCCAGGCGAGGAGATCGCCCGTATGCCGCGCGAGATGTCGAGGGTGCAGGACATCACCGGTGGTCTGCCCCGCGTCGCCGAGCTCTTCGAGGCCCGCAAGCCGAAGGATCACGCCATCATCAGCGAGATCGACGGCGTGGTGGACTTCGGCAAGGACACGAAGGGCAAGCGCAAGGTCATCATCACGCCCATGTCCCTGGACGGGAAGATGCTGGAAGATCAGTCGCGCGAGTACCTGATCCCCAAGGGCAAGCACATCCAGGTGCAGCCGGGTGATCACGTGCGCGCCGGTGATCCGCTCCAGGATGGTCCCGCGAACCCGCACGACATTCTGCGGGTCAAGGGTGAGAAGGAGCTGGCTGCATGGCTCGTCAACGAGATCCAGCAGGTCTACCGGCTCCAGGGCGTGACCATCAACGACAAGCACATCGAGGTCATCGTGCGTCAGATGCTGCGCCGCGTGCGAGTGAAGGAGGTGGGTGACACCAACTTCCTCATCGAGGAGCAGGTCGAGAAGCACATCTTCGAGGCGGAGAACGCGCGGGTGATGGAGCGCGGCGGACAGCCGGCGGTGGCCGAGCCGATGCTGCTCGGGATCACCAAGGCGTCGCTGTCGACGGAGTCCTTCATCAGCGCCTCCTCCTTCCAGGAGACCACGAAGGTGCTCACGGAGGCGGCCATCAACGGCAAGACCGACGACCTCCTCGGGATCAAGGAGAACGTCATCATGGGTCGCCTGATCCCGGCGGGCACCGGGTTGCCGGCGTACAAGCGCCTCAACCTGGTGGTCGAAGAGGGCGAGACCTTCATGCCTCCGGCGCTGCAGCGGCCCATCCCGGTGCAGGCGGTGGCCGAGGACCTCGGCTAACCGACGGCGAACGAGGGCGCCCCTGCACGCTCGTGCGGGGGCCCTCCTCCTCGTGCGGGGGCCCTCCTCCTCGAGGTTGTTCCCTGACGCCCTGCGCGCGTTGTGCGTGCAGGGCGTCGTCGTGTTTGAAGAGCGGCCTGGCGCGTCGCTGCGCGCCGATGACCCACCGCGCTCGGGCCGTCGCGCGCCTTGGGCTGTGCCCGTGCGCGGGGGCGTTCCCGAGGTTGCCTCTCCCCGCTTGGCGCGCGTGCGTCCTGCATGCGCGGGGGGCGCGTTCGACGTCGTTGGATGGGGGAGGGGATCGTTGGTGGGCCGGTGGTGGAGACTGGGTGGCCGCCCGGGGAGAGGAGTGGTTGGTGGCGCGAGGGGGCCCGGGAAAGGGTCGTTCTTGGGGGTTGGGGGCGGGGTTTGCGTGGGACGCGTGGCGGGGGCTAACTGGGGGCGATGGCGGATGTGTTTCGGGGCACGTGGGCGTTGGTGACGGGGGCGTCGTCGGGCATTGGGGAGCAGTTCGCGCGACAGCTCGCGGAGCGGGGCGCCCACCTGGTGCTGGTGGCTCGATCCGCAGACAAGCTGGAGGCGCTCGCGGCGGAGCTGCGGGGGACGCGTCAGGTCGACGTGCGCGCGGTGCCGATGGACCTGTCGGAGCGTGGGGCGGCGTCGCGGCTGGCGGAGCGGGTGCGGGCGGAGGGACCCGTGATCGAACACCTGATCAACAACGCGGGCGTGGGGGACGCGGCCTATTTCGCCCAGAGCGATCGGGAGCGGCAGCTCAACGTGGTCCGGCTCAACTGCGAGGCCCTGGTGGAGCTGACCCACTGTTACCTCCCGGAGATGGTGGCGCGGGGCTCGGGCGGCGTCATTCAGGTCGCCTCGATCCAGGCGTTCACTCCCGTGCCCGGCATGGCGGTGTATTCGGCCTCCAAGGGCTTCGTTCGGGTGTTCGCGGAGGCACTCGCCGAAGAGCTCCGGGGGACCGGCGTGACCGTGATGGCCCTCTGCCCGGGTCACGTGGAGAGCGGCTTTCAGAGCGCGTCCGGGTTCGCGGACCCCGATTTCGACATGCCGGGCGAGCTGAGCGCGGAGGAGACCGTGCGGGCCGCCCTCAACGCCTACGCTCGCGGCCGCCGTGTGTTCGTGCCCGGCGGGCTCAACCGGGTCGGCGCAGCGGTCGCGCGGATCGCGCCCAGCCGCTTCGTGACCCGCACCGCCGGGCGCATGATGCGGAAGCTCGGGCGGCTGGACTGAGGCCGCCGGGCCGCCGCGCGCTCGGAGGGGGCGGCTGCTCGTCGCGGGGATGCGACCGGAGCTGGACGAGCTGAGGTCGGGCGCGGGCATTTGCCAGGCGGCCGAGAGCCGTGTGGACCCATCCAGGCCCCGCCGAACGGGCCCTCCTAGAAGGATGGGAGCCGGTGGGCGGGCAGCCGAGCTTCGGCCAGCCCTCGAGGGGGCGCGCGTCCGGTCGCTGTGCAAGGCGCGGCCCCTGCGGCATGATGCGCCGCCGTTACGAGGAGCGCAGTGTTCATGACGACCGATCCATTCGCCGCGCGGGCGCGCAGGCATGCAGCGAGGGCCCGTCGGGGGGCAGCGATGACCCGTTGGGGGTGGAGCTTGTTGTGGCTCCTCTGCTGCTTGACGTTGGCGCTCGGCTGCCAGGGGGGCGCGGGGAACGGTGGGGACGGGCTCCTCGCAGGGAAGGCACCCTCCCGGAACGAGGGGGTGCGTTTCGCGGAGCGGATCACCGATGGTCGGGTGCCGCGCATGGGCACGGCCTGGAACAGCAACCGCACCGCGACGTTCGACTCGAAGAGCTCCTTCGTGGAGTACGACCTCGGGGCGGAGAGGAAGATCGCGGCGGCGGCGATCCTGGCGGACAACAACGACCGCTACGAGCTGCTCGGCTCCAAGGACGGCACCGACTTTCGGCCGCTGTGGGCAGCGGAGCCCGTGCCCGCCTCCGGGGTGCGCTGGCGTCACACGCAGGAGCTGGACGCGGAGGTGCGCTTCGTGCGGCTCCAGTCCCGGCGGGGAGATGCCTCGATCAGCGTCGGCGAGCTCGTCCTGTACTCCGAGGCGAACGTCGCTCTGCCACCGAAGCTGCAGGAGGTGAGCGCGGTCCCCGCGGATCTCGGGTTCCGCAACGCCCTCCTGGTGTTCGCCACCGCGGCTGCGGCTGCGGTCGTGTTCGCCTGGTCCGGGGCCTCCCTCTTCTGGCTCGGGCTCCTGGTCCTGGGCGTCGTCGCGGCGGCGGTGCCCCTGGTGCGCGCGTTCCTCGAAACCTGGCCCATCGAGCAGCTCGAGGTCGCCCTCACGCGCGGGGTTCTGGCCGCTCTGGCGGGGGTCGTGGTCGGCCGAGAGGCGTTTGGGCCGCGCAGCTACCCGCCGCACCGGTGGATCACGCTGCCCCTGCTCAGCCTCACGGCGTTCCTCAGCGTGATGGCTTTCTACAACCTCGGGCGAGCGCAGTTCCACGACCACCGGCTCGACAAGCCGAGCTACGTGCACAACTACGACATGCGCGTGTACTTCCCCGTGGCGAAGTACTTCGACGAGCTCCGCTACGACGGGCTGTACCTGGCGAGCGTCGCCACCTACGCGGAGGAGCACGGCGGCCTCGATCGCCCCAACATCCAGAAGGTGGAGCTCCGTGATCTCCGCGATCACCGCATGCGCCGCGTGGACCAGGTGCGCGACGAGGTGGAGGCCATCAAGCAGCGCTTCACCCCCGAGCGCTGGGCCGAGCTCAAGGAGGACATGCGGTACTTCTGGGAGACCATGGGCTCGCGGGGGTACCTGGGCAGCATGCGGGACCACGGGGGCAACGCCACGCCGTTCTGGCTCGCCCTCGCGCACCTGATGTTCGCCAACGCCCAGGCGAGCAACGAGGTCCTGCTCTGGGCGGCGCTCCTCGATCCGCTCCTGCTGGTGGGGCTGTTCGTCGCCATCTGGCGGTCCTTCGGTGTGCGCACCGCGCTGGTGGCGATGGTCGTGTTCGGGGCCAACGACTTCTACATGTTCGGCTCCAACTGGGCGGGCGCGACCCTGCGCCACGACTGGATGGTGTACCTGGGGCTCGGCGCTTGCGCCTTGAAGACCCAACGCTGGACCTTGGGCGGCGCGCTGCTCGCCATGTCGGCGTTGATTCGAGCCTTCCCGGCGATCGCCCTCTTCGCCCTCGCTCTCCCGCTGGCGTGGTGGCTGGTCGAACGGTATCGAGAGCGGGAGACCCTGCCCTCCTGGCGCGAGGTGCTGGAGGAGCATCGCTGGCTCGTGCAGGCCGCGGCGGGCGCGCTGGGCTGCGCCGTGTTCGTCTTCCTCTTCTCGTCGCTGATCTTGGGCTTCGAGGCGTGGCCCCTCTGGGTGAAGAAGATCACGAGCTTCAACGCGGACCCCCACGTCAACCACGTCTCGCTCCTCACGGTGACCTCAGGCTCGGAAGGGAACCAGGCGATGGTGCGCGCGGCGCGGCTGCCGTTCCACGTCGGGGCCATCGCCGTCTACGTCGGGTTGACGGCCTGGGTGAGCCGGCGCGCGGCGCCCCACCAGGTAGCGCTGCTCGGGACCATGTTGATCCCCGTGCTGTTCTACCCGGCGAACTACTACATCCACTTCATCTTCCTGCTGCCGATGCTCGTGGACGAGCGGGCGGTCGGCTCCGTGCCGCGGCTCGGCGAGCACACCGCGAAGGTCTGGCTGCTGCTGTTGGGGCTCTGCGCCGCCCAGTACTTCACGGTGAAGGAGCGCGATCTGGCGATCCATTTCTACAACGCCAGCGTGCTCCTCATGGCGGCCCTACTCGGCGTCCTCGTGGTGTTGGCGCAGCGCGCCCAAGCGGAGTCGTGGCCGAGGTTGGCCCTCTCGTCGGGCAAGGCGCAGGGCGCGGGGACGCGAGGTTCGACGCCGTCCAGCGAGGCGCTCACGACCTCCGAGGCTGAGGCCGCGGAGGGCGCGTCGGCGACCGAGGAGGCGGCGGCGCCCGTCGCGGACGCAGGGCGCAGTGAGGACGAAGCTCCGGGCAAGCGCGACGTCGAGGACGAACGGGTCGTGTGAGTCGCGCGTGAGCCGCCCGTCTTGCGAGGCGCGCCGGAACGACGGCGCGCCGGAGCAGCACGGGGTGTGACGGCCACCGCGCGGGCGCGCCGCGGCCGTCGATGGCTCAGTAGGGGATGACGTCGCCGTCCTTGAAGAGCTTGCCCGTGACCTCGAAGGGGACGAGCAGGGCGCGCAGGGCGGCCTGAGCGGACTCCGAGGGGTGCCCAGGCGCCTTCGGCCCGCCGAGATCCGTCCGCACCCAGCCGGGATCCAGCGCGTTCACGGAGACCCGTCCCTTGAGCTCCGCTGCCTGGAGCATGGTGAGCCCGTTGAGGCTCCACTTGCTCAGGCGATAGGAGGCGATGCCCGGCTCCCAGATCCCCTCGAGCGTCCCCGCTCCGGAGCTGACGTTGACGATGCGCGGCTCGTTCCCCGCCTCCAGCAGCGGCAGCAACGTGCGCGCCAGGGTCAACGGCGCGAACAGGTTCACCTCCATCGTCTGCCGGACGACATCCGGAGCCTCGCCGAGGATCCCGGGCTCGTGGGAGAGCATCACGCCCGCGTTGTTGAGGAGCACGTCGAGCGCACCCCAGCGCTGCTGGACCGCCGCGGCCACTCGCTCGTCGAACCCCGGGGCTCCGAGCTCCACGCACAGGCCCTCGAAGCGGCCCGGGGCGAGCTCCGTCAGCTCGCGGCCGGCTTGCTCCAGACGCGCCGCGTCCCGGGCGACGCCGAGCACGTCGGCGCCCTCGCGCAAGAGGACTCGAGCCGTCTCGAGGCCCACGCCTCGTGAAACTCCCGTGAGAAGGATCCTTCGGTTCGCCAAACGCTGCGTCATGTCGTCTTCCTGGTTTCGTGCCGTTCGACCCGCGGCGTCAAATGCGCTGCGCGTCGATCAAGCGATACAGGACCCAGCCGATGAACAACAGACCGAGGGCGAGCGCGATCAAGATGCCGGCCGGCCGAGCCGTGAGGTGGCCGGGGCGGTCTTGGTCCTCGTCGCGCGCGTCGTCCTGGTCCTGGGGATCGTCGGGCTGGGAGCCTGGGGTCATCGACCAGGGACCTTACCAGGGAGGGCCGTGGTTTGTCGGGGGATCAGCGTCAGGTCGAGGAGCGCCGAGGGGCGTGGCGTGGCGTTCGGGTCCTTGATGAGCTCGATGATGCTCTCCGCCGCCCAGCGACCGAACTCGGACATGGGCTGGTGCACGGTGCTGATGCCGAGCACGTCCATCATCGGCTGGTCGTCGAAGCCCAGGACCTGGACGTCCTCCGGCACGCGGCGCCCCCGCTTGCGCAGCCCCTGCAGCACCCCGACGGCCAAGGTGTCGCCGGCGCAGGCGATCCCGTCCACCTCGGGGAACTCCGCGAGGAGCTGCTCGAGCACCTCTTCGCCCCGCTCGATGTCCACCGTCTCCGTCTCGAAGACGCGGCTTCCCGCCGGGCACACCTCGCGGAACCCGCGCTCCCGATCTCGGAAGACCTCCGCCCCGCGCGTTCCGATGATCAGCGCTTGGTGGGTGCTGCCGCACTCCGAGAGGTGCCGGCTGAGCATGCGCCCGCCCTCGACGTTGTCGACCGCCACGTGGGGGATCGTCTTCGTGTTGCAGTCGAGGGCCACGATCGGCAGGTTCAGGGTCTCGAACTGGCTGCGGCGCTCGTCGGAGATGTCCATGCTGCACAGGACGACGCCTTCGGAGGAGCGCTCGGCGATCAGCCGATCCAGGTGACGATCCGCCTCCTGTTGATCACGGACGTCCACGAGGACGAGATCCATGTCCGCCGCGGACAAGGTCTCGGAGAGCGCCTTGCAGACCGTGAAGTAGAACGCCGTCGTGAAGAAGGGCATGAGCGCGACGACCCGCGGGCGGTTCGGGACGCCCGCCGCGAGCCTGCGTGCGGCGTGGTTCGGCCGGAAACCGAGGTCGGCCATGGCCTTCTGGACCGCCTTGCGCGTGTGGTCGGAGACTCTGCGGCTGCCGTTGATGACGCGGCTGACGGTGGCGATTCCGACGCCAGCGCGGGCGGCGATGTCGTAGATGGTCGGAGCAGACATGACGGGGGAAGGGGCGGGCGCCGCAGGGCGAGCGCCGTCGAAGGAACCAGGGCCAGAGGTCGATCGCTCCTGTGCTATCATGGTGGAAGCGACAAAAAAAGCTGGCGCATCGTTCTCGAGCCGCCTCGGCCGTGGTCGACCCGCCGGCGAAGGCGGGAAAGCGGCTCAGAGACGGTGATTGAGTTCTCCGCGCGCATCGTCCCGGAGCCGCGCCTTGCTGCCCGTGGAGCGCCCCAGTACCTTGGCGCCCGGGATCGGGACTCGGCGGGTTACCGTGCGCATGCAGGGGAAGGTGGACAGTCGGGCGATGCGCGGGATGAATCGCTCCATTCTGCTGGACATGATCCGGCGGAGCGGGCGCGTCTCACGCACGGAGCTGGCGCGCCGCTCGGCGCTGACCAAGCCGACGGTCAGCGCCATCGTCGAGGAGCTCATCGCCGAGGGCGTCGTGAAGGAGGTCGGCCTCGGCGCGAGCGTTCCGACCGGGGGCCGGCGCGCTCGGCTCCTGGAGTTCAACGCGTGCTCCGCCGCGTATCTCGGGATGAGCTTCGGCGCGTACTCGACCCGGGTCGTGGTGGCGGACGCTCGCGGTGTCGTCCTCGGGAGCCGCCGCGTGAACGCGTGCTGTGGGGACCCAACGAAATCCGTCGAGGCGGCCCTGGAGCTCGTGGAGGGTCTGTTGGTCGAGACGCAGGTCCCCCGCCAGCGGCTCCAGGGGGCGGGGGTCGCGGTCGGCGGGCTGGTGGATTGTCGCTCGGGGACGTGCTTGCAGGCGCCCGAGCTCGGTTGGAACGACTTCCCGCTCCGGCGGATCCTGCAGGAGCGCCTCGGCTTCCCCGTGACCGTGAGCGACTTGGCGGACGCGGCGGCCCTCGCGGAGGGGCGCCTGGGCATCGCCCAGGGGTGTCGGAACTACGTGTGGCTGCACCTCGGGGCGCGGCTCGCGGCGGGGATCGTGATCGACGGGCAGGTGTTCTCCGGTCATCGCGGGCTGAGCGGCGAGCTGGGGGAGTGCTGCATCGGCGAGCGCGGGCCCACCCTGGATGCGCTCGCGTCCGGGCGAGCGCTGGTGGAGCGCCTGCGGGCCCGGGCCTCCGAGCGCAAGGAGTACGCCGAGGCGTTGGACGCGAGCCCTTCCGGGATCAAGGGGCTGGTGCTGCTCGCCTCGGGAGGGGATCTCTTCTGTCGCGAGCTGGTGGCTCGAGCGGGTGCTTGTCTGGGGATCGGCGTGTCGTACCTGATCAATCTGATGAACCCCGAGCTCATCGTCGTGGGGGGAGGCCTCGCGGGCGCCGGCGCCCACCTCCTCGAAGCGCTCCGTGCCTCGGTGGCGGACCACGCGCTGATGCCCGAGGCCGTCCACATCGTGCCTTCGGAGCTCGGTGAGCGGGCCGCGCCCGCGGGGGCAGTGCTCGCTGCGATGGAGCACGCGGCGCAGTCCTATCGCATCGTCGCGGCGGCACCGGTGGTGAACGATCCCGCCGGGTGAGCGTACGCGTCGCCTGTCGTCGCCGCGCCGCACGTCGTCGCGCCGCAGGTCGTCGCGCCGCCGCACGTGGGCGCCGCGCCGCGCATCAAAGGTCCCAGTGGCGCCGGATGCTGCGCACGAGCTCGGGCACCGGCTTCGTCGCGTCGAGGACGAGGGCCCCCTGGGGCGGCTCGAGGGTGAGGAGCTGGCTGTCGAGGAGCGCCGGCGGCATGAAATGCTCGGCCCGCCTGGTCAGCCGCGCCCCGAGCACGTCCGGCGGCGCGGTGAGGTGCACCAGGGCGACGCCCTCTCGACCGACCCCCAACGCGGTCCGGTAGCTCTCCCGCAGGGCGGAGCAGGCGAGCACGAGCCCGCCACCATCCTGGACGGCCCGCGCGATCAGCTCCGCCAGGATCTCGAGCCACTCGGCTCGATCGTCGTCGGTGAGGGCGACCCCCGCCGCCATCTTCGCGATGTTCGCCGGAGAGTGGTAGGTGTCGGCGTCCTCGAAGCGCCACCCCAGCGCGGCGGCCAGGGCGCTCCCCAGGGTGGTCTTGCCGACACCCGAGACGCCCATCACGATCACGACGCGCGGCCTCGCTGCGCTCATGGGACCTCCGTTCGACTACGTAGACCTGCTCGACCCGACATGGTCACACCCGCGCCGCGTATCGCGGTGACCGAGCTTACAGTAGACTGTTAGACGCCGTCATGCTGCGCCGCACCCTCCGCATCGCCCTGATCCTGGCCTGCACCGCGGGGCCTCTGCTCGCGTCTAACCCCAGCCATGCGCAGGACGCAGCGGAGCTGTCCCAGGCGCGCGCGAAGTTCCAGCAGGCCCTCGAGCTCAAGCAGGCGGGCAACTGGCCCGCGGCGCTCCGCCTGCTCCGGGAGGTCGGGCAGGTCCGGATGACGCCGCAGGTGCGCTATCACATCGCCACCTGCGAGGAGAAGCTCGGCAAGCTGGTCGCCGCCCTGGGCGGCTACGAGCTCGCCCTCGCCGACGCGGACCAGGTGCATCCGGATTTCATCGCCGAGGTGCAGGCCTCCATCGAGGACCTGCGAGGGCGCATTCCCAAGCTGCTCATCGAACGAGGCTCCGGCGGCGAGGCCGCCATCATCGAGCTCGATGGCGTCGCCCTGGGCAGCAGCTCGATCGGCGTCGAGGTGCCGGTCGACCCAGGGCCACACACGCTCTCCGCCCGCGCGCCGGGGCGCCGGCCGTTCTCGGAGACGATCACCATCGCCGAGGAGGAGACGCTGACCGTGTCCGTCAGCCTCGAGAGCCTGGAGAGCGACGCTCCCGCCCCTGCGCTCCCGGCGGATCCCGCCGATCCGGGCGCCGACGGGGCGGAGCCTCGCTACGGGGTGCTGCCCTACGTCCTCGGCGGCGTGGGAGCCGCGGGGGTCATCGCCTCGGGGGTCTTCTTCGTCCTCCACAAGAACAGCGTGGGGGGGCTGGAAGATCGTTGTCCCAACCACGACTGCTCGGCGCTGCCCGCCACGGAGCGCGAGCGCGCTCGCGGCGACTACGACACCGCCCGCACCCAGGAGGTGGTGATGTGGACGACCCTGGGCGTCGGAGCGGCGGCGCTGGGCGCTGGCGTCGCCCTCTACCTCCTCGATCGGAGCCCCACGCGCGAGCTGGTGCAGCTACCCCGGGGGCTCGCCCTGCGACCAGAGGCCCCTCAGGCGCAAGCGGGGCTGTCCCTCGTCGGGACCTTCTGAGCGGCGCGCCGAGTACGGC
>JAAZAA010000125.1 GCA_012514535.1 Myxococcales bacterium | reverse complement strand
GGAGAGGAGCCCTGCGTGTCGTGTCAGGCAGGGACGTTCAGCGCGACGGAGGACGCAGAGTCGTGCACGCCGTGTGAGCCGGGGACCTATAGCGACGCGGAGGGTGCGACGAGCTGTACGGCGTGCGACGCGGGTACGTACAGCGACGAAGGGGCATCGTCGTGTGCGGTGTGTCCCGTGGGCATGGTAAGTCGCAGCTCGAATGCGACCGAGTGCGTGCGAGCTCAAGTGGCGACGGGCAACTATCATACGTGCGCGCTGTTGACAGACGGAAAGGTGCGTTGCTGGGGCTTCGGTGCGAGTGGCCGGCTCGGATACGGGAATACGGACACGGTTGGTGCGACGAACGAACCAGCGGACGCCGGTGATGTGAATGTGGGTGGCTTGGTGACGCAGATCGCAGTCGGTGATTCACACACCTGCGCGTTGCTGAGCGACGGTCGGGTCCGCTGCTGGGGTCTCGGCTTGAGTGGTCGCCTAGGGTATGGGAGCGCGGACGATGTCGGTAGACTGAACGCCCCTGCCGATGCAGGAGACGTGAACGTAGGGGGCAAGGTGGTGCAGGTCACGGCCGGGAACTTGCATACGTGTGCCTTGTTGGATAGTGGGAACGTCCGTTGCTGGGGTTCGGGATTGAACGGCCGCCTGGGCTACGGGAATACGGAGAACGTGGGCGAGACGAACACCCCCGCCGAAGCTGGCGATGTGAACGTCGGGGGCAAGGTGGTGCAGGTCGTTGCCGGTAGTGCGCACACCTGTGCTCTATTGGTTGGCGGGGACGTCCGGTGTTGGGGCTCGGGGAGCGCGGGGAAGCTCGGATATGGGAACACAGAGGACGTTGGCGCGACGAACGAACCCGCGGACGTTGGCGACGTGGCTGTGGGGAGCCCGGTGGTCCAGATCGCCGCTGGTGTATCGCACACGTGTGCTCTGCTGACCGATGGAAACGTCCGTTGCTGGGGGAGCGGCGCCTACGGGCGGCTAGGCTACGGGAATACGGAGGACGTCAGCGTCCCTGCGGACGTCGGTGACGTGAACGTAGGTGGTCGTGTGGTGCAGATTGCAGCTGGCGATTGGCACACGTGTGCGTTGTTGGCCAACGGCAACGTTCGCTGCTGGGGAGCCGGCGATGATGGTCGCCTGGGCTATGGGAACACTAGTATGGTCGGGGATGATGAGACGCCAGCGGATGCTGGCGATGTGAACGTAGGCGGCACGGTGACGCAGATCGCGGTCGGCCAGGATCACACCTGCGCGTTGTTAACCAACGGCAACATTCGTTGCTGGGGCAAAGGAACGAGCGGCGCGCTTGGCTACGGGAACACGCTCCGAGTCGGTGCGACGGACACCCCAGCCGATGCCGGAGACGTACCGTACTTCTGATCTGATGGAAGCGGCGGGAGTTGGGGACCGGTCGCAGCCCGATCAGGTAGGACGCGGGCGGCGATAGGGAACCAGAGCCAGAGCCGCGCGAAGCGCCGTCCTGTTTTCCAGGCGTCGGGTCGACGCCTTGCCAGGCCAGGACGGCGCTCCGCTAGGTGCTCACGTCACTGCACTTCCGCTCGGAAGCCGGTGATGCTCGCTCCTTGGCCACCGCCCCAGATTTCTGTGCCGCCCATCACAGAGATCAGGTGGTAGCTCGGCGTGAGATACCCGCGCGCGAGAGCGTCGTCGATGAAGTCCTTCAGGTCGAAGGAGTAGGCTTTTCCGTCGGCGCGGTCGTTGGGGGCGACATAGCTGACGACGTTGTCACCATCGTGGTTCGGGCCGAAAGACACGGTCCATGTTTGATCGCCGATTACGACGCCGTTCACGACGATCTCACCGGCAGGCTGAAACGTCGGTGGCTTTCGGAGCCAGACCATGAGGAACTCGTCGGCGTAGCTCGCGCCGGAGTTGCTCGCGAACCAAACGTCGTAGGACACGTTGTACTCGTCGCGCGCACCAGCCGAGCCCGACGACCAGCCCAGGCAAGTGGGGACGCTGTTGATCGAGCTAATCTGCTTTGGTAATCCGTTCCCCTCGGTGCGGTTGTTGTCCGCGCTCGTGCCGATGTAGACGGAGGGGAAGGAGCACGGGACGGCGTCGGAGCGACTGCACGTCTGAGTCGTCAACTGGTAACCGGCTCCAGGGAGCAGGGAGACCGAGTGGCTGCCGCCCTGCCAGCCCCAGCCGTTGTTCTGGTAGCGGTAACGATTGTTGCTCGTCGCGATATTGGCGTACTGATCACCTGTACTCGTCGTAGTCCAGCTCACGTTGTTGCCGCAGCTGTCCACAATCTCTCCGGTGCCGCGCCCCTGGACGTTGGCCGGGCCGATGTCGTTCAGGCAGAAGTCGAAGTTTTGGGCGGTGCCCATCGGACCGGGATCCGGAACGTACAGAATGACCTTCGCGATTTTATCCTTCGTGGGATCGAAATCCTTGCCGTCGCCTCCAGTCCAGCATTCGGTGTTGAAGCTCTCCCAGGGGATGACCACGGGAGGGTTCGTCTGGCTGCCCATGAAGTTGACGCACCAGCGGTGTTCGGCCGCATCCGGAGCCGACGGATCCGTTCCGTCCTCGATCTGGACGCGGATGCCGTCGGCGCCGCTGTTGACGGTGAAGTCGATGAGGAGGCCCTCACCGCTCGCGTCGATGATGTTGACGGGGGCGTCCTCGATCTTCGGCTGGCTCACGTTGACGCCGACCGCGGCGATCGAGGTGTAGTCTGCCGTGGCCTGGACCGTGCCCTTGACGCAGTAGGGGCCGTCCTGGTTGAGCATGTCCTCGAAGCTCTCCGGGGTGATGGTCGCCCCGCCGTCCGCGAAGGTGAAGGCGAAGCCCGCCCAGTCGCCGTGGGTGTGGTAGCCGCCCAGGTCTCCGGAGCTGCTGCCGCCGCCGCTGCCGGGGTTGCCACCGCCCGTGCCGGGGTCGCCGCCGCCGGTGCCCTGAGCGCCGCCGCTGCCGCTGATGGGCTCCTGACAGACGCCGTTGTTGCAGACGCCGCTCGCGCAGACGTTGCCGCAGCTGCCGCAGTTGGTGAAGCTGGTCTGGAGGTTCTCGCAGGCCTGGCCGCAGGCCGTCTCGCCGACGGCGCACTCCGAGGTGCACTGACCTTGGGAGCAGAAGAGGCCGCCGCAGGAGTTTCCGCAAGCTCCACAGTTGTTGGGATCGGATTGGTGGTTCAGGCAGACGCCGCCGCAGACGATCCCCGCCGGGCAGGGCTGCGTCTGAGAGCCCGAGGGTTCCGTCTCCCCCGCGCACGCGCCGAACAACAAGAGGGCACCCCCGAGGAGAGCCCCGCACTGCATCATCTTCATGGATAAGTTCATCGTTCCAGTCCGCTCCGCATTCCCCACGAGGGGCGTGCCTCGAGTCGTGTTCGTGCCGCGGAGGCCTTGCTCTTGGCGGCAAAGCCCACGCGGTGGTGCACGACTATGCCCCGTGTCGGCTCAGGGAGCACCCGTTCCGCGAGGGTGCCACCACGTTTCTCCTTGTAGGGACGGTGGCATCGAGATATTGCAGTGAGGGCGATGGTGGGAGAGTCGGGCTGGAGGCGATCCCCAGCGCTCGGGCGTGTCTCGACGAAGCCGCGGGCGGAGCGCGCAAGGGCTCGGGGAGGGCTCGAGGGGGCGCGCCGAGAGAGGGGGCGAGGCACCCGTCGCGGTGCCGGAGGGCTTCAGGGACGGGTCCCCGAGCGCCGATGTGCGCCGAGCTCGACGGGTACGCCCCCGCCTCAGGGTTCGGAGATGACGCTGCGCGTGCGCCGAGGCGTTATCGAGCCGTGAGCTCGACGGATGCCGATGAACCGTAGCCGTCGAGGGGTGGAGCGTCTTCGTAGCGCAGTCGCTCGAGCGCGCTGGTGACGGCTTCGCCCTCGAAGTCGGTGAGGAGGGGGATGGCGCGGGCCGGCTCCATCCACTGCACCGCCGTGATCTCCGCGGAGGGGGCGAAGGGGCGCGACCGCTCCCGGTCGGGGCGACAGAGGTACGCGACGGTCAGGCCGCCTCGACGGGCGTTGCGGGGGAGGTGCCCATGGCGCTCGCACGCGACGACCGCCACCGCGTCCACGGCGAGGCCGGTCTCCTCCTGGACCTCTCGCACCACCGCCTCGGCCGGGTCCTCGGCGGTGTGCACCCAGCCGCTCGGGAGCGCCCAGGAGCGCTCACGAAACACATGCTCCGCGAGCAGCACGCGGCCGAACTCATCAATCACCACCGCCGTCGCGCCGACGGACCAGACGCCGGCGTGCCATCGGGCCACGCGACGGAGCAGGGAGGGTAGGCCGGGCAGCCGGGCAGCGATTTGGCCAGCGATGTGGCTCGCGGAAGATTGCAGCATGGAGGATACTCAGCGGCGCGGAAGGCCGGGCGCCGGCGTTAGGAATGACAACATATGAGGGGGAAACGATGAACCGCAGATTGTGCGATGTGATCATCGCGACGAAGGACCGTCCTGAGCAGCTGCGTCGCGCGCTCGATGGGCTGTTGGATCAGACCCACGCGGGGTTCGGGGTCATCATCGTCGATGATGGCAGCGAGACTCCGGTTCAGACCATCGCGGAGAGCCAGGAGTACGCCACGCTGGATTGCGAGGTGGTGCGGTTGGCCAGCTCTCGCGGCCCTGCGGCGGCGCGGAACGCCGGTGCCGATCGAGCGAACGCCGAGTTCATCCTCTTCCTGGACGACGACGTCGTCGCCGATCGGCGGCTCGTCGAGCTGCACCTGGCCGCGGTGCAGGCGAACGCGGACGGCCCCATCGTCAGCTGCGGTCCCTTCGTGCAGCCCGCCGACTGGGGCAACCCCACTCCGTGGAACCTCTGGGAAGCGCGTCAAGCCAAGAAGGAGGCAGACGCCCTGTCGCGGGGCGACTACGCGCCGACCTGGCGTCAGTTCCACACCGGCAACAACTGCCTCCCCCTGGACGTATTCCGAGCCGTGGGCGGATTCGACGAGCGCTTCCTGCGGGCGGAGGACGACGAGCTGGCCCTGCGGCTCGATCGTCACGGTTGCAAGTTCGTGTTCGAACCGAGCGCGCTCGCTTGGCACTACTCCCACCGATCCCTCGAGGCGTGGCTGCTCACGCCGCGCGCCTACGCGTACTTCGACCACCTGATGGATCAGCTGCATCCGGAGGCGGGGTTCTTGACGCAGGTGAAGTCGGAGCTCCGGCGGCGCCGCTTGCCTCTGCGCCTGGCGCGGGTGCTGCTGCACCACGGCGCGACGGCGCGCTGGGGGATCGACGCCTGCGTGGGGCTCGCCAAGCTCGCGCACGCGCGACGGGCGGACGCGGTCACGATGGCCGCCCTGAGCATCGCCTACGATCTCAGCTACTGCAGGGCGCTCCGCGACGCGGAGCAGGGGCGTTCGGAGTTTCAACCGCCGTCGAGGGAGGTGGCAATTGCTGGCTGATGGGAAGCTGCTCCCCTGCGGAGCCCGGCTGCGATCGGATGTGGTCATCGTGGGCGCTGGCCCCGCGGGGTTGACGCTCGCGTCGTCTCTCGCCGAGGCCGGCTGGCACGTGACGCTCCTCGAGGCCGGTGGGCGGCGTCATGGTCCGGGGGACGACGGGGCTCTGGCGGGAGAGACGGTGGGGGAGCAGTTCCCGCTCGTCTCGTCCCGGGGGCGGGGCTTCGCGGGTTCGTCGAACCGCTGGGCGCCAGGCACGGGGCTGCGGGTCCGCCCGTTCGACGCCTGCGACTTCACCCCGTCGCCGCTGCGCGACGTGAGCTGGCCCTTCGAGCGGTCGACCCTGGAGCGGTACTACACGCGGGCCTTCGAGCTCATCTCCGTCCCCGCGGAGTTCCGTCCGGAGCGACAGTTCGGGGCGCGCTATCCGACGCCGCTCACCTGGCCCGGCGGACCCGAGCTCGCGGTCTTTCGGTTCGCCGCCCATGACGTCTTCCAGAGCCGCTTCGACGCGGTGGCGCGGGCGCGCAACATCCAGCTCGTCCTCGACGCGACCGTGGTCGGGATCGAGCTGACCCAGGACGCGGACAGCGTCCAGGAGCTCCGGGTCGTGGCGTCGAACGGGAACTCCTTCGTGGTGGAGGGGCGCTTCTTCGTCCTGGCGGGCGGAGGCATCGAGAACCCGCGCATGTTGTTGGAGTCGAGGGGGCGGTACGGCAACGGGGTCGGCAACGAGCACGACAACGTGGGCCGGTACTTCATGGACCACATCGCCTTCGACTGCGCGGTGCTGGAGCCCGTGGGCGAGGAGCTCTTCGACGCGCG
>JAAZAA010000124.1 GCA_012514535.1 Myxococcales bacterium | reverse complement strand
GTGGGCCGTGCTTGCGTGGGCCGTGCTTGCGTCAGCCCTCCGGGGCGGCGGGGCTCGGGGTGCTCTGGCTCTCGAGCTCGGTGAGCTCCGCGTCCTTCTCCCGGAAGCGCTCGGCGAGGGCCACCACGAAGGCCCCGAGCCAGCGGTTGTGCTGGAGCTCGAGGCGCAGGGTCTTCTCCGTCACGACCTGCACCTCGACCTCGCCGAGGGCGACCACGCTGGCCGAGCGGGTCTCTCCGGTGAGCAGCGCGGTCTCGCCGAAGACGTCGCCGGCTCCCATCCGCCGCAGCACGGTGCGCGCGCCGTCGGGGAGAGTCTTGAAGACCTCACACTCGCCCCGCACGATGATGTAGGCGCTGTCTCCCCGCTCCCCCTCCGTGACGATGGCCTCCCCCGGCTCGAAGCGACGTACGGGGAACCAGCCTCCGCCCCGCAAGAAGTCCTCGACGGCGGCCTTCAGGGCGTTCGCGCTGGGGAAGCGATCCTCCGGGGCCGGAGCGATGGCCTTCTTCGTGATGGCGACGAGGCTCGGCGGGACGCAGTCCCAGACGAGGTGCCCCTCGGGATCCCGCGGGCGGCTGCTCTGAGCCTGGGCCAGCACGCGGTGGGGCGCGTCGCCCGCGTTGGGACCCCGTCCGGTGAGCAGGAAGTAGAGGATCCCGCCGAGGCCGAACACGTCCGTACGTTCGTCGACGAGATCGCCGCGGGCCTGCTCCGGCGCCATGAACTCGGGGGTGCCGACGATGCTCGGCGGGAACGTGCTCCGCCGCAGGAACTCGCCGGACTCCCGCGCGTCGAGGGTGGGCACGATCTGCAGGGCCAGGCCCCAGTCCATCAGGTACACCTGACCGAAGGTGCCGACCATGACGTTGTCGGGCTTGATGTCGCGGTGGAGCACGCCGCGGCTGTGAGCGAACGCGACGGCATCGCAGACCTTCGAGAAGATCTTCAGCACCGCCTCCGCCTGCTCGAGGTCGAACTGCTCCTGGTGCAGGCGCTCGATGTACGTCGTCAGGGTCTCGCCCTCGATGAGCTTCATGACCAGGCGCGGACCGTCGGGGCGCGCCTGCAGATCGTGGACCGGGACGATGTTCGGGTGATCGAGCTGACCGGTGATGCGCGCCTCGTCGACGAAGCGGGCGATCAGTTCGGGGTTGTTCGCCGCCAACGCGCCGTGCACCCGCTTCAGGGCGACGGGGCGCTGCAGCACCTGATCGAAGGCTCGCCAGACGCGCCCCATGCCGCCGCGTGCGATCTCCTCCTGGGTGAGGAAGCGCGGGGTGTCCTGCTCGAGCTCGGGGTCGTCGTCGAGCCCGCCGTCGAGCCCCAACTCGAGCCCGAACTCGGGCGGAGCGGAGCTCTCGCCCTCCGGGAGGGGGCCAATCCCGCGCGCGGTGGGCGGGCTCTCGAAGTCGCCGACGGGGAACTCTCGCTCGGAGCGGGGGCGCTCTGCCGGGGGGAGGAGCTCGTCCGAAGGTCCGGGGGGATGCGGCGTCCACGAGCGGTCCCGCGGAGCGCTCGCCGCCGGCTCGCTCGCCGCGCCGGGCGGCCGCGTCAGGGACACCTTCGTATCACTCACCATCGCTCCCGACTCGGCGAGCCTATCAGCAGACGCGCCGCGCGTCGCCCGTTAGCCGGTGCGAACGTTCCTGCGACGATCCGGTGCGCCGTCGCGGCGTGACGATCCAAGCGACGGCGGTGTGACGATCCAGCGACGATGATCTCCATCACTGGCGCGCGCGGGTCCTGATCGCGGCGTTCGACGACGCCGCGGCGCTCTTGTAGGTACATGGGGGAGAAGGTGCGGTTCGTCCGAATCGCAGCCCGCGACGCTGGCTTCGCGAGCACCGTGGCCACGACGCGAAGCCCCCTGGAGAATGCTGGACCATGCACGACACGCAGGCGCACACCCTGGCCCACGACATCTGGCGACATCGACGGAGGCCCCTGCAGGCGTTCTTCTCGCCGCGCACGGTGGCGGTGATCGGCGCGACCGAGACCCCCGGCGCGGTGGGGCGGACGATCTTCTGGAACCTGTTGAGCACGCCCTTCGGCGGGACGGTGTTTCCGGTGAACCCGAAGCGCCCGAGCGTCATGGGAGTGAAGGCGTATCCGACGGTGGCGGAGGTGCCGGCGGAGATCGACCTGGCGGTGGTCGTCACTCCGGCGAGCACGGTCCCGGGCGTGATCCGGCAGTGCGTGGACGCGGGCATCGGGGCCGCGATCATCATCTCGGCGGGCTTCAAGGAGCTCGGTCCGCCCGGCGCCGCCCTCGAGGCGGAGGTGCTGGCGGAGGCGCGGCGCGGGAGCATGCGGATCATCGGTCCGAACTGCCTCGGCGTCATGAACCCGCTGGGGGGGCTGAACGCGACGTTCGCGCGCGGCATGGCTCGCCCGGGGAACATCGCGTTCATCAGTCAGAGCGGGGCGCTCCTCACGGCGATCCTCGACTGGAGCGAGAGCGAGCAGGTCGGCTTCAGCGGCATCGTTTCCACGGGCAGCATGCTGGACGTGGGCTGGGGCGATCTGATCGAGCACTTCGGGGACGACCCGCGCACGCAGGCGATCATGCTCTACATGGAGAGCATCGGCGACGCGCGCTCGTTCGTGTCCGCCGCGCGCGAGGTGGCCCTCAACAAGCCGATCATCGTCATCAAGGCGGGGCGCTCCGAGGAGGCCGCGCGCGCGGCGGCTTCGCACACGGGCTCTCTGACGGGCTCCGACGAGGTGTTGGACGCCGCCTGCTGGCGGAGCGGTGTGCTGCGGGTGGACACCATCTCGGAGCTGTTCGACATGGCCGAGATCCTGTCGAAGCAGCCGCGTCCTGCGGGGCCCAAGCTGACGATCGTGACGAACGCCGGGGGACCCGCGGTGCTCGCGACCGACGCCCTGGTGAGCGCGGGCGGGCAGCTGGCGGAGCTCGGAGAGGAGACGCTCGCGGCCCTCGACGAGGTGCTCCCCGCCGCCTGGAGCCACGCCAACCCCATCGACATCCTCGGTGACGCGGACCCCGCGCGGTACGCCGCCGCCCTGGAGATCGCGGCGAAGGACCCCAACAGCGACGGGCTCCTGGTCATCTTGACCCCCCAGGACATGACGGATCCCACCCTGACGGCGGAGGCGCTGCAGCGGTACGCGCGCTCTCCGGGTAAGCCGGTGCTGGCGAGCTTCATGGGGGGACCCGGCATCGAGGCCGCCAACCGGATCTTGAACCGGGCGGGGATCCCGACGTTCCACTACCCGGACGCCGTCGCCACGGCCTTCTGTTACATGTGGCGCTACGCGTACAACCTCGAGGGGCTCTATCGGACCCCGGCGCTCACGGACGTGGAGATCGTCGACGCGGAGCGGGGGCGGGCGATCGTGGAGCGGGTCCGGGCCGAGGGACGTCAGCTCCTCGACGAGCACGACTCGAAGCAGCTGCTCGCGAGCTACGGGATCCCCGTGGTCGAGACCGTGATCGCCGTCACGCCCGAGGAGGCGGTGCGCGCGGCGCGGGACATCGGGTATCCCGTCGCCGTCAAGCTGCACTCACGGACGCTCACCCACAAGACGGACGTCGGGGGCGTGAAGCTCGACCTCCGCAGCGACGAGGCCGTGACCGCGGCCTTCGAGGCCATCCGTGAGGGCGCCGAGCGCGCGGGCGGCGCTCACCATTTCCAGGGGGTGACGGTGCAGCGCATGGTGGAGCTGGCCAGCTCCTACGAGCTCATCGTGGGCAGCTCCGTGGATCCCCAGTTCGGGCCGGTGCTGCTGTTCGGCGCGGGGGGACAGCTCGTCGAGGTGTTCCGGGATCGCGCCCTCGCGCTGCCGCCGCTGGACGGGCCCTTGGCGCGGCGGACCATGGCGCGCACCCGGATCTTCCGCGCCCTCGAGGGGGTGCGCGGTCGCCCGCCCGTCGCCCTCGACGCCCTGGAGCAGGTGTTGGTGCGCTTCAGTCAGCTGGTGCTGGAGCAGCGCTGGATCCGCGAGATCGAGATCAACCCGCTGCTCGCCTCGCCCTCGGGGGTGGTGGCCCTGGACGCCCGCGTGGTGCTGCACGATCCGGACACCGCGGAGGAGGACCTGCCTCGGTCCGCGATCCGCCCCTATCCCTCCCAGTACGTCGCCCCCTGGGTCTTGAAGGACGGCACGCAGGTGTTGATGCGCCCGATCCGCCCGGAGGACGAGCCCCTCATGGTCGACTTCCACCACCGGCTGAGCGAGCGCAGCGTGCGGCAGCGGTACTTCCAGGTGCTGCAGCTCGATCAGCGCACCGCCCACGAGCGGCTGATCCGCGTGTGCTTCACGGACTACGACCGGGACCTGGTGTTGGTGACGGAGCGCCGCGACGCGTCCGGGCGCCGGGAGATTCTGGCGGTCGGTCGACTCAGCAAGACCCTGGATCGGCGCGCGGCGGAGTTCGCCATCGTGATCGCCGACGACTGGCAGCACCTGGGAATCGGGACGGAGCTGCTCCGCAGGCTCGTGGACATCGGGCGTCAGGAGAACCTGAGCGCCATCTTCGCGGACATCCTCCCGGACAACCGGGAGATGCAGCACGTCTGCCGAAAGGTGGGCTTCCAGCTCGAGTTCGGGGACAGCGTCGTGAGCGCGCGCTACCAGCTGTGAGGCCCGCGTCGCGCGGCACCCGGCTCCGGGGGGGCGAGCGCGGCTGGGAGTCTCCTGGGAGTGTCCACGGGCCGTCGTCTCGCGGCGGCGGTGATGCGCCTTGCCAGATGCCGTGACCCTCGGCAGGGTCGTTCGGGATGCTCGCCCCCGCTGCCTGGACCGTCGCGCTCGCGTCGATCGTGCCCGGGGTCGTGAGCTTGCTGTTGCTCTGGCTGGGGTTCCGGTCCCTGCGGCGGCGGCGCTGGCTCGAGAACGTGCCCACGTCGAAGGTGGAGGGCGTCTTCCTCGGCCTGACGGAGCTGAAAGGGCGCGCGGAGCGCGACCCGCCGCTGCGGAGCTACCTGGCGGAGCGGGAGACCGTCTACTTTCGCTACAGCGTCGAGGAGCAGGAGCGCAGGACGGAGACGTACACCGACAGCAAGGGCCGCCTGCGGACGCGCACCCGGACGAGCTGGCGCGTGGTCCAGTCGGGGGAGGAGAGGCCGCCCTTCTTCCTTCGCGACGACACGGGCGCCCTGCGGATCGATCCCGAGGGGGCGCAGATCGAGGCCGAGCAGATCTTCAGCCACACCTGCGGGCGCAGCGATCCGCTCTACTACGCCAAAGGACCCAGCGCCGCGATCGCCGGCTCCACCCATCGGCGGCGCTTCACGGAGTCTGCGATCTCCTTGCACCAGGAGATCTTCGTCTTCGGGACCGCTCGTCTGCGGGACGACGCGCTCGAGCCGGAGATCTGCCGCGACCCCGACCAGGATCTGTTCCTCGTGAGCACCCGCTCCGAAGAGCAGATCCTGCGCGGCTACGGCTGGAAGGCCCTCGCGGCGCTCGTCGGTGGCTGGCTCGCGGGGGGCGCGGTGCCCGTCGCCTACGAAGTGAGCGCTCACGGAGAGACCATCCCCGACGCCATCGAGGGGGCCGCCGTGGTGCTGCTGCTGGTGACGGGCGGCTACTGGGTGGTCGCCTTGGGGCTCTACCTGCAGCTCGTCTACAACGGCCTCGTGGAGGTGCGGCACCAGATGCGGCGTGCCTTCAGCATGATCGACGTCGAGCTGCAACGTCGTCGAGACCTCATCCCGAACCTCGCGCAAGTGGTCGGCGCCGGGGCGGAACACGAGCGACGCGCCCACGAGGTGGCGGCGAAGCTGCGCGGCGGCTTCGCGGCGGAGGCGATGCCCGGCGCGGCCGACGCGCGGGCCCTGTCCGATCTGGCGAACTCCCAGACGGACGCCCTCGCGGGCATCTTCCTCCACGCGGAGGCCCACCCGGAGCTCCGAACGAATGAAGCGTTTCTGCGGCTCAGCGCGGAGCTGGCCCGGACCGAGCGGCGCATCGCCCTGGCGCGGAGCTTCTACAACGACACCGTCACCGCCTACGAGGACCGCGTGCACACCCTGCCGGATCTGCTCTTCGCCCGGGCCTTCGGGTTCGATCCCGTGGCGCTCCTCGAGATCGAGCCCTTCGAACGGAACCCCGTGGAGGTGCGCTTCGAGGGGGCCTCAGCGAGCACGGCGCCCTGAGCGGCGTCGGGCGGCCTGGCGCGGGAGGACCCGCGGGCGAGAGGACCTGCGGGCGAGAGAAGGAGCGCTCCCGCTCGCCCGAAGGCCTGCGACGGGAGGCGCTCAGCCGTTCTGGTAGCCGATCGGCTCGCCCACGACGAAGCCGCGGTCATCGGTGAGATCGATGATGCGGTTGTTGGAATAGCAGTCCGCGAAATCGGTGTGTCGGATGACGTATCGGCCGTTCCCGCGGCGCACGAAGTAGTTGTCGCGGATCTGGGTGGTCTCGAAGAGGTTCGGGCGGCTCTCGGAGAAGGAGTGGTTGATGCAGTACACGCCGCCTTGGAAGAAGTTCTTCTCGATCAGCACGTTCTCGATACGATCGAGCTCGTCGTTCGAGACCTCTTGCTTGAGCATCAGGATCGCGTTCTTCGCGTCGTCGCCGGAGTTGTACCCCGGGTTCGCCTCGTAGCCGGCCTCGTCGCGGACCCCACCGAGCATGTTGCCGCGCAGGGTCAGGTTCGAGCCGACGTGGGTCTGGACGGCGTCCGAGTGTGTGCCCTCCTCCTGATGCCACCCCTCGCCTCGATAGAAGAGGATGCGGTGGATCCAGCAGCCCTCGATGAGCGAGAAGGATGGGTCGTCGGGATCTGCCTTGGCCTGGATGAGGCCAAAGCCGTCCTGCACGTTGGTGATCTCGCAGCGCCGCAGGGTGCAGCTGCCGCCGTAGACCCCCGTCGTCCAGGAGAGCCCGAGCCGCCAGGTGGTCAGGTCCGTGATGGGCGCGTCGCCGGGGCGGGTCACCGTGGGATCGCGCCAGAGGCCCGGATCGATCACGCAGTCGTGGGCCTCCCATTGAGGCACGCCCGACCCGAAACAACGGATGATGCCGCTGTGCCCGCTGTACGTCGCCGGATCCTGGCCCGGGAACATGCAGTTGCGGAACACCGCGGGCGCCTGGATGCGGACCTCACCCCAGAAGATCTTGTTCTCATGGGGGCCTGGCGTCGTGATGTTGATGTGATTCTGACCCGCGGACGGGTAGACGGGCTCCAGATCCCCCGCCGTCCAACCCGGGAGCAGGCCCGTCGTGTTCGGGCCCGGGATGTACTCCCCGAGGACGAGCTGGTCACGCTCCTCCTCGCTGAGGTTCTCGTCACCGGTGCCAGCGCCAGCGGCCCCAGCCGTCCCGTTCCCATCGGGGCCCCCGGCGCCACCCTGTCCCGCGGTGCCGCCGGTCCGGCCGCCTCCGCCGTTGGGATCGTCGTCGCGGCCCCCGCCGGAGCCGGGAGCACCGCCCGTCGCGCCGCCACCGCCGCCACCGCCGCCCGAGCTGCTACAGGCGGCTACCCAGCCCGCGCCGCCCAGGAGCACGAGCATCGTTCTGCGCGTCGTCTTCATCGAACACCTCCCAGCGGCGCACGCTACCGGCCGACTCCAGTCGCCTCAATGTGGGCGTGCGGCGCGCTGCGCCCACATCGGCGCCGTCGACGTTGCGTGGCCGCTTCACGGCGTGCGCAATGGGTGAGTGCATCATGAGCAGTTCGTCGGTTCGCTTGCATGCTCACGACGCGCTCTTCGCGGGGACGCGGTTCGTCGAGTTGCCTACGCGCTCGTCGTCCGCCGTGCGCCGGTCCAGTGGTGGTCGCAGCTCGTCCTGTTCAGCGCGCCCCGGGCACTCGGTATGAGCAACTCGTCGGGTCGTGCGGGGGCGTCCACGGCGACCCATCGCTTGCTCGCTCTCCATGTTCGGGCTCCGCGCTGCCCCCCCTTTGCTCAGCGCCGCTCCACGCGACCTTCCCGCTCGACGAACCCGCCGGGACCGTCGTCGCGCTCGAGGTACACGCCCGCAGGGGCGTCGAGGCGTCCCGGGCTCGCCCCGTCAGCGGTCGGCGATGCGAGCAGCGTGCGTCATGGCTCGCTCCCGGGGGGCGACTCCTCGGCGCTGCGGAGCATCCGGCCGGCGTCGTCTCCGCCCGGGAGCTGCAGCAGCCCTCTGCGGTGGATGCCGGCGTGCACGATTGACGCCGCCACCTCCGCCGCGGAGACAGGCGGGGCGGCTTGCGCGCAAGGAAAGTGCGGGGACGACCATCGGCTCGATGAGCCAACCGGTCGAATGAGGCCTGCCAAGGGCCTACTACCAAGGGCCTACCAATGAGGCCTACCAGTCGAATGAATGGAGCACAGTGACCCGCGCGGCGTCTCTGAGCAGCTCCTTGGAGAAACCGCGAGTTCCGGACGAGGCTTGATCGTATTTGCGTGCCTTGGTACGGGGCGGATTGTCGCTGACCGAGGGAGCGGCAATTCAACAAAGGGGGGATCAATGGGACGTAACGATCGGCTCTGGGTGAGGTGC
>JAAZAA010000123.1 GCA_012514535.1 Myxococcales bacterium | reverse complement strand
GGCAGCGTGTCCCGGGCAGCGTGTCCCGGGCAGCGTGTCCCGGGCAGCGTGTCCGCGGCGACGTGTCCGCGGCGCGCGCCGTCACCGCCACTGGACGGGCTGGCCAGCGCTGGTTCGACGCTTCGTCTCGCCTCGCGCTGCGCCGACGCTCGGCGACGCGACGGGAGGTCCCGACGGGTGGGCGGGCGCTGTGCCGACAGGTGCGCGCCGACAGGTGCGCGCCGCCGGGTGGGCTCGCGGAGGGGCAGGGCCACGAAGCGGCCGAACGGGATGCGACGCGGACGCGGGTGGAGTACAAGCGGCATGAGCTTCTCGACGATGCAGAAGAGCGTTCCCACGTCTTTGGACGACCCGACCGCGGCGCTGACGAACCGCACCTCCGAGCGACCCTGGGCTGGCTTGCCGACAGGCGAAGAGGCGGATGTCCTTCTGGGCCGGAGCTTGAACGATACTTACGTCATCGAAGCTGCCCTGGGCGAGGGCGGCATGGGACGCATCTACCGGGCGCGCCACACCCGAATCCCCCAAAAGCTCTTCGCCATCAAGGTGTTGCGTCCCGAGCTGGCTCGCAACCCCGGGGTCCAGGCCCGCTTCCAGAGAGAGGCCGAGACCGCGGCCTGCATCTCCCACCCGAACGTCGTCGGGGTCTACGACGTGGGCCGCACCCTCGACGGGTGGTCCTATCTGGTGTGTGAGTTCCTCGAGGGCGCCGACCTGGCCGCGTACATCGAGCAGAAGGGGCGCCTGGACACGGCGACGGCGGTCCACATCGCCTTGCAGGTCTGCGACGCGCTGACAGCGGCCCACGAGCGCAACGTCGTGCACCGTGATCTCAAGCCGCACAACGTCTTCCTGCTCGCGGACGGCACGGGCGAGGTGCCCGAACGGCCCACGATCAAGGTGCTCGACTTCGGGCTGTCGCGCTTCTTGGACACCTCCGACGCTCAGCTCACCCGCACCGGCGTCATCATGGGGACGCCCGCGTACATGGCCCCGGAGCAGGCCCGCGCGGAGCGGGGCGATCATCGCGTCGACATCTACGGCCTGGGCACCGTCCTCTACGCGACCCTCACCGGACAGGCGCCCTTCAAGGAGGACAACCTCCACGCCACCGTGCTCGCCGTGATGACGGGCGATCCGGAGCGCCCGAGGACGCTGAACCCCGACATCCCCGAGGCCCTCGAGCTCGTCATTCAGCGGGCGATGGCCAAGGACGCCAAGGATCGCTACGCGACCATGGCCGAGCTGCGCGCGGCCCTCGAGCCCTTCGACGCCTCACAGCCGGCACGCGGCAAGCCCCAGAAGCTCGCCAAGGCGACGAACCCCCACCGCGGCTCCTGGGCGATGATCCAGACGGACGACTTCGAGCTCGGGACCAGCCGCTCGCGGCTCCTCTTCTACATGCTCGCCGGGGTCGCCCTGTGTTCGATCCTCCTCGCCTCGGCGGTCAGCGGCATCGAGCTGTTCACGGGGCCCATCTCCTTCACACGGACGGAGCTCGGGCTGCTCCTCTTGGCGGGCTTCGGCACGCTGCTCACCCCCGTGATCCTCTTGGTGGCGCGGCTGCGCCAGACGGTCTGGGGAAACAGCGTGCGGGTGCTGGAGCTGCTCGAGAGCGTGCGCCGTCCCGTGCTCGCGGCGATCGTCGCCTACGGGCTCGCCACCCTGGGGTTGCGCTTCGCGGACGAGGTGCTGAGCCGCTTCGGCGTGAACCCGACCTTCGCCCCCGCGCCGGGCCTGGCCTGGCCCGGCTGGAGCCTCGTGCTGCCACCGGTCGCCGCGTTGGCGGCGGCCGTCAGCCTGCTCCGAAAACGCTGGGACGGACCCGACACCAGGAGATGGGTCCGCCACCTCCTGGGGGCGCCGCTCCTGGCCCTCACCGCCCTCGCCTGCTCGACGCTGCTCATGATGGGCGCAAACTGGCGCGCGACGGCGACGCACCCCATCGCTCCGGAGCCATCCGTCGAAGGCGCCGCCACGACGCAGACCCCGCCGGACCCCGGCAGCGCAGAGTCCGATGCAACTCCCGCTGGAGACCCCGCGCGCGAGCCGGCACAGCCGCCCGCCTCCGAGCCGCCCACCAGCCGCGCCAGCGACGAGGCCCTGGCGGCCGCCATCGCCAAAGGCATCGACGGCCTGCTGCCCCTCTCCGAGAAGCATCCCCAAGATCCCCGAGTGCTCGAGCCGCTGGTGATGGCCTTCGCCGCCCGCGCCACGAGCCTCGCCGACGCGATGCACACGGCCAAGCGGCTCTTCGCGGTGGCCCCCGAGCGCGTCACGGACAACGATCTCCGGTTCCTCGTGCGGCGCGCGGCCACGACCCCCGGCGACGCTTCGAAGATCGCTTATGAGCTCATGACTCAGCACATGGGCTCGGCGGGCCCCGATCTCCTCTACGAGCTCCTCGGCACCGCCAAGGCCAGGGAACGAGCGGAGCAACTCCTGGCCACCCCCGAGGTGCGTGAGCTCGCCACCCCCGCGCTCCGCGTCGCCTACGATCTCCGGACGGCCAAGTCCTGCGCGGCGCGCGTGCCGCTGCTCGAGCGCGCCAGTCAGCTCGGCGACGAGCGGGCCATCAGCATCCTGTCCCCCTTGAGCACGGGCAGCAAGACCGGCTGCGGCCGCTGGAAACGGAGCCCCTGCCAGCCGACCTGCGCCAAGGAAGCCTCGGAGTATCTCAAGACCATCCAACAGATCTCCGCGCGGGTGAGCAAGCCCTCCAAGTAACGGCCCTCCAAGCAACGGCCCTCGGGGTCAGCGAGCCGAGCCGTCCTGACGAGCCCTCCCGACGAGCCTCCGCGCCGCCCCCTTGGTTCCGCCCAGGCTCCCGCCGTCGATCGCAGTGCTGGCGCTCGAAGAGGATCGCCTCGCCGAGCCCGACCCGGAGATCGGACCCGGCGGAGATTCTGCCCCCGCTTGCCGCCCGGGGCGGGTATGATACGCCGAACAGGAGGGAGGCGAATGAAAACCAAAGCAGCCGTCGCCTACGAGGCGGGCAAACCGCTCGTGGTGGAAGAGGTCGAGCTCGAGGGTCCGCGAGCCGGCGAGGTGCTGGTCGAGCTCAAGGCAACGGGCGTCTGCCACACGGACGAGTTCACGCGCTCCGGCGCCGATCCGGAGGGCATTTTCCCCGTGATCTTCGGTCACGAGGGGGCGGGCGTGGTCGTCGACGTGGGGCCGGGAGTGACGAGCGTCGCGAAGGGCGATCACGTGATCCCGCTGTACACGCCCGAGTGCAGGAACTGTAAGTCGTGCCTGAGCCGCAAGACGAACCTCTGCACGGCCATTCGCGCGACCCAAGGGCAAGGTCTGCTCCCGGACGGGACGACCCGCTTCCGCATCGGTTCCACCCCCATTCACCACTACATGGGCTGCTCCACCTTCTCGCAGCACACGGTGCTGCCGGAGATCGCCGTCGCCAAGATCCGGAAGGACGCCCCCTTCGACAAGGTCTGTTACATCGGCTGCGGCGTCACGACGGGGATTGGCGCCGTGATCTACACGGCCAAGGTCGAACCCGGCAGCAACGTCGTGGTGTTCGGCCTGGGCGGCATCGGGCTCAACGTCGTGCAGGGAGCGCGGCTCGCTGGCGCCAACGAGATCATCGGCGTCGACATCAACCCGGCGCGGGAGGCTTTGGCCCGCCGCTTTGGCATGACGAAGTTCGTCAACCCGCGGGAAGTCTCCGGCGATCTCGTGGCGCACCTCGTCGAGCTGACCAAGGGGGGCGCGGACTACTCCTTCGAGTGCGTGGGTGACGTGAAGCTGATGCGGCAAGCCCTCGAGTGCTGCCACCGAGGCTGGGGCGTCAGCGTGATCATCGGCGTCGCAGGCGCCGGACAAGAGATCTCCACGCGCCCCTTTCAGCTGGTCACCGGCCGCGTGTGGAAGGGTTCGGCCTTCGGCGGCGCCCGCGGGCGCACGGACGTGCCGAAGATCGTCGACTGGTACATGGACGGCAAGATCGCCATCGATCCGCTGATCACCCACAAACTGCCCCTCGAACGCATCAACGAGGCCTTCGATCTGATGCACTCCGGTGAGTCGATCCGAACGGTGGTGGAGTACACGTGAGCGAGCATCGAGTCCGCAGCGAACACCGCGCCTTCGAAGGCGTGCAGGGGTTCTACGAACACACGAGCCGAGCGTGCGGCGGCACGATGCGGTTCGGGGTCTACCTGCCTCCAGCGGCGCTACGCGGCACTCGCGTGCCCGCGCTCTACTACCTGGCGGGCCTGACGTGCACCGAGGAGACCTTCGCCATCAAGGCGGGTGCGCAGCGGCTCGCAGCAGAGCTCGATCTCGCCCTCATCATGCCGGACACGAGCCCGCGGGAGGCGCGCTTCCCCGGAGATGACGACCACTGGGATTTCGGGCTCGGCGCCGGGTTCTACCTCGACGCGACGCGCGCGCCCTGGTCGGCAGCTTATCGCATGGAGACGTACGTCACCGACGAGCTCCGTCGGGTGATCGAAGCGGGCTTCCCCGTGCGCCCCGACGTCCGCGGGCTCTTCGGACACTCGATGGGAGGGCACGGCGCCCTCACCCTCGCCCTCCGGCACCCCGACCTCTACCGCAGCGTGTCGGCGTTCGCGCCGGTCGTCGCGCCCTCGCAGGTCCCCTGGGGCCAGAAGGCCTTCTCGGGGTACCTCGCCGACGAGGCGGAGTGGGCCGAACACGACGCCGTGGAGCTCGTGCGCACACGACGCTTTCCAGGGACCATCCTCATCGATCAGGGGACCCAGGACGCCTTCCTCGAACGCGAGCTCCGCCCAGAGACGTTTCGCCGCGCCTGCGAGGCCGCTGGCCAGCCCCTCGAGCTCCGCCTCCGGGAGGGCTACGACCACGGGTACTACTTCATCTCGACGTTCATCGAGGAGCACCTGCGCCACCACGCCGCGGCTCTGCACGGCTGAGACCGTTTCGGAGCGGACCTTCCTGGGTACGGCCGAAATCAGCCAACCGCTTCGCCAGGCCTCGCTCACCCTGCGCCTGCACCGCCCAGGGCGGCAGCGCTTGGCTGCGCCAGCGGCGCTGCGTCATCCCCTGGTCTCCCTCCGACACCGCCCCCAGATGCGACGAAGCCCCTCGACGGGTGTCGAAGGGCTCGTGGGGCGAAGGATGTCGTTGGAGCGGGAGAAGGGATTCGAACCCTCGACGTCAACCTTGGCAAGGTTGCACTCTACCACTGAGTTACTCCCGCAAGGAGCTTGGCTCCACCGGACCGGGTCCGGCTGAGGGCGCTTGATGTACTTTCGAGACCGACCCCTGTCAAGGCCTTCGGACACGACGATCGAATCCTCGCCCCGGTGGCGACGAAAGGGCGAGCTGGACCGTGACACGGACACGTGCTCACACTAGGTTTCGCCCCCCACGTCCCCCGGCCCCCGCGGGGCACGACCTCCGGCGAAGCCCCACCCAGGTTTCCCGCGGCGCTCTCGCTTTCCCGCTCCGAGGCGCCTCCCTCGCCCCCCTTCCCCCAGGCATCGGCCGCCTCCTCGTCTCGGGACACTCGAGCTCGATCGGGCACTCGGCCCTGACCAGCCGCGCGCCGCGGCCTCTCCCGTCGATCGCCGAAGCCCCCTTCGGCCTCTCTCCGCACCCCGGCTTCGTCATGCAGTCCCCCGAGTCCCCCGAGTCCTTCACGTCTCCCGACGCCAACCCCGAACCCAGCGAACCCACCGAGTCGCTCGAGTCCGCCCACCCCACGGCATCCGCCGCACCCACCGAGTCGCTCGAGTCCGCCCAGCCTGCGGAGTCCGCCGAGCCTGCGGAGTCCCCCGAGTCCACGGCATCCGCCGCACCCACCGAGCCCGAAGCGTTCGTCGGTGTGCCCGCCCCACTGCGCGAGGCGATGCGCCGGCGCGGCTTCTCCGACCTGACCGCCGTGCAGCGGGCCGTGCTCGAGGCGGATCTGGACGACCGGGATCTGCGGATCTCCTCCCAGACGGGCTCCGGCAAGACCGTCGCCCTCGGCCTGGTGCTCGCCAAGGCCCTCGCCGCGGGTCCCCGCGCGCGCCGCGCGCCCACCGCGCTCGTCATCACGCCGACCCGGGAGCTCGCCGCCCAGGTCCAGAAGGAGCTCGAGTGGCTCCTGGAGAACATCGACGACGCGGCGGTGGACGTCGTGACGGGCGGGACGAGCGTCTCCATGGAGCGCAAGCGCCTCGCGCGCACGCCGCGCGTCGTCGTCGGCACACCGGGGCGCCTGCTGGATCACATGAAGGGCGGAGCCCTCGACTGCGGAGGGATCACCCAGCTCGTCCTCGACGAGGCCGATCAGATGCTCGACATGGGCTTCCGCGAGGAGCTCGAGGCGATCCTGGACGGCATGCCGAGCGAGCGGCGCACCCACCTGGTGTCGGCCACCTTCGCGCCCGAGGTGCGACGCCTGGCGGATCGCTACCAGAAGGACCCGGTGTTCGTGCAGGGCACGAAGCTCGGCGCCGCCAACGAGGACATCGAGCACGTCGCCTACATCGCGCGCTTTCACGAGCGCTACGACGCCTTGGTGAACCTGCTGCTCATGGCGCAGGCGGAGAGCGAACCAGACACGGAAGCCGCTCGCACCCTCATCTTCGTGCGGACCCGCGCGGACACCGCAGAGGTGGCCGAGCAGCTCCTCCGCGACGGCTTCCAGGCGCAGCCCCTCAGCGGCGATCTGCCCCAGGCACAGCGCACGCGCACCCTCGAAGGCTTCCGCTCTGGCCGTGTTCCTTTGCTCGTCGCCACGGACGTCGCCGCCCGTGGCCTCGACGTGCCCGAGGTCGCGACCGTCGTGCACCTCGACCCTCCCACGGACAGCGAGGTGTACACCCACCGCAGCGGCCGCACAGGGCGCGCCGGCCGCAAGGGTCGCAGCGTGATCCTCGTCCCGCCCCAGACCCAGCGACGCGTACAGCGCCTGTTGTCCGACGCGAAGGTGACCGTCAGCTGGCGCGACGTACCCACCGCCGACAAGGTGCGCCGCGCGTTCCTCAAACAGACGCGCCGCAGCCTCCACTCCGCCTTGACCGCGGAGGTCGCGCCGGAACAGGCTCACCTCGACTACGCCGCGCGACTCCTCGAGGAGCACGACCCCGTCCGTCTCGTGGCCACCCTGCTGGCGCGCACGGAGCTCGAGCCCCCCTGTGAGCCCCGGGAGCTCAGCCCTGGGCGTCCCGATCCCCGCTCCATGGCCCAGGGGGCTCCCCGTGGCGCCCGAGACCGCTGGGCGCCGCCGTCGGAGCCCCGCTCGGGTCCCGAGGGCGGCTTCGTACGCTTCTTCGTCAACTATGGGGGCCGCCAGGGCGCGGCGCCCAACCGGATCCTCGCCCTCGTCTGTCGCCGCGGCGGCATCGACGGCAACGCCGTGGGCTCCATCGACATCCGCGACAACGGCACGACCTTCGACGTCCGGAGCGACGTGGCCGTCCAGTTCGAGGCTGCCGCGCAGCGCCCCGATCCGCGGGAGCCGAAGCTGCGCATCGAACGCTACCGCGAACCCGCGGGCGGCCGCCCCGGGAGCCGTCGCCCCGGCCCCTTCCGGCAGGGGCCTGCGTTCAACGACAACCGCGCCTTCGCCAAGTACCACTCCGGTCCCAAGCCTCACCGCGCGCTCGGTAAGGGCGCGCCACGGGGACCGCGCCCCTACGATCGCGCGGAGGGCGACGCCCCACCGCGTCGCGTCGTGTCGTCACGCAAGTCCCACTCCAAAGCGCACTGAGCGCTCCTCGCGCCACGTCCGCGCCAGCCCCACGTCCGCACCAGCGGACCGCGGCTCGGCGCGGACCCTCGTGGCCCCCTCGATGCGGACCTCGTGGTTCCCTCGGGGACCCCGTGGTTCCTCGGCGCGGGGCCCGGTACCCGAGCGCCGCGGCACCCGCGCGCCGCCAGCGGATTCGGCGCCGGGCGATAACGGGACGCGGTTCGGCACCGCCACGGCGCTGGAGCGCTCCCCACCGCCGCGGCCGCCCGCTCAGACCCGCGCCACCTCCACGACCCCGTTCAGCTTGCCGATCGCCTTCATCACGTTCTTGAGCTGGCTCAGGTCGGTACAGTGGAAGGTGAACGTGTTGTGGGCGCGACCGTCGTCGCCGGAGCGACAGTTCGCCTCGCTGATGTTCACGCGGTGAGCGCTCAGCGTCTGGCTCACGGTCGCCAAGATCCCTGGCTTGTTCGTCGTGGTCACGCTGATCTGCACCGGGCGGTTGATCTTCGCCTTGCTGTCCCAGGTGACCTCGATGCGCCGCTCGGGATCCGTGTCGAAGGCTTTGGGACATTCGCGCCGGTGCACCGTGACGCCGCGTCCCCGGGTGATGAACCCGATGATCGCGTCCCCGGGCAGCGGGTTACAACAGCGGGCGTAGCGCACGAGGACGTTGTCGATCCCGGCGACCTTGAGCCCCGTCGTCGGCTCCCCGGTGACCCGCCGGACGATCGTCTCCAGAGGGCTGGCCTTGAGAGAGCGGGGCGGGGGCTCCGAGGGCGAACGCTCCTTCAGCGTGGCGACGACGTCCGCGGCGTCGATCTTGCCGTACCCGATCGCGAGCAGGAGCTCGTCGAGGCTCCCGAAGTGGAGCGCGCTCACCAGGCGCGTGACCTGGGCGTCGTTCTTGAGCAGCTTGGCCAAGCTCATGCCCACCGCGCGCATCTCCGCCTCGAACAGCTCGCGCCCGAGGTTGATGCTCTTCACCCGCTTCTCCGACCGCAGGTAGCCGCGCACCCGCGTGCGAGCGCGCGTGGTCACGCAGTAGTCGAGCCAATCCTTCGTCGGACGCTGGGAGGGCGACGTCATGATCTCGATGACGTCGCCGTTCTTCAGCTTGTACCGGATCGGCACGATCTGGCCGTTGCAGCGGGCCCCCGAACAGTGGTGGCCCACCTCCGTGTGGATCGCGTAAGCGAAATCGATCGGGGTCGCGCCGCGGGGGAACACGAGCACGTCGCCCTTCGGGGTAAAGACGTAGATCTCGTCGGGGAAGAGGTCGATCTTGACGCTCTCGAGGAACTCCGCCGGATCCTTCAGGTTGCGCTGGTAGTCAGCCAGCTCCCGGAGCCAGCCGAACTTCTCCGCGTCCTTCGGGTCCACCCCGCCGGAGACGCGCTCCTTGTACTTCCAGTGAGCGGCCACGCCGTGCTCGGCGACGCGGTTCATCTCGTGGGTGCGGATCTGCACCTCGATGCGCTGTCGTCCAGGCCCGATCACCGTCGTGTGGAGGGACTGGTACATGTTCGGCTTGGGCAGCGCCACGTAGTCCTTGAACCTGCCCGGCACGGGGGTCCAGCGGGAGTGGATGGCGCCGAGGCACGCGTAACAGTCCGCCGCCGACTCCACGATGATGCGGAAGCCGATGATGTCGAACACCTGCTCGAAGTCGCACTGCGCGTGCTTCATCTTCCGCCAGATGGAGTAGGCGTGCTTCGCGCGCCCCTCGACCTTGACGTTGAACCCCTGCTCGGCGAGGCGGGAGGTGATGGTCTTGCAGGTGCTCTCGATGTAGCGATCCCGCTCCTTCGTGGACTTGTGCAGCTTCGAGCGCACGAGCTCGTAGCCCTCGGGCTCGAGGTACTTGAAGGAGAGATCCTCGAGCTCGCTCTTGACCACGTTGAGGCCGAGGCGGTTCGCCAGCGGCGCGTAGATATCCATCGTCTCGCGGGCGATGCGCTCCTGAGACTCCGGCTTCATGTGGTCCAGCGTCCTCATGTTGTCGACGCGGTCGCACAGCTTGATCAGGAGGACGCGGATGTCCTTCGCCATCGCCACGACCATCTTGCGGAAGCTCTCCGCTTGACGATCTTCCCGGGAGGTGAAGTTGATCTGACCCAGCTTGGTCACCCCGTCGATCAGGCTGGCGATCTCGTCCCCGAAGTCTCCCCGGACGTCCTCGAGGCTGGCCAGGGTGTCCTCGACGACGTCGTGCAGGAGGCCTGCGCACACGCTCGCCGTGTCGAGCCGCAGGTCGGCGATGATGCCGGCGACGCGAGCCGGATGGGTGAAGTAGGGTTCACCGCTCTTGCGGAGCTGCGCTCGGTGCGCCCACTCACCGTAGTGATATGCGCGGCGGATCAGCCCATCATCCGCTTCCGGGTGGTACGCCCGCACACGATCGACCAGTTCTTCCAGCACCAGCACAGGACAACCCTACGTCGAAGAGAGACCGGAGCCCTCCGCTGACTCGAAGAGCTCCGTGACAACATAAGCACGACAGCAGCCAGGAAAGAGGCCGCGTCGAGAAAATACGTGGCGCCCGAGCGGCCAACATGGAAACTACCACCCCCCCATGACTGCAGCAAAAGTGGCGAACGACGCCCGTCCGTGGGGCGCCTACGTCCACTTCCCCTGGTGCCTCAAGAAGTGCCCCTACTGCGACTTCCTGAGCATCCCGGTGGAGCCGCAGCGCCTCACCTCCCCCGGCTCCTCTCCCCGGCGGCTCCCCCGGGCACCCCTCGACGCGCCCAGCGCCCGCCAGGTGCTCCCTCACGAGGCCTACGCCGACGCGGTGCTCTGGGAGCTGGAAGCACGCCTGCCCGGGCTGAACCTCACCACCCGCCCGGCCTCGATCTTCTTCGGTGGCGGGACGCCGTCCCTGTGGGCGCCGGAACAGCTCGGGCGGGTCGTCACCGCCCTGTCTCGGGGGGGCCCACCACGGAATCCCGCGCCCGGCGCCGCGAGGGGCGCGACCGAGACCGCCGCTCCGCCGCCAGAGACACCAGCGCTCGAAGCAGCTCCGCTCGAGGTCACCGTCGAGTGCAACCCCACGAGCTTCGACGAGGAGCACGCGCGCCGCCTGGTCGACGTCGGCGTGAACCGCATCAGCCTGGGGGTGCAGTCTCTGGACCCCGAACGACTGGAATTTCTCGGGCGCCTGCACGATCCCGAGGGCGCGCTCCAGGCCATCGCCGCCGCGCGGCGCGCCGGGGTTCCCCGCGTCAGCGCGGATCTGATCTTCGGGGTCGCCGGGCAGACGCCAGAGCAGGCGGCGGCCGAGGTGCGACGCCTCGCCGCGACGGGCGTCACCCACTTGAGCGCCTACGCACTCACCATCGAGTCGAACACCCACTTCGGAACTCTCGCGCGGCGGGGCCAGCTCCCCCTGCTGGACGAGGGTCTCGTCGCCGAGTCCTTCCGCGCCGTCGACGAGGCGCTCGAGGCGGAGGGCTTCCTCCACTACGAGATCAGCAACTACGCCCGCGAAGAACACTTCGCTCTCCACAACCTCGGCTACTGGCGCGGGCACGATTACCTCGGCCTCGGCACGGGCGCCTGGGGCACGGTGCGCCTCGGAGGAGGCTCGCGCCTCCGCTATCGGAACACCCCCTCGGTCGAACGCTACCTGGAGAGCTGGACGGGCCAGTCTTCCGCCGATCCCTATGCGGAGGGCCGACACCTCGCGGATCGAGAACCCATCGATCCGGAGACGGAGCTCCGAGAGCGCCTCCTCCTCGGGCTGCGTCTCCGCGACGGCCTCGACACGGCGCAGGCGGAAGCCGAGGTCGGGGTCGAGCTCTGGAGCCCGCGACGTCGACGTGCCCGAGACAAGCTCCTCCGATCGGGGCGCCTCGCGTGGGATGGCGTCCGGCTCTGGATCCCCCCGGATCAGTGGCTGTTCGCCGACGGCATCATCGCGGACCTGCTCTGACGTCCGTCGTGCGGGTCCCCGCGATGACCTGCGCGATGACCTGCGCGATGACCTGCGCGATGACCTGCGCGATGACCTGCGCGATGACCTGCGCGATGACCTGCGCGATGGCCTCCCCAAGGGCCTCCGGCGCTCCTCCGCGCGTCGGTCAGCCGCTCCTCACGGCCCGCCCGGGTCGCGAGGTCTGATGGCGGCGCCTCCTCGCCCGGATCACCTCGCGGAGGAGCTGACTGTCCACCTCCGCCTTGGTGACCGCCGCGTCCGCCGAGCTGAGCGCCGCGAGCCGCTGGAGCTCTTCGTTCGTGCGCCCCGAGACGAGCACGATGCCCAGGTCGCGCCCCCAGCCCTCCTCGCGGAGCCGCCGCGCCAAGACGTCCCCGCGCATGTCGGGCAGGGTCACATCCACGACGACCGCGTCCACGCCGCGTTCGCGCACGACCGCGGCCGCGCCCGCGGCCGCGCCCAGGGTCAGCACCTCGTGGCCCTGGGAGCGCAGGGTCTCGGCGAGATACTCCCGAGCGATCGGATCGTCGTCGACCACCAGGATGCACAGAGGGGCCTCGTACAGGTGGGGGCTGGGAGGAGGGGGGGAAGTGGACGGTCGCAGCGGGAGGACATCGTTCAGGTTCATGGTCACCGGATTGAATAGTTACCACAACCATCTGGAACTTTTACTCATGCGAGCAAAATCGGTGGGCGGATGCGGCAGCGCCTGCGCGCAGGTGTGCCTTCGGGACACCCGCGCGCGAGCAGGCGCTCCCGTGGCACCTCCCCACGAGGTGCGTCGGCTCGACGCGCCCCGCCCCTGGGGAGCGAGCACCCTGTGCGGGGCGGCACTAAGACGGCACTGACGGCGCCGGGCTACGCGGCAGCGCGCCGGGCGATCCAGGCGTCCAGGTCGGCGAGCGCGCGCTCCGCCATCGCCTCGTACTTGGCGCGCTTCTGCAGGCGCTTGCCTTCCCAGGGCGGGAGATGGGCGAAGGTGATGTTCGACGGTTGGTAGTCGTCCGGGTGCCGCCGGGTGTGCGCGAGCAAGCCGGCGTGGGCCGTGGAGCGTGGCAGGGGCTCGGGGTCGCGCCCCGCGAGGCGCTCCGCGATGAAATGAGCAACCAGCCAGCCCCCCGCCGCGGCCTCCACATACCCCTCGGTCCCGACGATCTGCCCGGCAAAGTAGACGCCGGGCTCCGAACGCAGCTGCCAGGTGTCATCGAGGCAGGTCGGGGCGTTGATGAAGGTGTTGCGATGCACCGCGCCCATGCGGAAGAACTCCGCGTTCTCGAGACCCGGGATCATCCGAAACACCCGCGCCTGCTCGCCCCAGGTCATCCGCGTCTGGAAGCCCACGAGGTTGTAGGCCGTGCCCGCCTCGTCTTCGCGGCGCAGCTGCACCACGGCGTGGGGCCGCCGCCCGGTGCGCGGGTCCGTCAAGCCGACGGGCTTCATGGGGCCGAACGCGAGGGTCTGCTCTCCCCGCTCCGCCATCACCTCGATGGGGAGACATCCCTCGAAGTACCGCACCTCTTCGAAGGAGTTCGCCTCCACCTTCTCGGCAGCGCGCACGGCGTCGACGAAGGCGCGATACTGCTCCTCGTCCAGGGGGCAGTTCACGTAGGCGTGCTTGTCCTCGTCGTCGTTGCCCTTGTCCCACCGGGACGCGCAGAACACCTTGTCCCAATCGATGGAGTCAGCGCTCACGATGGGGGCGATGGCGTCGTAGTAGGCGAGGCTCTCGCTGCCGAGACGCCGAGCCAGGTCCTGGGCCAGGGCGTCCCCCGTCAAAGGCCCCGTCGCGACCAGCACCGGGCGCTCCGCGGGAAGCTCCTCCACCAAACCCGAGACGATCTCGATCCGTGGGTGCTCCCGGAGCTTGCGCGTCATTTCCCCCGAGAAGCGCTCTCGATCGACCGCCAGCGCGCCCCCGGCCGGGACCCGCGCGATCTCCGCCGCCTGCATCACGTGGGATCCGAGCCGCCGCATCTCCTCCTTCAGGAGCCCCACCGCGTTGGCGAGGGACGCACCCCGGAACGAGTTGGAGCAGACGAGCTCGCACAGGGAGTCGCTGCTCTGGGCCGGGGTGCGGTGCGCCGGCTTTTGCTCGAGGAGGCGGACGTGCCAACCGCGATCTGCCAGCTGCAGGGCAGCTTCCGAGCCGGCCAAGCCAGCGCCGACGATGGTGATCTCACGAGTCATGGGCAAACCTCCGGGAGCGCCGCGCAGAGGCGGCCGCGGAGCTGTAGTGCCGGGATTGGCGGCAGCGCGCAACCGGTTTTCAGCCCCTCCCGCGTCCGTACCAGCGGAGCAGGCCTCGAGCGTCCTCACCAGCGTCGCCGCGGAGGGTCAGCTCCAGGAGCGCGGCGTTGACGTCCCCCGCGTCCAGCGCCGCATGCTCGCAGATCGCGTCCACGTGGCATTTCCCCGCCCGGAGAGCCCGTTCCACGGCCCGAGTCACCGCCGCGGGAGCGCCGCTCCCGACCGCGCCGAGTTCGAGCTGCCGTGACGGCGCCCCTGCCCTGGACGCGCTGCGACGCCCCGACCGACGCGAGCGACGCGAGGGCTCCGTGGGGACGGCGCACGGACGCTCTGCCCCCATGCCCGACGCCGCGAGGTATTGCCCCACCTCCTGGAGGTAACGGAGCACGTCCCGCGCCTCCTCGAGCCACCGCGCGCCGTTCCGGAGCTCCTGGTTGCTTCCTCGCCCGCGCTCGTTCCACGCCGCGGACGGGACGGCGAAGACGGCGCGGCCCAAGCGCCGCGCGTGCATGGCTGCGTTCCGACTCCCGCTGCGCAGATTGGCCTCCCCCACCACCAGCGCGTCACAGAGGGCGGCGAGCACGGCGTTGCGTCGATGGAAATGCTCGGATCGCGGGCCTGGCTGCACCCCGGGCAGCGCGAGGTAGCCGCCCCCCTCCGCCACGACACGTTGGAACAGCCCCGTGTGCTTTGACGGATATGGCTTCTCGAGCCCGCAGGGAGCCACGACGAGGGTCGGCGCGCGCGCCTCGAGCGCGCCTTCATGGGCCGCCGCGTCGATCCCCACGGCGCCCCCCGAGACCACCGTCACGCCAGCTTCGCTCAGCTCTCTCGCCAGGCGCCGGGCGTACTCGAGGCCTTCCCGAGTCACCTTCCGCGATCCAACCAACGCCACGTACGGGCGCGGCGGCAAGGTGCCCCACAGGTGCAGGGCCTCCGGAGGTCTCGCCAGATCACCCAGGCGATGAGGCAAGGTGTCCGCGCACAGGATCGAGCAACGCATGCTCACCCCTTCGGCCGCAGCAATCCCACCGGTGCGCGAAATCGGAGAATTCGGCGACGAGAGGCAGGGGTTGACGACCGATCGCGGGTGGTTAGCTTTTTGGTGCGCTCGGAGAGAGCGAATGAATCACCAGCGCGCGGCCCGATCGTCGCGCGCTCCCCCAGCGCCGACTCGCGCTAGCCCAGCGCGCGGTGCGACGTCACGGCGTGCCGAGCTGGCTTGGCGACGGCGCCCCACATTCTACCGGACCTCAGGGTCCGCAATAGGAGAGGTGCATCATGTTGACCCTTTGGAACCAATTCGACGATCTGTTTGGCAATGACGATCTCTGGCGATGGCCCGTTCGGACCGCGGAGCGACGCTTCCTTCCCTCGGTAGACATTCGTGAGACCGAGAACGCTTACGTCCTCGCCGCCGACGTACCCGGCGTACCCACCGAGAACATCGACGTCAGCGTGAAGGACGGCGTGCTCACCCTCACGGGAGAACGCAAGGCCGAGTCGCGCACGAGCGAAGCTGGTTACCACCGCGTCGAGCGCGTCGCGGGCAAGTTCCAGCGCTCCTTCGTCCTCCCGAAGGGAGTCAAGGCGGACGCGATCGAAGCGCGAGTCGAGCACGGTGTGCTCACGGTCACCATCCCCAAGCCCGTCGCGGCCGTGCCCCATCGCGTGACGATCCAGGTGGGTGACGGCCACGAGCACGCCCTTCCCGCAGAGGGCGAGCACAAGGCCGGCTGAAGGGCGTTCGGCTCCGAGCCCCCGCGCTCCGCTCCAGAGACACCAAGCGCCCATGACGGCGAACGCGAACGCCCACGACGGCGAACGCGAACGCCCACGGCGGCGCCCTCCCCAGAGGGCCGCTACCGTGGGCGCATCTTTGTCTGCCCTTCAGGAGAGCCGACTCTTGTAGTCCTCGTACCCGAACTTGCGGACGACCCGCGTCTCACCGGAGGCGGGGTCCACCGTGACGATGGACGGCAGCCGCACCCCGTTGAACATGGTGTTCTTCACCATCGTGTAGTGGGCCATATCCTCGAAGACGAGGCGATCGCCCACCTGGAGCGGCCGGTCGAAGGAGTAGTCGCCGATGACGTCTCCCGCCAGACAGGTGAGCCCGCCCAAGCGGTAAGTGTGGCTCTTCTCACCTGGCGTGCCGGCCTCGACGATCTCCGGGCGGTAGGGAGCCTCCAGCACGTCGGGCATGTGCGCGGTCGCGGAGGTGTCGAGGATCGCGATGGGCTGTGGCCCGTCGATGATGTCCTGCACCTCGCTCACGAGCCACCCGGTGTCGAGGGCGATCGCCTCCCCCGGCTCGAGGTAGACGGGGCGCTGCCACTTGTTCTGGAAGTCCGTGACCACGCGCACGAGCAGGTCGACGTCGTAGTCGGGGCGGCTGATGTGATGGCCGCCGCCGAAGTTGACCCATTGGAACTGGGGGATCAGGTCACCGAACTTGCGCTCGACCGCGGCCACCGTCCGCTGCAGAGCGTCGGCGCCCTTCTGGCACAGGGTGTGGAAGTGGAGACCGCTCAGACCCGACAGGTCCTCCCCCTCGAGCTGCGCGCGGCGCACGCCGAGCCGTGATCCGGGGGCGCAGGGATCGTAGAGGGGATATTCCGTCTCGGAGTGCTCCGGGTTGACCCGGAGCGCGCACTCGATCTTCCGCGGCGCCGCCGCCACCGTGTCCCGGTGGCGGCGCCACTGATTCAGTGAGTTGAAGACGATGTGGTCCGCGATCTCGACGAGCTCGCGCATGTCTTGATCGGAGTAGGCGGGGGCGTAGGCGTGCACCTCGCCCCCCATCTCCTCGCGACCGAGGCGCGCCTCGTACACGGAGCTCGCCGTCGTGCCCACCAGGTACTCACGCACCACGGGGAAGACGCTCCACATGGCGAAGCCCTTGAGCGCGAGCAGGATCTTGCACCCCGAGCGACGCTGGACGTCCGCCAGGATCGCCAGGTTCTGCCTCAGGCGACCGATGTCGACGATGTAGTAGGGCGTCTCGAGGGCGCGCGGGTCGAACGCCAGATCCTGCATGCGGCTCTTTCGGCCGCCGTAGAGCTCTGCCACCTCGTTACCTCTGCTCGACGTGCCAGGGGAGCCCCTGCTGCGCCAGGAGCTCCAAGAACGGATCCGGATCGAGCTGCTCGATGTTGAAGACGCCAGCGCCCTTCCACTTCTGGGTGAGCATCATCACGGCGCCGCACACGGCGGGCACGCCCGTGGTGTAGCTGATGGCCTGAGAGCGCGTCTCGGCGTAGGCGGCCTCGTGGTCGCAGACGTTGTAGATGAAGACCCTCTTCTTGCTGCCGTCCTTGATCCCCTCGACGAGACACCCGATCGAGGTCTTCCCCGTGTACTTCTTCGCGAGGCTCGCCGGGTCCGGGAGGAGCGCCTTCAGGAACTGGATCGGTACGATCTCGCGCCCCTCGAAGTTGACCGGCTCGATGCTGGTCATGCCCACGTTCTGCAGGACCCGGAGGTGCGTGAGGTAGTTCTCGCTGAAGGTCATCCAGAAGCGGATGCGCTGGACCCCGCGGATGTTGCGGCAAAGTGACTCGAGCTCCTCGTGATAGAGCAGGTAGGCCCGGTGCACCCCGACCTCGGGGAAGTCGAAGTCCCAGTGCATCGACATGGGCTCGATCGTCTTCCATTCGCCTCCGGCCACCTCACCCGAGCCGTCCGGACTGCGCTCCCAGTAGCGCCCCGGCTGAGTGATCTCCCGGATGTTGATCTCCGGGTTGAAGTTGGTCGCGAAGGGGTGACCGTGGTTCCCTGCGTTGCAGTCGAGGATGTCGATCGTGTGGATCTCGTCGAACAGTGACTTCTGCGCGTAGGCGCAGAAGACGTTCGTGACGCCAGGGTCGAAGCCGGAGCCGAGCAGGGCCATCAGCCCCGCCTCACGGAACCGATCCTGATAGGCCCACTGCCACTTGTACTCGAACTTCGCCTCGTCCGGCGGCTCGTAGTTGGCCGTGTCGAGGTAGTGCACGCCCGCCGCGAGGCAGGCGTCCATGATCGAGAGGTCCTGGTAGGGGAGCGCCACGTTGATCACCAGCTGTGGCCGATGCTTGCGGAGCAAGGCCGTCGTGGCCTCGACGTCGTCCGCGTCGACCTGATCGGTGACGATCGTACGCCCCGTCATCTCCTTCACCTCCGCCGCGATCTCGTCGCAGCGACTCTTCGTGCGGCTCGCCAGCACGATGTCGGAGATCACGTCGTTGAGGCGACTGCACTTGTGGGCGACCACGCGACCCACGCCTCCCGCACCAATGATGAGAACCTTGCTCACACCAAGCTCCATTTCGCCAGTGAGTTCCAGCTGCCGATCACCCGGGGTGATCCCTCGACGCGCGGTCCGAAGACCCGGCACCCAATCCGGTGCCCCGGGCTCCGGTGGCGTGTAGCGATCGCCCCCTGGGGAGTAAAGCTCGATTTGCGGCGACAACAACAGGGCGCCTCGGAAGCTCCCTGCGGCGACCGCGCCCGCCGAGCCTCGCTACGCCGAAGCTGCGCCGAAGCTGCCGGCGCCGTCCGCCGGATTTCCGCTGCGGGCGGCCGTCCCCTCGCCGCTCCACCGCCCCAGCGCTGAGCCCTCCGCCTGCGCCAAAGGACGACCTCGGAGCCGCGAGCCCCAGGGGACGCTCTCCTCGAGCGGAGACGCCGGTCGCGCTGGGCGGAGCGGGAGAGCCGGCGAGGACGTGGCAGCAGCGTGGCGCGCTCCTCACCCGACTTCGTCACCCGCCACCGGGATTCCGCGCGAGGGAGCAGGTGCAGCGCGAGGGAGCAGGTGCAGCGCGAGGGAGCAGGTGCAACGCGAGGGAGCAGGTGCAGCGCGAGGGAGCAGGATTCGGCACACCGGGCACACAGAGGTCGCGGAGACCGAGAGCGCGGAGACCGAGAGCGCGGGGGAGGCACGAAAACGGGCGTGGCCGCTGGATCCTGCTAAATTGATTAGAATGAGCGTGTCGAGCGTCCGCCCACCGAGCCCCGGCGGGAACGGGTCGAGCGCCGCGAAGGGGCCCTGGCACGCCCGTACCCAACGCGCTGGTGCCCCACGTGCTGGCACCGAGCACGTGGGCGCGGCGAACGCGGATTGGGGAGGCCTCACCGCGTACCAGAGCACGCGAAGACGCGTTCCCTCCCACCTGCGTCGCTACGTCGTGGAGCAGAACTACGACGAGTACAACGCCGTCGATCAGGCGGTCTGGCGCTTCGTGCTCACCCAAATCTACGACACGCTGCGCCACACGGCTCACCCGGCCTACGAAGCGGGGCTGGCGCAGACGGGCATCGCCCTCGACCACATCCCGCGCATCGACGAGATGAACGCCTGCCTCCAGCGCTACGGCTGGGGCGCGGTGTGCGTGGACGGGTTCATCCCGCCGCGGGCCTTCGTCGAGTTCCAGGCCCTCGGCATCCTTCCCATCGCCGCCGACATCCGGACCAAGCGGCACCTCGTCTACACGCCGGCGCCGGACATCATCCACGAAGCCGCCGGACACGCGCCCATCCTGCCCGACCCGACCTACGCGGCGTACCTGAAGCGCATCGGGCACGTCGGGTCCCTGGCCTTCTCCTCCCCGGAGGACGCGCGCGTCTACGACGCCATCCACCAGCTGAGCGAGATCAAGGAGCGCCCCGACGCGACCGAGGAACAGGTCGCTCGCGCCGAGCGCACCTTCGCCGACGCGGTCGAGTCCGTGACGCGCGTCACGGAGGCCACGCGCATGTCGCGCCTGTACTGGTGGACCGCGGAGTACGGACTCGTGGGGACGCCTCAGGACTACAAACTCTTCGGGGCCGGCCTGCTCTCGTCCCTGGGCGAGAGTCATTCGTGCCATGGCTCCGACGTGCGCAAGATCCCCCTGAGCGTCGAGTGCCTCGAGGTCGGCTACGACATCACCCGGGCCCAGCCCCAGCTCTTCGTGGCGCGCGATTTCGCGCACCTCGAGGAGGTCTTGAGCGACGCGGAGCGCACGCTGGCAGCTCGCAGGGGCGGCGTCGCAGGGCTGCGAGAGGCCGAGCGGAGCGGAGAGGTCGCCACGCTGACCGTCAGCGCCGCGGGAGACGGTCCTTCGGACCCCAGCGCACTGGAAACCGCCGTAGAGGGCGGCCGGTCGTCCCTGGCGGTGATCGGGCGCGTCCTCGGCGCCGAGGTCGGCCTCCCGTTGACGCGCGTCCAGCTCGAGGGCCCCGTCGCGCTCGCCGTCGGCGAACACATCGTGCGGATCCTCCCCGAGCTCCGCGGGCGAACCGCCGGGCCCGCCGCGGAGCTCCTCGTCAGCCCCGCCTGGGCCCCGTCCTCGGGCGGCAAGGCGCCCCGATCGGGCACCCTCGTCCGCGTCGCTCTGGGCGAAGCGCGGCTCCAGGGCGTTCTGGACAGCGCGGGGGCCGACGACGAGGGCCGCCTGCGCTGGCTGTGTCTCGACGAGCCTCTCCTCGGGGACGAACCGCTCCCCTCCCCCACCCTGCTCGTCGCTGGCGTCGTGGGTAGCGTCCGCGCGGGCGCGGTGGATCCCACCTACTACACCGGCAGCCTCTTCCCAGATCGGCTCGTCCCCGAGCCACGGCGCTTCGCCCCGGCGGAGCGGACACTCCTCGGCATGTACGAGCGCGCGATCGAGCTCACCCGCGACGGCTGGGACGCCCGGACGGCGCAAGTCCTCACGCAGATCCACGCTCGCCTGCAGCAGGATTTCCCCGACGAGTGGCTGCTGCGCTGGAACCTCCTCGAGGCGCTGACGCGCTTCGCACCCCACCACGAAGCGCGGGAAGACCTCGCGCGGGAGCTGACGCGGCTCGAGCGGCGCTTCGCCGGGGCAGAGCCGATCGCCCTCGGGCTCCGTCACTTGGCGCGTGTGGCCCGCGAGCGGTAACGTCGCCGCCATGCCCCACGACGCCCGCATGTTGGAGAGGCCCCGCCGCAACCGAGCCAGCCAAGCGCGCCGCGATCTGGTCCGAGAGACACACCTGGAGGCGAAGCACCTCGTGCTGCCCCTGTTCGTCCACGAGCAGGAAGAGGCCGTCCCGATCGCGTCCATGCCGCGACAGGCGCGCCTGGGCATCGAGGGGCTGGTCGCGCAGGCCCGGGAGGCCTGGGAGCTGGGGGTCAGCGGGGTCGCCCTGTTCCCGGCGCTCGCCGACGAGCTCAAGGATCCCTTCGGGCGCGAGAGCGCGAACCCCGACGGCTTGCTCCAGCGCGCGGTCCGCGCCCTGAAGGCCGCGCTGCCGGAGCTGCTCGTGATCACCGACGTGGCGCTCGATCCCTACTCCTCCGACGGCCACGACGGGATCGTGGTGGACGGCCGCATCGACAACGACGCGACCCTGCCGGTCCTGGCGGAGATGGCCGTGAACCAGGCGCGGGCCGGCGCGGATCTCGTGGCGCCGTCCGACATGATGGACGGTCGCGTCGGCGTGATCCGGCGCGCACTCGACGAGGCGGGCTTCACGGACGTGGGGATCTGCAGCTACGCAGTGAAGTACGCGTCGGCGTTCTATGGCCCCTTCCGCGACGCCCTCGACTCGGCGCCCCGCGCCGGCGACAAGAAGACGTACCAGATGGACCCCGCGAACCGGCGCGAGGCCCTGCGCGAAATCCGCCTCGACGAGGCCGAGGGAGCGGACTGGCTCATGGTGAAGCCGGGCCTTCCCTACCTCGACGTGATCCGGCTGGTGCGCGATCACAGCGCCTTGCCCGTCGCCGCCTACCACGTGTCCGGAGAGTACGCGATGCTGTGTGCGGCCGCGGAGCGGGGGTGGCTGGACTACGATCGCTGCCTGCTCGAGAGCCTCCTCGCTTTGCGCCGGGCCGGGGCCGACATCATCTTCACCTACGCGGCCCTCGACGCGGCCCGCCTCCTGCGCCGCTGAGCGGTCCGAGCTGCACCTGGGTCGGCGGTGTTTCGCGGCAGGAGGAGCTCAGGGGCCGTCCTGTTCGGTCACGCCCAACACGCGGCAATAGGTCGCCCGCACGTCCTCCGTGACGCTGCGGTACCGGGCGACGAGCGCCTCCACCGCCGACTGGTGCCCCTCGCCCTGGGTCGACATCCGCCGCGCCAGCTGCGGCAGCCCCGTGTGCCTCGCGTCGAGCACGTTGTCCCCGCGCCCCCGCAACACGTGGATGCGCTGCTCGAGCCGCCGCAAGAACCGGTAGCCCTCTCGGAACGCGCCGTACGCGGCGCTATCCAGATAGCCGCAGTATCTCAGCGCGTCGAGGGCGTCGGTGGTGTCCGCGGTGCGCACGCGCTCGTCGATGCCGTGCTTCATCTGGAGCCACTGGGTGGCGAACTCGATGTCCAGGAGGCCTCCCCGCCCCAGCTTCAGGTTGTATCGACCGGGCTGCTCGCGCCCGAGCTCGCGCTCCATGCGCAGACGAAGTCGGTGCAGCTCCTCCACGGGCGGAGCGCCGCCGCCATAAGCGGCCTCCGTGGCGACCGCCAGGAGGCGCTCCCCGAGCTCCCGATCCCCGGCGCACACGCGGGCGCGCAAGAGCACCTGCCGCTCCCAGGGTGCCCCCGAGCTCATCACCGCCGGCAGCCCCTCCGCCGCGCGCAGCCCGTGGTAGCGAGCGAAGGACTCCACCGTGGTCACCAAGGTCCCCGCGCTCCCCGACGGGCGCAGTCGCGTGTCGAGCTCGTACCCGGGTCCCGCCGGGTGCACCTCGGAGATCAGCCGGATCACCCGCTGAGCGACGGTCGAGAAATGATGCATCGGATCCGCGCCGGAGGGCGCCTTCTCCGGATCGAAGACGAACAGCACGTCGAGATCGGACCCATACCCAACCTCACGGCCCCCCAGCTTCCCCAGGGCGATCACGGCCAAACCACAGGCCTCGGCGCCCTGCTCGAAGAGCACCGCGCGGTGCAAGAGCTCGTCCGCCAGCCGCGACAGGAGCAGCGTGGCTTCCCGGGTGCGGACACCGCCAGCGAGGTCCGCCACCGCCACCTCCAGCATGATCCTGCGCTTCGCGCGTCGGGTGCCGCGTAGCCAGCGCTCTCGCCGCTCTTCGAGGTCCGCGTCGGGAGCAATCCCCTCGAACGCCCCCCGCAGCTCGTCCGCGACGACCTTCTCCGGCTCGATCTCCGCGCCACCGCCGAAGAGGATCAGATCCGCGAGATCCGGGTGATCGATGACCACGTCGCCGACGAACGCGCTCGCTCCGAGGGCGGTGACGAAGCGCCGCAAGGCTTGCTCGTCCTCCCCGATCGCCTGGACGTAGGGACGCGGACTGCTGAAGCGGCCGAAGAACTCTCGTAGCTGTTGAGCCGCCAGCTCCGGATCCGAGGACTCGCGGATGGCGTCGAGCAGCACGTCGGCGAGGGCGGGGTACCGCTCGAGGGTCATCTCCCCCAAGAGCCCGTCCGGGCGACGCGCCAAGGCCATCAGGTGCTCGCCGATGTCCGCGCTCCCGAAGCGCTCCGCCACGTAGCGCCCGATGGCGGCGGCGTCCTCTTCGGCCAGCGCGTAGAGCAATGGCAGATAGGGCGATGGAGGGTGCGGCGCGGACGGCAGCAGAGCCCCGAAGAGCATGCGCACCGTGCGGCGCGCCGAGGCGAGCTCTCGCAACAGCTCCTCACCCCCGCTGAACTCGAGGCTGCGCGCGAGACGCTCGAGCTCTGGACCCGGCGAGGGTAAGAGGTGGGTCTGCAGCCCGGTGGCCCACTGGACCTGGTGCTCGACGCGACGGAACAACACGTAGGCGTGGCCGATGCGGGCGGCCTCGAAATCCGAGACCAGGCCACGCGCGCGCAGTCGCGAGAGGGCGAGCAACGTCGGCGTGACGCGCAAGCTCGGCTCCCGCCCGCCCCAGATCAGCTGCAACGCCTGGACGAAGAACTCGGCCTCGCGGATCCCTCCGACGCCGAGCTTGAGATCTCGCTCCACGTCGGCGCTGAGCTCGACGCGAGCGCGCTCGACGAGCTCGGCGAGGGTGGTCGCGATCGCCGGCTCCACGTCGCGCCGGTAGACGAAGGGCGCGATCACCTGGTCTTGGAAGCGTCGGCCCAACTCCAAGTCTCCAGCGATGGGGCGCGCCCGCACGAAAGCGCTGCGCTCCCAGAGCCGACCCCAGGTGACGTAATACCGCTCGGCGGCGGACCAGGAGTTGACCAGGGCGCCGCGCGAGCCCTCCGGGCGGAGCCGCAGATCCACGCGCCACACGGCGCCGTCCGCGGTGTACTCGTCCAGGGTCTCCACCGCGCGCTGCGCCACGCGCGTCCAGTGCTCGTGCAGCGTGATGGTGCTGCCACCGTCGTCGGTGTCGTAGAGGAAGACGACGTCGACGTCGGAGCCCGCGTTCAGCTCGAGTCCGCCGAGCTTCCCCAGCCCGAACACGACGAGGGTCGAGGGCTCTCCGTCGCTGCGCAACGGAGGACCGAAGCGGCCCGCGACGTAAGCCGAGGCCTCCGCGAGGGCCACCTCGAAGGCGGCGTCGGCGAGCTCGCTCAGCTCACGAGCGGTGACCCGGAGCTCCGCCCCCCCCTGTCGGAGCGGCAAGATCTCCCGGACGGCGATGCGCGCCTTCTCCGCCCACACGGCCCGCCGCAGCGCGCTCCGCAGCGCCGCGACGTCCAGCGCTCCCGCCGTCGCCCCGCGGAGACGGTCCACCAGATCGCCTCGCGTACGCCGCAAGCGCCACCCCGCTCGCGCCAGCTCGTCCAAAGCGGTCAGCTGCCAGGAGGTCCGGGGGCGCAGCGCCGGATAGGCGGCGCCGAGGAGGATGGCCAGGGGCCGCCCGGGAGTCGGCGGAAGTTCCCCCTCCAGGATCTCCGCTGCGTCGGGATCGATCGCCTGCGCCAGAGCCACCAACGGCGCACGTCGACGCGCGTTCGACATCATTCCCCCTCGACGCGGGTTCCGTCCCTGATCCCGCGCCTCGCCCTAGCGAACCGAATCGAAGAACTCCACGCACCCGGTGTGGAGGTCGTACTCGGCGCCCACCACCGCGAACTTGCCCTCCTTGCAGAGGTTCTCCAGCACGCGGCTGCCGTGCCGCAGATGATCTGCCGAGGCCCGGACGTTCGCGCGGATCACCTTCTTCAAGAGCAAGGACTCCTCGATCTCCCGCCCCTCCGAAAGCTTCCTCGCGGCGGAGAGCACGTTCTCGGCCGCCGGCCGGATGCGCTCCAAAATGTCCCGGATGTTCTCCGACGCGATCTCCGTCTTGCCCTGGAGCACGTCGACCGTGGCCTTGATCGCACCACAGCACGAGTGCCCCATCACCACGGCGAGCTGCGTCCCGAGCACCGTCGCTGCGTACTCGACACTGCCCACCAGCGAGGGCGCCACCACGTTGCCCGCGACGCGAATGACGAAGAGGTCTCCGATCCCCTGATCGAAGATCATCTCCGCGGGGACGCGCGAGTCGGAGCAGGTCAAGATACACGCGAACGGCGCTTGGCCATTGGCAAACTCCCGGAGGCGGGCCTGACCCACGAACGTCTCGAGGCTGCGCGTCCCATTCGAGAAACGTTCGTTGCCCTCCCGCAAGCGGGCGAGGGCGTCGGCGTGTGAGAGGGGGGTTGTTGGCATGAACGATCTCCCAGGGTTCGAGTGGTTCGGCGGTGGTTGAGGAGAGGGTCCGTCGTGCTTCCCGGTCCGTTCACGGAGCGAACCGCTCGATGGCTCCGGGGCTCCACTATCAATCCCATCACGACGGACGGGGAGAGCTTTTCCCGCGTGCGGAGGTTCGCGAACCTCACGCCGTGGTCGCGAGGCGACGTCAAGACTATCAGCGGCGCGCCCCGAGGGGAAAGCCAAAGCGACGGCGTGTCGCCTCGTCGATGAAGCAAAAAAGGAATGAGTGCGAAGACGTTGGCGGTTTCGCGCATCGCAGACTGCGCGCTCGGTCGGCGTCAGCGACAGCGCGGGTGTCGGCACGTACAGACACTCGACGTCATTGCGCATCAAGTCGAACTCCACTCGCTCGCGGCACCAGGCACGCGACACCGCCCAAGCGACACCACACCCCGCACGGCGTCCACCGCTGACGCCCCGTCGCCCTCCCGCGACCCTGCGCGTGCCGACCAGCCGCGGCACCTCGCAGCGTTCGTTCCGAGAGCGTTCGTTCCGAGAGCGTTCGTTCCGAGGGGCCGCGAGCACGTTGCGACCGCATTGCCCCCATCTCCGGGGCCGTCACTCGGAAACCTCCGAGCCCGGCCTCGGATTCCACGTTCGTGGGCCAGGGAGAGCATTTTCTCTCGTCCGCCCCTCGCCCGGGCCCTCCTGGACGCGCTGCCACCGGAAAACGGGCGTCCGGACTTGCATCCCTCCACTTGCGTGCGTACAGGACCGGCTCGCGGGGGCGGTTCTGACGTCGTCCG
>JAAZAA010000122.1 GCA_012514535.1 Myxococcales bacterium | reverse complement strand
CCGGGTCGCTCGCGATGCGTCCGTCGCTGGGCCGATCTGTGCTCGGAGCCGGAGCGAGGGGGAGGACCCTTCGTGTCGCGGTCCTCGTGACCGGAGCGGTCTGGGCTGGCGTGCTCGGTGTCGGGTGCGGCGCGGGCACACCGCTGATGCACCCCGCGCAGGTCCTGGACGCCCATCGGGTCCGCGCGGGCGCTGGCGCCAGCCACCACCTCACCTTCGGACCGACCGAGGACGCCATCGAGCGGGCTCGAGCGGTCGGGGCAGAGCCGGGCGGAGTTTCGGAATCCGACGTGGAGGCGTTCGTGGACGGCTCCGTCGCCCACGCCGTCGCCACCCCTCAGCTGTCCCCTTGGGTCGGCGCGCGCGCGGGGCTCGGCGGGGGCAACGAGATGGGCTTGTCGTGGACGGGGAGACGCGTGCGCGGGGACCTCCGCCACGTCTTCGAGCTGGACGACGTCCTCCTCAGCGTCGGGGGCGGTCTGGGCGCGGTGCTCCCCGACCTCGGCTCGAACACGCCCGGGACGGGCGGCGCGGCGACGGACGCGAGCGGCGGGGCCATCCCGCGCTTCGACGGAGGCAGCATCTCCGGCTGGACCGTCGACGTGCCCCTGCTCCTGGGCACCGAGGCCCAGGAGGACGTGGCGTCCGCGTGGATCGGCGTGCACGCCCTCTACGAGCGCTTCAGCGCCGACCTCGTCTACGACCTGGGCCCCGACGTCGCCACGGTGGCCCCCGCCCAAGGCTCGCGCGTCTTCGCGGGCGCGGTCGCCGGCGTGATGCTCGGGCTCCGCCCCCTCTGGGCGGTGCTCGAACTCAGCGGCGGCTACCAGCGGGTGAGCTCGGAGGTCACCCTCGATGGGACGACGTACTACCCAAGCCTCGAAGGGTTCACCCTGACCCCCTCCTTTGCGCTCGTGGCGGACCTCGACTGAAGGCCGACGCGCCGGCCGCGGGCGCCCCGGCCGGCCGGATGCTTGCTCCATCCCGGGGCGCCTCCTACGATCCGAGCACGTGTCCCCCCCCGCCCCCCAGCTCGCTCCCCTCGCGGGTCCTGGTCTCCCGGCGCACGCCGCGCCGCGGAGAGCCCTGGAGCGCGCGGTCGGCCTGGGGGCCCTCGCCGCCTCCGCGATCGCCTGCTCCGTGGCTCCCGAGAGCTACTCCAGCGACGAGGAGCGCGGCTCGACCCACGCCGTGGTCACGATCTCCCGCCAGGAGCTCACCGGGGGCGCGACGCGCGCCGACGCCCTCGCGGGCTTCATCCGGTTCCCCGCGGCCACGGACCGAGCGGTCGCCCTCGAGCTCGCCGGGCTCGGGATGCACCTCCCGGAGCCGGGGCATTGCTGGCAGGGGGAGCAGGGACGCCCGGGGCCTGAGCTGAGCGACGTCGCGGCCATCGAGTTCTTGGAGGCGGGCCGCGTGCGCGTGATCGCGGACGGGGGACCTCCCCACGAGCTGGCGCCCCATGTCTTCCCGAGCGTGGGCGATTTCATCTCGGGTGTGCTCTACGCCAGCCGTGAGCGCTCGGGACAAGGGCTCCCCGCGGGGGAGCGTTACCGCTTCGCGGCGGACGGCGGCGCCGTCGGTACGCTGGACATCGAGAACGCCGCCCCGCACCCCCTCACGGACGTCACCCTCAACGGGACGCCCTTCGACGCGCTCGAATCCGTGTCCACGGACGAACCCTTGGACGTCATTTGGAGCGGCTCGACCCACCCGGCAGACCGCGTGTACGTGGAGCTGACGTCCACCCGTAGCTCCAAGAGCCTCGTGTGCGCCTTCGAGGACGCCGCTGGCGCAGGCACCCTCGTCCCCACGGGCTTCGAGGAGCACGAGTCGGCGCAGCTCCTGCTCCACCGCCTGCGCATCCTCCGCACCCCGTGGCAAGGATCCCCCGTCGACGAGGTGGAGCTGCGCCTCGACTTCTCTCAAGGGCACCTGGTGACCTTCGGAGCGCCCTGAGGCTCCCGACGTAGCGCTCGCGACGCCCCCTCACGACGCAGGGTGCGAGCGCGACGCTCCTGCGATGACCGAGTTTCGACGACACAGCGTTCGATGACAGGGCGTGGATGACGGAACGCCACACGATCTACTTCATCCCCGGGCTCTTCGGGTTCGGCACCCTCGCTGGCTACGACTACTTTCAGCACCTGCGCCGCGGCATCGAGGAGCGATACGCCGCCGCGGGTGTGCCGGTGAGCTTCGAGGACGTACCCTCGCCGCCCACCTCGTCCCTGCGCGAGCGCGCCCGAGTCCTCGCCACCACCGTGGGGCACACGGCCCCGCGCAGCGGGCCCATCCACCTGATCGGACATTCGACGGGCGGCCTCGACGCGCGCCTCGTGCTGGCGCCCACCGTGAACCTGCGTCTGCCCGCCGAGCTGATGAGCTGGACGCAGCGGGTGCGGACCCTCATCACCATCAACACACCCCACTACGGCACCCCCGTTGCCGGCTACTTCGCCACCGTGTCCGGCGCGCGCGTGCTCTACGCCCTGAGCCTGCTCACGGTGGTGTCCCTCAAGCTGGGTGAGCCGTCCCTCGCGATCTTCTCGCGGGTCCTCGCAGGCCTCGGCGGCATCGACGCGCTGATCGGGAAGGACATGAAGCTGTTCAGCGGAGTCACCAACGCTCTGCTCCGCTTCATCGATCGAGACGGGCGCGGCGAGATCACGGATTTCCTCAGTCGGGTGCGGGTGGACCAAGGAGCGATCCTCCAGATCAGCCCGGAGGCGATGGACCTGTTCAACGCCGCCGTCGAGGGCGCCGAGCACGTGCGCTATGGGTGCATGGTGTGCGCCTCCCCGCGGCCCGCGACCATGCGCGCGGCGCGACGCATCCGTTCCCCGTACGGCGCGCTCACCGCCGCCCTGTACACGACGCTCTATCAGTTCGCCGGCCAGCGGCACGCTCAGTACGCCTACGCGCGCCCGAGCCGGGAGGTCGAGCTCACGCTGGCGCGCGCCATCGGACGCACGGTCGCCGACGGCGACAGCGATGGCATCGTTCCCACCCTCAGCATGTTGTGGGGCGACCTCCTGTGGGCGGGAGAGGCGGATCACCTCGACAGCATCGGCCACTTCCTGGACGACGAGCGCCCCGCGATCCACACGGACTGGCTCACCAGCGGCGCTCACTTCACGCGCAAGGACTTCGCCAAATTGGTGGAGGCCGCGGTGGCGTACCAGCTGAAGAGCTGAGGGGCCGCGACCTAAGGCCGCGACCTCAGAGATCGCGGGCGTCGGATGGTGGCGGAGCGGGCGGACGCTCCTCCGCGGGGAGGATCGGGATCACCAGCTCGGCGGGCTGCCCATCCCGCACGTAGGACACGACGACGCGATCGGCCTCCTTCAGCCCCATGAAGACCGCGTGCGCCTGCTCCGGGCGCTCGATGGGCTTGCCGTTGATCCGGGTGACGATGTCCCCCGCCCGCAGATCGACGCCTTCCCAGGCCGCTCGGGGACGCAGCTCGAGGATGCGGAACCCCTGAAACTGCCCCGCCACGAGGCTCGGCTCCACGAAGACGTGCTGCAGGAAATGACCGAGGCCCGCCTCCAGGGCCTGGTCGACCTCCGCGCGCCGTAGCTGGCGCGGTCCGCGCGGCCGCGCTGCCTTGGCGCGCTCTTCGTCCACCGAGATCAACGGTGCCTCGGCTTGCTTGGGTTCCCCGGCGCAGGCGACGCAGCCCACCGCCACCAGGAACCCGAGCGCTCGAAGGCGCGATCCGCGCTGGCCTCGATGAACACGTCGCGTGACGGCAGGGCAGAGCGTGGCGACAGGGGAGAGCATGCGGGCGACTATGAAGTTTTCTCGGGCCGCGGGGCAAGTCGAGGGCGGTCGCGGGCCGTCAGCTCGGCGAGCACCACCTCGAGGACCTCCGCCGAGACGAGCTCCTCGGACTGGTCCCCGCGGACGTGCACCACCCGATCCCCCGGCACCAGAGTCTCGGCCCTGCGATAGGACTCCGCGAGGCGCTCCTGCAGCGCCCGCTGCTCGAACAGCTCCGCTTCTCCCCCCCGGCGTTGCCGTCGCTCCTCCGCCACCGCGGCGGGCACATCCACGACGATGGTGAGATCGGGTCGGCGCGCCCGCCCGTTGATCGAGCGCAACCACTCCAACGCCTTGACCCCCTCGGGGTCCGTCGCCGACTGGTACACGAGGCTCGACAGATCGAAGCGATCGCTGATCACGATGGCGCCGCGGTCCAGCGCCGGCTCGACCACGTGGGCGAGGTGGTCCAGGCGGTCCGCCGCGAAGAGCAGCGCCAGGCTCGTCGGAGGCAGCGTCGCCGGCTCCCCCGAGGGCAGCGTCAGTCGGTGCTGGAGGGCCGCCCGGAGCAGGCTGCCGATGGCGCGCGACGTCGGCTCCCGCGTGAGCACCACCTCGTGCCCCCGCGCGCGCAGGGCCTCCGCGAGCAACGCGGCTTGGGTCGTCGTCCCGGAACCGTCGATCCCCTCCAGGACGAGGAACGCCCCCTCGCTCACGCGGCGCCCCCGGAGGTGAGGAGCGCTCCCCTCAGACTCCCGATGGGTGCCGGCTCTTCGCCGAGCACCAGGTTGTCGATCAGGCGTGTGCCCCCGGCCAAGGCTGCCAGAGCGAGGAGGACCCGCGCCGGCACCTGCGCCGCGTCCTCGAAGACCTCGAGCTCGTTCGGATCGGCCAGCTCCACGTAGTCGATCTCGAGCCCCTGCTCCTCGAGCTCCGCCCGCACCAGCGCCCGCAGGTTCCCCGCGAGGCGCTCCCCCGAGGAGAAGGTCGCGTGGGCCAGGGACAGAGCGCGGGGGATCGCCGCCGCCCGCGCGCGCCAGCTCGAGTCCAGGTAGCGATTCCGCGAGCTCGCCGCGAGGCCGTCTTCTTCCCGCACCGTGCTGCAGGGCACGATCCGCACGGGCAAGAACAGGTCCCGAACCAGGCGCTGGATCACCGCGAGCTGCTGGTAGTCCTTGCGGCCGAAGCACGCGACGCAGGGCCCGACCACCGAGAACAGCTTCGTGACGATCGTCGCCACGCCCGTGAAATGCTCGGGCCCGCGGGACGCTCCACACAGCGGGCGCGTCAGATCCGCCACCGAGACGCGGGTCTTCTCACCGGGGGGGTACATCGTCTCCACCGCCGGCGCGAAGACGACGTGCGCCCCGGCCTCGGCGGCGAGTCCTCGATCTTGCTCCAGGCTCCGCGGGTAGCGCTCGAAGTCTTCGTTGGGACCGAACTGCGTCGGGTTCACGAAGATCGTCACGACCACCTCGTCGGCGAGCTCCCTCGCCCGGCGGATGAGGGAGAGGTGTCCTTCGTGGAGGGCGCCCATCGTGGGGACGAGTCCCACGCTGCGCCCCGAGGCGCGCACGAGCTCACAGTGGGTGCGCAGCTCGTGGACGGTCGTCAGAGTCGGCACGCTCATGGGGAGTCTCCGCTCATCCTTCGTCGCCGGTCGGCCCGTAGCCGCCCGACGCTCCAGGGCGCGCGGCGGTCGACCCCGGCGCCGCAGCCCCTGCCGCCTTGAACTCGTGCTCGGGACCCGGGAACGTCCCTGCGCGCACCTCGCTGACGAAGGCCTCCGTCGCCTGCACCACCGTCTCCCCGACCTCCGCGAAGCGCTTCACGAACTTCGGCGTGAACTCCCGGAACATGCCGAGGAAATCGTAACAGACGAGGACCTGACCGTCCGTGTGGGGGCCTGCGCCGATCCCGATGGTCGGCACCGCCACCGCCTCGGTGATGCGCGCCCCCAGATCACTCGGGATCCCCTCGAGCACGATCGCGTAGACTCCCGCGTCCTCCAGCGCTCGCGCGTCGTCGAAGATGCGCTGCGCGGCGTCCACGGTCTTTCCCTGGACGCGAAAGCCCCCCATCTGGTGCACGGATTGCGGTGTGAGCCCGACGTGCCCCATCACGGGGATCCCCGCGTCGACGATGCTCCGCACCGCCGCGGCGCGGACCACGCCCCCCTCGAGCTTCACGGACTCGGCGTCTCCCTCTTGCACGAGCCGCCCTGCGGAGCGGAGCGCTTGCTCGGGGGACACCTGATAGGAGAGGAAGGGCAAATCCGCGACCACGTGAGCCCGTGGACGGACCCGCGTGACGGCTCGACAGTGATAGACGATCTCGTCGAGCGTCACCGCCAGGGTGTGCTCCCGCCCCTGGACGACCATCCCGAGGGAGTCGCCCACCATCAACGCGTCCACACCGCCCGCGTCGAGGAGACGGGCCATGGTGGCGTCGTACGCGGTCGCGACCGCGATGGGGGGGCCTTTGCCTTTGCGTGCGGACAGGGAGACCGCCGTGACTTTTTCCTTTGCCAACCGCCCAAGCCTCCGCTCGTGGTTCTTCGTCGCGCGCGCCGCGGGACACGCCCGGGGTCCACGCGCGGCTCAGGGTAGTGCGTCGTCGGGGGGTCCACAACGCGCGCCGCACCCGAATGGAGGAGGCGTCGGCGCGCTCTGCGGGGAAGCGTTCGGCCTCTGCGGAGAAGCCTTCAGCTCGGGGGCCGAGCGAACCGCGGGGCGAGCCCCCCGGACCGCGTCTCTCAGGGGGCCAACAGGGGGCCCAACACAGGGCTTCGCGACGGGAGGAAGAGGTCCTCGTCCGTTGACGCCCCCCACAACGACGACGAGCGCCCCGACAGGGAGGCGCTCGTCTCAGGCGGACCACGTCACGCGGTCCGTTCGAAGGGTCCGTTCAGGGAACCCGCTCAAGCCACCCAGCGCAGGCGGTCCCCCTCATGTGGGTCCCACCCGCGCGGAGTGCGCATCACATGCCCAGGGGGGCCGGCATGGCGGGGGCCTTCCGGACCGTGCGCTTCTTGCTCTTCTTGGCGCGCGCCGGGGCCTTCTTCGTGGAGGCCTTCTTGGCGCCCGTCGCGGGAGCCTTCTTGGCCTTCTTCGTCGTCTTCTTCGCGGGGGGCGCCTTCTTCGTCGCCTTCTTGGTGGTGACCGCGGAGCCCGTCTTCTTGGCCTTCTTCGTGGTCTTCTTCTTCGCGACCGTCTTCTTGGTCGCCGTCTTCTTCGCCGCGGGCGCGCTGGCCTTCTTCGTCGTCTTCTTGGTGGCGCTCGTGGAGCCGGTCTTCTTGGCCTTCTTCGTGGCCGTACCAGCGGCCTTCTTCGCCTTCTTTGCGACCTTCTTCGCCGCCTTCTTGGTCTTCCTCACCGCTTTGCGCACGCCCCCACGGGACGCGCTCCCGGACGACGCAGCGCCATCCGTCTTCTTCTTGGACTTCCTTGCAGCCATACTTTGGTCCTTGTTCGAGTGTCCCCTCTCACCATCTGAAAAGCGACTTGACGATTACTTTGCCGCGCTGTCGCGTCGGACGTCAAGAACTCCTCGCATGCGAGACCTCTCAGGGTCGCACCCATCGTCCACTCACGAAGACAGCTCACTGCGATGTGCTTGCGGATCTCGTCGAGTCAGGAGCTGGTGTCGACCGATCGACCCAGCCAGTTCCGAACAACGGCCGCGCGACCCTTCAGTTGAGCTGAGCCGGACCATTCGAGTCGAGATGATCCACTCTTTCGTCATGCACCCGGTGCCGCGCCCCCTCGCGCCGCGCCGTCTCTTCCGGAGCGCTGCCTTCTGGAGCGCTGCCTCCTGGCGCGCCGTCCTCCCCGCCTGCCCTCGCGCCGTCTCGCCTCGCCTCCGTCCGCGGCCTGCGCTGCGGAGCCTCCGTGCCGCGGCCGTCTCCGCGCTCCTCCCTCGAGAGGCGGCCGCGCTGCCCACGCGCCGTCAGCGTCGCTCGCGCTCTCTTCCCGAACCATCGCGGAGGACACCCGTCCTTCGAGCTCGCCGCCCGAGACGCGAGCGACGGACCAACCGCGCGCTCGTGATCCCGCGGCGCGCGACCGCACGCGGACGGAACGTCAGCGGAGGGCGAGCGTGACCGCCCCCCCGATCCCGGACGACGCCACCCTGGAGCGCGAAGCGGTCCGGCTCTGCCGGCGCTACATCGACGAGGTGGTCCTGCCCTTCGATTTCTGTCCCTGGGCCGCTCCTGCGCTCCGACAACAACGGGTGGAGATAATTGCCCTTTCCCAGCCCGTCGCGACGTTGGGCCCCCCCCTGGTGCAGGCAGCGCGCCAGGGTGCTCGGGCCCTGGACAGATGCTGGCAACGCCCCGAGCTCGAGCTCGTGCTCCTCGTCTATCCTCGCTTCCGTCTGGCTCGCGCGGACTTCGATGCCCTGGTGCGAGCGGTCCGCGACGAGGCTGGCGCGCGCTTCGTGATGGCCGCGTTCCATCCGGACGCGACCGCGGACACCTCGCACCCCGAGCGACTGGTCCCCTTCCTCCGACGCAGCCCCGACCCGATGGTCCAAGCCCTCCGCAAGGACGTGCTCGACCGCATCGAGCCGGGCCGCGGCACCGGGACGGCGTTCGTGTCCCTGGATCGCTTCCTCGCTGGCGACGTGTCTGCGCCGCCGGGCCCATCGCCTCGGGAGCGGGTGGCGCGGGCGAACCTCGAGACCGTCCAGCGGGTGGGCCTCCGCGACGTCGAGCGCGCCCTGCTCGCCATTCACGACGATCGACGCGACACCTACGCGGCCCTGGGCCTCGAACCATGAGCGGCGGAGGAGCGCGCCGACGAGGTGCCGCGCGCTTGTGGCGCATCGCGGATGGGCGACACTAGCTCATGTCGGCCCGACTGCTCGCGTCCCTTCCGCTGCTGTTCCTCGCCGCGGCCTGCGCCCGCAGTCCGGTCCCCTGCACCTCGGCCGGCGTCTGCACGGAGGGGCGCGAATGCCTCGCTCATCGCTGTGTGCCCGAGGGCTCCACGGTGGCGACGACGGACGCGCGACGCCTGGTGTGCGAGGCCGATGGTGTCTCTCTCCTGGACGGTACGCTCCAGCTGCCCAGCGCGGGCGCGCCCCTGCGCCTCGATCCGAGAGCCGGGGAAGCGACGGTCCTGCACTTCACGCCCCGCTGGCAGACGCTCCGGGAGATCGAGGCGGCCTTCCTCGTCGTCTTCCCCGCGAGCGCCGCGCCCGCGCGCCTCGAGCTCTCTGCAGTAGAGAAGCACCCCTTGGGCGGGCGACGTCTGGCGTCGACCCGACGCTCGGGCACCGTTCGGGGAGGGGGCCCCCTGCGCGTCGACGTGACCGACATCGTCCGCTCCTGGCGTGGAGGAGCGCCGGCGCTCGGCCTGGCGCTCCAGAGCGCGAACGACGAGCCCCTGGACGTGCACGTCGCCTCCACGGAGCGCCTCGCGCCGCGGCTCGAGCTCTACGGCCGCTGAGGTCTGCCCCGGCAGCGCGCCAAACCCAGCACGCCAAACCCAGCGCGCCACTCGGCGCCGCGCCGAACCGGTCCGAGCCGCGGGAGCTCCGAGCCGGTCCGGTGACGCGACGTCTCAGCAGACCCGGTGCATCCAGCCGTAGGCGTCAGCGGCGCGCCCATGCTGGATGTCGAGCAAAGCGCTCCGGAGCTCGGCTGCGACCGGCCCGGTCTCACCGTCTCCGATCTGCCAGTTGCCCGCCTTCGACTTCACGAAGCCAACGGGGGTGATGACGGCGGCCGTCCCACAGGCGAACACCTCCGTCATGGCGCCGCTCTCGACGTCCGCGCGCCACTGATCCACGGAGAGCGTGCCTTCCTCGACCTCGTAGCCGAGATCCTGCGCCAGCCTGAGGAGGCTGTCCCGAGTGATACCGGGGAGCAGCGTCCCCGTGAGGCGCGGCGTCACGAGCTTGGCCTTCCCCGGGCGGGAGTACACGAAGAACAGGTTCATGCCTCCCATCTCCTCGACATAGCGCCGCTCCAGGGCGTCGAGCCAGACGACCTGCTCGCAGCCCTGGCGATTGGCCTCTTGCTGAGCCGCCAGGCTCGCGGCGTAGTTCCCCGAGCACTTCGCCTCACCGGTCCCCCCGGGCGTGGCGCGCGTGTAGTCGGTCGAGATCCAGACGGAGACGGGACGCACCCCCTTCGGGAAGTAGGCGCCGGAGGGAGAGCCGAACAGCAGGAACAGGTAACGCTTCGCGGGGCGCACGCCGAGCGCCGCCTCCGTCGCGATCATGAGCGGTCGCAGGTACAGGCTCTCACCCACGGCGGGGGGAACCCAAGCTTGCTCCTGGCGGATGAGGACGTCCGCAGCCTCCACGAACAAGTCCGGCGGCAGCTCCGGCATGGCGAGCCGTCGCGCGGACGCGGCGAAGCGGCGCGCGTTCGCTTCGGGACGAAACGTCGCGACACCGCCGTCGGCCTGCCGGTACGCCTTGAAGCCCTCGAAGATCGCCTGGCCGTAGTGGAGCACGGAGGCCGCGGGATCGAGCTCGATGGTCTGATAAGGGATGAGGGAACCCCGGCCCCAGCCATCGGGTTCGGTGTGCTCGATCGTCACCATGTGCTCGGTGAACACTCGCCCGAAGCCGAGATGGCTCATGCGCTGCGCTCGCTGCTCAGCGCTCAGGGGTTCTGCCAGTGGGCGAAGGTCGAATCGCGACTGGGACATGCTTCGGCCTAGGCAATACCATACGCACCGCCAGCTCCAACCAGAGACTCACTTTCCGGCGGTTCAACCACTTCTCGCCTGGCCGTCTCCGCACCCGCTCAGGGCACCTCGGAGGAGCAAACGGCCGTTTCCAGGAGCAGATCGACACCCCGGGGTTGGCCCACCAAGATGCGGCCGTGCCCCGCCGCGAGCGCCTGCTTCGCGAGCAGCGCGGGCTCCGCGCGCAGCTCACGGACCCCGGTGTCCGTGACGACGCCCAGCAACGTCGCCCCTTGCGTTCCGTAGGCGGCCAGCCAATGGCCGGCGTTCTCCCCCAACGACTCGTCCTGCAGCAACGCCGGGAACCCCGCGTCGAGCCCCGCCGCCTCCACGACGTGCTCCTGGATCGTGCCATCCGGAGCGACGAGCGCCACGGACAGGGGTCCCCCCGCGGCACCCGGCGCCCTCGACTCGTCCCGCCACGACAGGCGCGCTCCACCTCCCGGCGCGCTCGCCAAGTCGAACACGACGACCTGCGAGCGCGCAGGCGTGACGAAGCGCGGCTCGCCGACGACGTTGCCACGCTCGTCGAGGGGAGCGATGCGGAGCCGCCCCGAGGCGCCGTCGAGCACCCGCGCGCCCTCCTCGGCCGCCTCCTCCCCGGAGGGCGCCGCAGACTCACCCTCCGCACCTGCAGCGGCCCGCGCGATCCAGGCGAGCCAGTACCCGCCCGGTCGCGGTGCGAGCAAAGGCGCCTCGGCGTCGTCCCGATCGGGCGTCACGATCTTCGGGGAGCTCGCCTCACCCCACGCCTCGGTCCGGAACGAGAGCATGCGCACGACGGAGTGCCCCTTGCTCGCCTCGTGATCGTCCCAGACCAACAGGCCCCGGTCGCCGGAGCCCACGGCCACCGAAAACCCGCTCGACTCGTCCCGCCCCTGCTGCACCTCGGGTCCCCACACGGGCTTCGTCTCGGAGCCGTCCGCGTCGAGACGGGCGAGGCGGAGGGTCGGACCGCTGGCGTCACTGTCGACCACCGCGAGGAACAAACGATCCCCACGAGCCACCAGACGCGGCGGCTCGGCGCCACCATGAACGCGGCCGAGGGGGGCGATCCGACCACGCTCCGCGCGGGGGTCCACCAGAGCGACGAGCGCCTCGGTGCGGCCCGCGTCGTGGCGCAGGGCCCCGACGGCGAACCCCGACGTCAGCGACACGGCTCCCCCCACCTCCACCGCGAAGGGTTGATCCACACCGCTCTCCGTTGCGTCGAGGTCCCCGTCACGCCCGCGCAGGCGGAACGACTTCGTTCCGGGCGGCTGGCAGCGCGGCGGCGGGCCTGGCTCTTCGGGCGCCGGCGGCGCGGAGCCGTCCTCGAGGAGGCCGGCTCCGTCGCTCGTCTCCACCGCGCGCTCCTCCTCGGAGACCTTCGCCTCGCGTTTGCACCCGAGCGCCAGGAGCAGCGGACACAACACCGCGCACACCGGGCCGACGGCCCGGCGGCGCACACGCAGGCGAGCGCCCTTCGTCACGGCGCCGGGCTATCACAGGGCGGACGCCTTGCGAAGGCGGCTTCGGGGGGCCTACCCTGATACCGGTCAAACCAGTTCAGAACTCGCCGCAACGCGCACGTCTCCGCGCCCTCGTCGACCCATGCCCGAACGCGAGCTCACTCGGCCCTACACACCACCGGCCGTCCTGAAGATCCTCTATCGTCGGTTCTTCGACCACATCCAGGTGGACGAAGGCTGGGCAGACCAGGTGCGTCGGCTCAGCGAGCGCGGGACGGTGCTGTACGTGCTGCGCAACCTCAACTGGCTCGACTTCCTCGCCCTCGACTACTTGACGAAGCGCCAGGACCTCCCGCCGATCCGCTACGTCAACGATCTCGGCCTCTGGATCCTCAACCCGGCGATGGGCGGACCGGGGCGCGATTTCTTCGGTCGCCTGCTGCCCAGCCGTCGTGCGCCCGTCGAGGAGGAGCTGGTCGACGCCATCGAGCACGGGGGGAGCGCAGCCCTCTTTCTGAAGCGTCCGCCGAGCGTCATCGACGTCGCGGCGGGGGCGACCGGTGGGCGCGGGATGAAGGAGGGGGACGAGCTGGTGGAGGCGCTCTTCCGCATCCAACGCCGGAGTGAGCGCCCGCTGATCCTGCTGCCGATCGTGTTCGTCTGGAGCAAGTCCCCCGACCAGCTCGGGAGCCGTCCCATGGACCTCTTGCTCGGTCCACGCCACTGGCCCACGCCGACCCGCGCGCTCGGACAGTTCGCTTACAACTTCAAGCACGTGACCCTGCGTGTGGCAGAGCCCTTGGAGCTCTCGGACCTGCTCGCGGCGAACCCCGGCCTGAGCGACGAGGTGCTCGTGCGCCGCATGACCTACGCGGTCCTGCGTCGGCTGGAGCGGGAGCGGCGGGCGGTCGTGGGCCCTGCTTTGAAGGCTCCAGCGCGGGTTCGGGAGGAAATCCTCCGCAGCCCGCGGCTCCGCAGCGTGGTGGATGATCTCGCCGGCAACGATCCGGAGGCGCGCAAGTCCCACACCACCAAGGCGCTCACCATGCTCAAGGAGCTCCAGGCGCGCCCGGACCTGACGGTGATCAAGGGGCTCGAGGTCGCCCTCGATTGGGGCTTCCACAAGATGTACCGGGGCATCGAGTTCGACCCGGCGGACCTGGAGGAGCTCCGCAGGATCTCCAAGAGCGGGACGCTCATCCTGCTGCCGAGTCACAAGAGCCACATCGACTACCTGATCCTCAGCTACTTCTTCTACGTGCGGAACCTGCCCCTGCCGCTCATCGCCGCCGGGGACAACCTGAACTTCATGCCGATGGGGCCGATCTTCCGACGAGGAGGCGCCTTCTTCATCCGCAGGAGCTTCAAGGGTGACCGCCTCTACGCCGCCGTCGTCGACGCCTACATCCGACGCCTCATCCGTGACGGATTCCCCATCGAGCTGTTCCTGGAGGGCGGGCGCAGCCGCACGGGCAAACTCCTGGCCCCCAAGTTCGGCCTGCTCAACATGATCGTCGACGCCGCCCTCTCGGTGCCCCAGCAGCAAGTCTACTTCGTCCCCGTGAGCATCGGTTACGAGCGCGTCATCGAGGCCGACAGCTACCAGCGCGAGGTCAGCGGGGGCGAGAAGAAGAAGGAGGAGGCCGCGGATCTCCTCAACGCCACCGAGGCGCTGCGTCACCGCTACGGGCGCATCAACGTGCAGGTCTCCCCGGCTCTCACCCTGGACGACATCTGCCAGGAGCTGGGCATCAACCGCGACCAGCTGCACCGCCCCGCCAAGCGGCGGGCCGTCGTCACCCGGCTCGGCAACAGGGTGATGGACGAGATCAACCGCGTGACCGCCGTGACGCCCGGAGCCCTCGTCGCCATGGCCCTCCTCAGCCACTCGCGGCGTGGGATGGCGGAGCCGGAGGTGCTGGCCCGCACCGAGCGCTTGCTCGGCTTGCTGCAGCGCATGGGCGCCCGGGTCACCACGGCGACGATCCTCCCTGGCGGCGACTTGAGGCACGCGTCGATCCGCGAGGCGCTGCAGATGTTCGCCGACGCGGAGATGCTCGACGTGGCCAAGGGAACGTTCACGGAGAACGGGCACACCCGCGAGACGCTGATCTACTCAGTGGTCGAGAGCCGGCGCATCCAGCTCGACACGTCGAAGAACATCATCGTCCACTTCTTCGTCGAGCGCGGCCTGGTGGCGTGCGCCCTCGATCACGGCACGGCTGGCACGCCCATCGACGTGGTTCGGGAGCGCGTCCTCTGGATTTCGCGCCTCTTCAAGCACGAGTTCCGCTTCCGCGCGGACGCGCCCTTCTCCGACATCTTCGACGACACCCTCGCCACCCTGGTGCAGGATGGCCACCTCACGCGGGTCGAGGATCGGGTGGAGGCGGGACCGGGCTCCGCGGGGTGGGATGGAGCCACCTGGCTGGCCACCTACGCGTCCATCCTGCGCAACTTCGTCGAAGGTTACGCGGTGGCGGCACGCAGCCTGCATGCCCTGCTGAACGAGCCCATCGGCGAGAGGGATCTCGTCAAGCAGGCCCTTTCGGTGGGGCATCAAATGTACTTGGATGGAGCCATCGAACGCCGAGAATCGATCAGCAAGCCCATCCTCTCCAACGCGTACCATGCCTTCCTCGAGCTCGGGTACCTCAAGAGCCGCGAAGGAAAGTGGGAGATCACCGAGACCTTCGCCTCTCGCGAGTCCCTCCTCGAGATCGAACGCGCCATCCTCGGCTACGTGACAGGCAAGCACGACGCCAAACCCTGATCCCGCTCTCCGATGCTCCCGCGCTGCGCCTCCCCCCGACCCACGCTGCGCCGACTGCTCTTCGCAGGCTTGGCCGCGGCTTCGTCCCTCGGCTGCCTCGGCATGCCTTCGCCCCTCGCGCCCAACCTCGCGGGATCCATCGGCATGCCCCACAACGGCGTCCTCACGGGCGGCGTCGAGCTTCCCCGCCGCGGCCCCGGATACGAGCGCTTCCGACCGACCAGCCCCGTCTATTGGGGCCACCCGCGGTTGGTGGCGGCGATCGAGCGGGCGGCCCGAGCGGTGGAGGAGAAGCGACCGGGTGGAGCTCCCCTGGTCGTGGGGGATCTGTCGGGGCCGAACGGCGGCAAGATCCCGCGCCACAACTCCCACCGCACCGGCCGCGACGTGGACTTCCTCTACTACGTGACGACGCCGAGCGGCGCCCCGATCCGCAATCCGGGGTTCATCCCGCTGGGCGCAGACGGCCTCGCTCAGCTCGCGGATGGCCGGTTTCTGCGCCTCGACGTGGAGCGGCAGTGGCTCTTCTTCCGGGAGCTCCTGACGGATCCCGAAATCGACGTGCAGTTTCTGTTCATGAGCCGTGAGCTCGAGGCCCTCGTGATCGAGTACGCGCTCGCCAAGGAGACGGATCTCGCGCTGGTGTGGCGCGCGCAGACCGTGATGATCCAGCCGGTGGACAGCTTGCCCCACGGCGATCACGTGCACATGCGCATCGCCTGTCGCCCGGAGGATGCCGTGAATGGCTGCCTGGGCGGCGGGCCCCACTGGGAGTGGCTCGAGCCCTTGCCGACCCTGGAGGGCCCCCTCGACGAGCTGCTCGCCCTGGTCGCCCAGGATGATCCCTTCGAGCCCGAACCCGCTCTGGAGCGGGTCGCGGAGGTGGACGACGAGCGCCCGGACACGGAGCCCCTGAGCGACGCTCGCCATGGAGGGTGAGGCGACGAGCGCGCCTTCGTCCGACGCGAAGAGCGCGGGCTTCTTGGCGATGGGCGACTGCCTGTCTCTGATCCCCGCAGCGCGCGCCGGGGGGAACTTCCAGCTGATCTACGTGGATCCTCCCTACAACGCGGGCGTGAGCCGCGGCGCTCGGCGAGGAACCGGCGCGCGCGCCAGCGGTGAAATCGCCTACCGGGACAGCTGGGGCGGGATCGACGCATTCCTCGCCATGCTCGAGCCGCGCCTCGAGGCGATGCGCGACGCCCTCGACGAGCGGGGCACCCTGTGGCTGCATCTGGATCATCGCACGGTCCACGAAGCCAAGGTATTGGCCGACCGGGTCTTCGGGCGACGCAACTTCGTCGGAGAAGTCATCTGGGTGCCCGGCAATGGCGGGCGGCGCCGTCGCGGGCCGAGCCAGACTCACCAGACGCTGCTGATCTACGGCCGGCGGGAGGACTTCATCTACAACGAGGACGATCCTGCCCTCCGCGAACCTTACGCGGAGACGAGCCTCCGGATGCACTTCACCCAGGTGGACGAGGCCGGGCGCCGGTATCGCGAGCGGGTGATCGGCGGCAAGGCTTACCGTTACTACGCCGACCAGGGACGTCGCCTCGGCAGCGTGTGGACCGATCTCCCGGCGATGCGCGCCAACACGCCCCTGATCAAGGAGGCGACGGGCTACCCCACCCAGAAACCAGAGGCGCTCCTGGAGCGCATCGTGCGGGCCGCCTCTCTGCCCGGCGGGCGCGTGCTCGACCCGATGTGCGGCTCGGGGACGACCCTCGTGGCGGCCCAGCGACTCGGCCGTCGCTGGGCGGGCATCGACGCGAGCCCGCTCGCCTACGACGTCGCGAGCCGGCGCCTCGCCCAGGTCATGGGCCAGCGCAGGGGGGACGGGCTCGCCGTGGACCGCGCCGAGAACGTCGCGAAGGAGGAGGCCACGGGAGGGCGTCGCGGCAACCAGCGCCGCGCCGCGGACGACTATCGACCCGCAGGGCCCAACCCGCCGACAGAGCCCTGCGCATCGGCAGAGCCCAGCGCATCGGCAGAGCCCGGCTCGCCCGCAGAGCCCAGCGCATCGGCAGAGCCCAGCGCATCGGCAGAGCCCTGCGCATCGGCAGAGCCCAGCGCATCGGCAGAGCCCGGCTCGCTGGGGGAGCTTCCCTCGATCCCCTGAACCCGCGCTCCCTCGGACGACGCCCCTTCGGAGAGCACGTCCCGGGCCCGCGCCTCGCGGCGCCCGACCTCGCGGGGCCCCGCCCCATGGTGGGCCGGGACGCGCGCGGCCATCGACTCGAACACGATCTGCAGGAGCTCTCCGGGAGAGAACGGCTTCTGGAGATAGTGGTAAGGCAGCTCCACACGCCAACGCCCCGTGTTCAGCTCGTCGGCGTAACCGGACATGAACAATACCTGGAGCCCCGACCAGCGCTTGCGCAAACGCTCGACGAGCTCGGGGCCGGACTCTCCAGGCATGACGACGTCGGTCACGAGCAGGTCGAGGGTCGTCGCGCCCTCGAGGACGACGTCGACGGAGCCTGGGCCGTCCGCGGCGAGGACCCGGAACCCGGCCAGCTCGAGCACGTTCGCGACGGTCTGGCGCACCAAGGACTCGTCGTCCACGACCAGCACGGTCCCCGACGACGGCGGCGCGACCGCCTCTGGCTCTCGGGCGTCCTTCCAGGCGGAGGGACTCGCGTCGTCCTCCCTGGACGACGACGGCTGCGGAGGCGCGATCCGCGGGAGATACACCCGGAAGGTCGCCCCCTGCCCCTCGCCGGTGCGGACCGACACATGGCCGCCGCTCTGCCGCACGATGCCGTGGACGGTGGCGAGCCCGAGCCCGGTCCCCTGGCTCGGCGCCTTGGTCGTGAAGAACGGCTCGAAGATGCGCTCCACGGTCGCGGCGTCCATGCCCTCCCCCGTGTCCTCGACGCGCAGCACCACGTGCGGGCCAGGTCCGAGCACCGGGTGCTGACCGACGGTCTCCACGTCGAGGCCGATGACCACGCGCCCTCCCAGGGGCATCGCATCCCGTGCGTTGACCACGAGGTTGGTGAGGACCTGCTCGAAGCGCGTGCGATCCGCCTCCACCCACAGGTCCTGAGCGCCGAGCTGGAGCTCCAGGACGATCGCCGTGCCCAGCAGCTGCTGCAGGAGGGGCGCCATCCCCTCCACCGTCCCGCGCAACTCCACGGGCCGCGGCTCGAGCACCTGACGGCGCGCGAAGGCGAGCAGCTGCTGCGTGAGGGCCGCGGCGCGCTCGCCGGCCTGGCGCACGATGTCGATCTGCCTCCGGGCGATCGGGGACAAGCTGGAATCGCGCCCGAGCAGGTGCACGTTCGCGTTGACGGCCGTGAGCAGATTGTTGAAGTCGTGAGCGACACCCCCCGCGAGGCGCCCGATGTCCTCGAGGCGCCGCGCTGCCTGGAGCTCCAGCTCCAGACGCTCGCGCGCCTCCCGGGCCATCTCCCGCTCGGTCACGTCCCGCGCGATCCACTGGAAGGCCTCTTGCCCTCCGGCGAGCACGACGCGCTTGGCCCGCACCTCCACGATGCACGCGGGGAGCCCCTCCGATCGCAACGTGAAGCGCTGTTCCCCGGCGCCCGCGCCGAGCAGCTCCATCGCACGCACGGCTTCCATCCGGCTGGCAGCGGCGAACCGACCGAGCTGCCCGATGGGCTTGCCGATCAAACGCGCCGGTGAGCTGTTACACAACCTGCTGAACTCCGGGTTGCACTCCATCAAGCGCGGCGTGGAGTCGAACCAGGCGAGCCCGTCGGGGGACTCCGCGATGAGCTGCTCCAGGCGCCGTTGGTTCGTCTTGGCGATCTTCGCCACGCGCTCCGCCTCGTCCTGTGCGCCCCGACGCTGACGGTTCGCCATCGAGATGACCACGCTGGCCGTGATCACGTGGAGCACCACCAGGAACGCGCCCATGTGCGGCCCCGCGCCGTAGCGCGGCGCGACGAGCCCGGAGGTCTCCGCGAGGGCCACCGTCCAGATGAACACGGAGGTCACGAACCCGTAGCCGATCGCCGCGCGCCGCCCGCGCAGCAAGAGCGCCGCGAGCACGACGAAGGGGAACGACACGCCCTGCGGCCCCGCCATGCCGCCGAAGGTCATCACCCCGAAGATCGCGAGCACGAGCGCGCCTGTCAGCACCAGGTGACTCGCCAGAGCCACCAGGAAGTTTTTGGCGAGCACGTAGGAGGTCGCGCTCACGGCGACGTAGGTGGCCATCGCCACCGTGGACAGCCAGGGGCTGTCACCGAGGCCGCTCAGCGCGATGAGGAAGGTCGCCGGGATGAAGACGAAGAGCCCGATCCCGGTGATCGACAGCAACAGCTGCCGCTCTCGCAGGATTTCGGAGTCGAATTCTTCGCCGCCGCGCGACGAGGGTGCCTGCTCGTCGGTGTGCGCGGGCGGCGCGACGGACCGCGCTGGCTGCTTTCCGTCATCGCGGACTGCGACCATTGCCACCTGTTAGCAAGAAGGGGCGAGCAGGGCGATCGCGCGAGGGTGCTCCCGGACGGTCGTGCCATACTCGATGTATGGGCGGGTACGACGAGGGGACCGAAGGGCGTCGCGCGGCCGCCGGGACCATCGGAGTGATCCTGTTGGGCACGCTGATCGCGTTCGGGCCCGGCGGCATCCATGGGCTCGTGCATTGGAGCTCCCGCCCCGACGCGGACCCCCAGGAGGGTGACTCGTCGCGACGTGACCCGGATCGGTCGGGACTCGAAGTGGTCGACGCGGAGGCGGGGGCGGAGCGCGGAGAACAGGGGACGGCCGAGCCCGTGGAGCCCCGGATCCCCCTGGGACGAGAGCCCCTCCCTGCCCTGCCCCACGAGGTTCAGGAGCGCGTGCGAAGCGTGTGGGATCAGCCGCCGATCACGGTGGACACGGACGCGGAGCCTCCGCGCCTCGCGGCGACCGGCGAGGCCCCCGGGCGCGTCGAGCAGCGAGCGCCGTCCGCAGAGGGACGCCCTCCAGACGCGGCTACGCCGTCGGGCGACGCCTCCCCCCCGGACGAGGCGGGAGAGGTAGACGAAGCGGGTGAGGCGGACGGAGCGACACCACGGCTCATCGGGGCTGCGCCCGCGTCGGAGGCCGAGGTGATCTCGGCCCTGGCGCGCCAGGCGGGTATCGAGGCCGCTCGCGCCTTCGTCGGGGAGCTGAACGCCCTCTTCGCGCCGCCGGATCCAAACGCCGAGGGCGGCCTCGAGGAGACGGCGCCCCTCGAGGATGGAGTCGACACGGAGCTGGAAGACGAGCTCGCCCAGCAGTCCGTCGCCAACGCGCTCTCGGCGGAGGACGTCTGGGAACCCACGACGCAGCCCCGCACCCCGGAGGAGGACCTCCGGGAGCGCGCCCTCCGAGATCAGGAGCGCGCACAGTCGGCGGCGCTGACGGCGTGGGCCATTCAGCAGGCCCTCATCCCTCTCTTCGCCGGCTCGACGCCGATGATCCCCGGCGCCGTGCCGCCCGGCAGCGCGGGCGTCGCCCCGGGAAGCGCCGTACCCGTGAGCCCTCCCGTGACGAGCACGGGGACACCGATGCCGTCGCCCGGTGTGGGCCTGGTCGGCGCGCCCGAGCTCCCCGCGAGCGTGGTGGGGGCTCCCGCTGCGACGGGCGGAGCCGCGCCCTTCGGTACCCTGGCGCCCTTCGGAGGAGTCGGGGTTGGCGGAGAGGGCGGCGGGGTCGCCGGCCCGATGGCTCCGGGCACCAACGCCTTCGGCGACACCATGGGGGGCGTTCCCCCCACTGGCGTGTCCGGGGCGGGCGCGGCTCCGGGAGGAAGTCCGCTCACACCGTTCTTCCCTCCGAGCGCTCCGCTCGTCCCCGGGTCGGGGCTCGCTCCGGGGATCGTGATGCCCCCGGGCGCCTCGACGGCTCCGCTCCCCTGAACCCGAGGCACCGGACCGCGTGGGCTCCGCGGTGGTCCGGGAACGTCCCCGGACCGGGACACGTAGGCTCGTCACGCGGGCCCCGGCCCGTGATAACACTCCCCGAGTGCCCCGTTGGGGCCCTCTGCACCGGCCCCTGCGGCGAAGAACACGTCCACAGCCGAACTCACCGAGGAACAAGAGTATGAATCGCAAATCGGTCGTTTGGGCGTCAGCCCTCTGCTGCGCGACCCTCGGCACGTCGACCTTCACCCCCTCTGCCCTCGCCCAGGAGGACACCGCGGAGCCCCCCCCGGCGGAGACCACCCGCAAGATGGACGTCTCGGTGCCTCCGCCCGGCGAGCGAGTCCGCCGCTCCGCGTACGTCCACGAGGGGTTCTATCTGCGCGCCAACGTCGGGCCGGCGTGGCAATGGACGAGCTTCAACGATCGCGGCGACCTCGACTCGGATCTCAGCGGCAACTCCTTCGCCATCGCCGCGGACCTGATGGTCGGCGCCTCCCCGAGCCCGGGGATCGCCCTCGGCGTCGGCCTGCTCACCAACACCGCCCTGGACATGAAGCTGAGTCACGACGGGCAGGACGTGACCCGGACGAGCGCGGGGCACTTCATCGTGGGCCCCTTCTTCGACGCGTTCCCGGACAACAGGGCGGGATGGCACGTGGGCGCCGAGCTGGGCTTCGCGATGAGCCTCTTCGAGGACGATCCCCGGCACGTGAGCTCCGCGTTCGGCGGAGGCGCCGCCGCATGGGTGGGGCACGATTGGTGGGTGGCTCCCGAGTGGTCGACGGGGCTCATGCTCCGGGTGAGCGGCGCTTATCTATTCAGGAGCGAGGATGAGCTCGACGCCCGCACCACCGCGATCACGACCACCTTGCTCGTGACGCTCCTGTACAACTAAGCGTCGTCGGACCTTCGCCCGCACTTCACGGGCGAAGCGCCGGTGCGAGGCCGCTACGCCAACGCAGCGACGTCGCTGCGCCAATACGCCTGACCCCGAGCGCCGACGTCCCACCACCACCTACACCCGCGACACCACGCGGTGTTCCGCGTGTTTTCTGCTCTGACCGCCGCTGCTACCCTGGACCAGTGTCTTCCTTGTCTCGCCTCCTGCTCGCGGTGGGGCTGCTCGCAAGCCTGGTCGTGTCTCCAGGGGCGTGCACCTTCCCGGAGTACCAGTTCGCGCACGAGGCCTCCGGTGGGGCGGCGGTCGGCGGGCTCCACACGGGAGGCGGCGCCGGGGACATCCCGCTCGGGGGCTCCGGGAGCGGCATGAGCGGCGGGGACGGGGGCATGAGCGGCTCGGGAGGCGTGGGACCCGAACCGACCTGCACCGACGGGATCCGCAACGGCGACGAGACGGGCACGGACTGCGGCGGCCCCGAATGCGGACGCTGCGCCAACGGGCAAGGCTGCAAGTCCAACGACGACTGCTTCAGCCAGCGCTGTCATACCCTCGATCACGATTGTCAGACCGGCCTCGCCGTCCAGTGCCGGTGTGCGATGGGCAGTACCAACGACTGCTTGAACGGCTCCCCGTTGCGGACGCAGGTCGAGGTCCGGATCGTCAACTTCAGCGACGAACCCATCGACCTCGAGGGGGTCGTCCTCCGCTACTACTTCGCGCCGGAGAACAACGACCAGGCGGAGTGCGCCATGTCGGGGCTCCCCGGTGGGTGCGACGGGATGCGTCGGGTCGAGCAGCGCCCCCACGAGCCCCCCGCGGGCACGCACGCCCTCGAGCTGGAGTTCTCCGCGGAGAACGGCGTCGTGGCGCCCGGTGAGATGACCGCCACCACCCTCATCGAGGTGGTGGGCCAGCCCACGCTCCCGGGGAACGACTATTCCTTCGAGCAAAACCCGACGATGCGCGCCTGCGAGCGCATCACCCTGCACCGCATCACGGAGTCCGGCGGCGTGCTGGTCTGGGGAGAGCCACCGCCGACGGACTGAGCCGATCGACCGAAGCCACTCGGCCGAGTCCGGCCCCCTTGGAGGCCCTCAGGTGCCGGAGATGCCCTCCCGGGCCGCTCCCAGCTCTCGCGCCAGAGCGACGTATTCGTCGATGGCGGCAGGATCCGCGAGGGTGTCGCGACTCACGGCCAGCTCCGGGGCCACGCCCCCGAGGATACGCTTGACGGGCACCTCGCACTTTTTCCCGCTGAGGGTCCGCGGCACGGCGCGCACCGCGCGGATCTCGTCGGGCACATGGCGCGGGGAGATGCGAGACCGGATCGCGTCGACGAGGGCGCGGCGCAGCTCGTCGTCGAGGGTGCCCCCCACCGCCGGCACCACGAACAGCCACAGCTTCCCCTCGGGCTCCCGGGGGGAGCTGGTGTCCACCACGAGGCTGTCGGCGACCCCCTCGATCCCCTCCACCACGGCGTAGAACTCGCTGGTGCCCATGCGCACCCCCCCGCGGTTCAGGGTGGAGTCGCTGCGCCCGCTGATCACCAGGGAGCCGTCCGACGCGATCTCCACCCAGTCGCCGTGACGCCACACGCCCTCGAAGGTGTCGAAGTAGCTCTCGTGGTAGCGCGCGCCGTCCTCGTCCCCCCAAAAATAGAGGGGCATCGAGGGCAACGGCTCCGTGAGCACGAGCTCACCGACCTCGCCGACGAGGGGTCGCCCCTCCGGATCGAAGGCCTCCACCTTGCACCCGAGCCCCGCGCACTGCAGGGAACCCGCCCGCACCGGCAAGAGCGGGCAGGACAGCGCGAACGCCGTGCACACGTCGGTCCCCCCGCTGACCGATCCCAGGAGCAGATCGGATTTCACGTGCTCGTAGACCCACTCGAAGCCTTCGGGAGGCAGCGGAGCGCCGGTGCTCCCCACGCTGCGTAGCGCCGTGAGATCGTGGCGCTGGGGCTCGATCCCCGCCTTACGGCAGGCCATCAGGTAAGGGGCGCTGGTCCCGAAATAGGTGAGCCGCTCGCGCTCGGCCATGCGCCAGAGGACGCCGAGGTCCGGCGACGCGGGGCTGCCGTCGTAGAGCACGATGGTGCTGCCGACGAGCAAGCCGCTCACGAGGAAGTTCCACATCATCCATCCGGTCGTCGAGAACCAGAAGAAGCGATCCTCCGGGCCCAGGTCGCAGTGCAGGGCGAGCGCCTTGAAGTGCTCGAGCAGGATCCCGCCGTGCCCCTGCACGATCGCCTTCGGGAGCCCCGTCGTGCCCGAGGAGTAGAGGACCCACAGGGGGTGATCGAAGGGCATGGCCTCGAAGGTCAGCGGCGCGCTCTCGCTCAGCAGCTCGTCGAAGGACAGGCTGCGCCCGAGCTCGAGCTTGCGTGTGCCGAGCTGCGTCGACAGCACGGTGGCCTCCAGGGTGGGGAGCCCCTTCGCGATCGCCTCGAGCTCCGCGCCCCGATCGAAGGTCTTCCCCCCGTACGCGTAGCCGTCCACCCCGAGCAGGACCTTGGGCTCGATCTGGCGAAAGCGATCGAGGACGCTCGAGACGCCGAACTCCGGGGAGCAGCTCGACCAGATCGCCCCGAGGCTCGCCGTCGCGAGGAAGGCCACGACGGTGTCGGCGACGTTCGGCAGGAAAGCGACGACCCGATCCCCCCGCCCGACCCCGAGCCGCCGCAGCCCGGCCCGAGCGCGCGCCACCTGCGCTGCGAGCTCGTCTCGGGACAGCACCACGCGCCCCCCTGCCTCGTTCACCGCCACGAGCGCGGGCTCCGGACCGCGGCGCGCCAGGGCGTGCTCGGCGTAGTTCAGGGTCGCCCCCGGGAACCAGCGCGCCCCCGGCATGCGTCGCTCCGCGAGGACCTCCGTCGGCGGCGCGTGGGCTCGGATCTCGAAGTAGTCCCAAATGCTCCGCCAGAACTCCTCGAGCTCCGTGACGGACCACCGCCACAGCTCCTGATAGCTCCCGAAAGCGAGCCCCGCTTCGTCCGTCAGCCACGCCATGTAGGCGCTCAGCTGGCTCGACTGGCGACGTGCTGCGTCGGGGGTCCAAAGGACTGGATCTCCCAGGGTTTCGCTGCCGGCTGCTCGGGGCTCCTCGGCCATGACTTCACTCCCTCCGCGACGGGTCCGTTACGGGGATGGTAGCGCGCACGGGTGCCGGGGGGGACCGGGCGAGGACGAACGGCTGACTCGAGTGCGCCCCGTCTTCGGTGAACCCGCTCGTCACGGCGGGGAGACGCGGTAGAGTCGAGGGACACGCCGCAGCGCCGACCCGCAGCGCGGGCCCGCAGCTCGCGCCACCGACCGCGCCCCGCGGGCCCGAGACGATCCATGACCGACCATTCATCGAACGCATCGACCCCCAACCCGTTGACCCGGCCCAGCACGACCATCCCCTTCGGGCTCATCCGCCCCGAGCACGTCGTGCCCGCCGTGGACGAACTCCTCGAGCGAGCCCAGGCAGCCCTCGACGCCATCGCGAGCCAGTCGGGACCGCGCAGCTACGAGGACACCCTCGGGGCCCTGGAGCACGCGACGGAGCCCCTCGAGTACGCGATGGGCGTCGTCGAGCACCTGGAGTCGGTGGCGACCACCCCCGCCCTGCGCGACGCCTACAACGCCGTCCTGCCGAAGGTGAGCGCCTTCTGGTCGAGCATCGCCCTCCACGAAGGCTTGTACGCCGCCCTCAAGAGCTTCGCGGAAACCGAGGAGGCCAAGGCTCTGACGGGTCCTCGGGCGCGTCTGCTGCAGAAGACCCTCGCGGACTTCCGACGCCACGGAGCCGAGCTCGACGCCTCCGGGAAGGCGCGCCTGCAGGAGATCGATCAGGAGCTCAGCCAGCTGACGACGCGCTTTTCCCAGAACGTGCTGGACAGCACGAACGCCTTCGAGCGCTGGGTCACGGATCCCGCCGAGCTGGCCGGGTTGCCCGAGTCCGCCCGCGCGGCGGCCCGCGATAGCGCGGCGGCGAAGGGGCGTGACGGCTGGCGCTTCACGCTTCAGGCCCCGAGCGTGGTCGCGGTGCTCACTTACGCGGACGATCGGCGCCTCCGCGAGGAGATCTGGCGCGCCTTCAATCGCCGCGGCAGGCAGCCGGGCCACGACAACTTGCCCCTGGTCGCGGACATCCTGCGCCTCCGCAAGGAGAAGGCCCGCCTCCTCGGCTTCGAGCACTTCGCCGACCTCGTCACCGAAGATCGCATGGCTCGCACCGGCGCCGAGGCACTCCGCTTCGTCCGCGAGCTGACCGCCAAGACGGAGCAGGCCTTCGAGAAAGAGAACCAGGCGCTGCTGGCGTTTCGTCGGGAGCTGGAGGGCCCGGACGCCCCCGAGCTCGAGCCCTGGGACGTCGCCTATTACGCCGAGAAGCAGCGCCGCGCGCTGTACGACTTCGACGAGGAGCAGCTGCGCGACTACTTCCCCGCGGAGAAGGTCCTGCAGGGCGCCTTCGAGCTCGCCACGAGCCTGTACGGCGTGACGATCTCCTCAGCCGATCTCCCCGGCTGGCATTCGAGCGTGCAGGCGCACCGCATCACGGACGCGGACGGCACCGTGCTGGGAGTCTTCTACACGGATCTCTACCCGCGGGAGGACAAGCGCGACGGCGCCTGGATGCACGGGCTGATCGCCTCCGTGCCGCCGGAGCCGCACGTCGCGCTGTTCTGCGCCAACGCGCAGCCCCCCGCCGGCGGGAAGCCCTCCTTGATGAGCCATCGGGACGTCGAGACCGTATTCCACGAGTTCGGTCACCTCCTGCACCATTGCTTGAGCCGCGTCCCCGTGCGGAGCCTCGCCTGCACGCGCGTCGCCCAGGATTTCGTGGAGCTCCCCTCCCAGATCCTGGAGAACTGGTGCGCGGAGAAGGACGCCCTCGATCGCTTCGCCCGCCACTACGAGACGGGCGCGCCGATCCCGTCGAAGCTCGTCGAGTCCCTGATCCGCGCGCGTAACTTCCGCGCCGCGAACGCGCAAATGCGCCAGCTGGGGTTCGCCGCCGTCGACCTGGCGCTGCACGTCGAGTACTCACCCGAAGAACACGGAGACGTGCTCGCCTACGCCAACCGCATCTTGCAGCGCTACAACCCCGCGCGGCTCCCGGACGACTACGCCCTCCTCACCTCCTTCAGCCACCTCTTCGCGCACCCGGTGGGTTACGCCGCCGGGTACTACTCCTACAAGTGGGCCGAGGTCCTCGACGCGGACGCCTTCGCGCGTTTCAAAAAAGAGGGGCTGTTCAATCCCGAAACGGGCCGCGCGTTCCGCGACAGCATCCTCTCCCGGGGAGACAGCGACGAGCCCCTGGCCCTCTTCCAGGAGTTCATGGGGCGGGAGCCCCGGCTCGAGCCCATGCTCGAGCGGCAGGGCCTGCTGTAGAAGCTCAAGTGCGCCCCGCCCCGGCCGTTCCGCTGCACGGGGGCCGGGCCGCGCGGAGGACGAGCGGCGCGCCACCCCGCCTCCTCCGCGCGGGTGAGCGTCACATGAGCATCGACTGGGCTGGCTTCCTCGAGCACCTCTTCTCGACCGTCGTCCTGTCGCTCATCGGCATCACGCTGTTCACGGCCAGCATCGCCGTGGCGAGCGCCTTGATTCCCTTCTCGCTGCGCAAGGAGATCGGCGAAAATCAGAACCTCTCCCTCGCCGTGCTCCTCGCCGCCATCGTCCTCGGGCTCAGCATCGTGCTGGCAGCCGCGCTGGGTTAGAATCGGAAGGCTAGCTTTTTCTAGGCCAGTCGCGCGGCCCGGCGACCTGGGGTCACCGCTCCCTTCGTCTATACTGCGGCGCGATCGCAGCGGAGCGCTGCGACCTTCCCCTCGAGCCTCGAGCTTCGCCGATGAAAGCCGCGCCCTCCCCTGCGCACGCCCCCGCGTGCCGGTTCATCCGCCACGTCGGCCCGACCGCGCTCGGCCTGTGGGCGAGCGCGACCCTCGTCGCCTGCGCCTCCTTCGGTTCGGGTGGACCGAGCGCCGCGCCCGGCGCCGGCCATGGCTCGGAGACGGGGAGGCACGGCACGGCGGGCGGCGTGCTCCCCCCTTCCCTGGCCGTACCGCCTCCCGCGGCCCCGGAAACGCCGGGTCCACTGTTGCCAGAGCCGACCCGGACGCGGCTGAAGAACGGGTCGGAAGTCCATGTGCTGCAGCGGCCCGGGGCGCGCCTCGTGAGCCTGCGGGTGGCGCTCCGGGCTCCCCTCGCGAACGCCGCGGAGCGACGGGTCGCGCTCTGGGCGCTGACGTCGTTGCTGCGCAGCGCGACCCAGAAGGAGGAGGCGGCCCTCGAGGCCTTCGGCTCGAAGCCGCAGGTGATCCTGTCGGAGGTGGAGCACGGGGCGCAGATCGCCTGGAGCGTGCGCCCGGAGCAGCTCGAGGCGGCCCTGGACTGGCTCGCCGCGAAGCTCCAGAGCCCGCGCTTGACGAATTTCGACGCCGTCGCCTGGCAACTCGAGCGGCACCAGATCCATCGCCTGCGCACGGAGCCGGGCTACCTCGCCACCTACCTGACCACCGCCGCGCTGCCCACGGGAGGACCCGAGCAGCTGCGACTCCAAGCGCCCCACCCGGCCCTGCAGAGTCCGCGCTCCTTCGAGTGTCAGCGCTGGCTGCTCCAGGCGCTCCGCCCCGACCAGATCCACGTCGTGGTCCTCGGCCCCCTCGACGCTGCCCGCGCCGACGCGCTGGTGCGGAGCAGCTTCGGCGACTGGTCGACGTCCACGAAGACTCCCGCGACGTCGTCGACGTCGCCGCTCCCCGCGTCGAAGGAGCGTCCGCGCTCCCCTTCCTTGCAGCTCGCCCACGCGGAGAACAGCGCCTGGGCTCACCTGCATTTCTCCTTTGCCGGACCCGACGGAGCGAGCGGTGAGCGCGCCTGGGCACAGCTCCGCTGGGGACTCGAGCTCCTGCGCGGCTCCGAGGGCCTGCAGCGCGTCGCCCGCGAGCTGCGCGCGACGCGGCCGACGATCTCGGCGACACGGCACGGCGACTCCTGGCGGATCCACGTGGACGTCGCGGCGCCCGGAGAGAAGACCCTCGAGCTCGCCACCGCCGTGCGCGCGGAGCTGCGGCGGCTCGCCCAGGCGGGCCTCTCCGCGGACCGGATCGCGCGCGCCGTCGACGTCGAACGCGCGCGTCTCCGCCGCGCATGGCAAGATCAGGAGCAGCTCGCGACGCTCCTCGCGGGCTTCGTGGGGGCAGGGCTCGATCCCCGGCTCCTCTCCGAAGAGCTCAGCCCGCCTCCCGGAGAGCTCGACGCGATCGCACGACGGCTCGACGCGAGCTGGCGCTGGGACGACGTCCTCGACGAGCTCGAGGTGACCGTCGTCGGCGACGCGAAGCGCTTGGAGAAAGCCTTGAGCGCCTGGCGCCCGGTGCTCGTGTTCGATCCGAAGCGCGACCTGCGCTTGCTCCGCCGCGTCGCCCACGATCCCGAGGCTCCCCGAGACATCAGCGCCTCGGCCACGGAAGAAGACACGCCCGGCCCCTGACGGGTCCGCCCCGCGACCCCCCCTACCTCGATGGTGTCGGCTCGTGCCGGTCCGTCAGGTGCCCGGCAAGGACGCACCGAAACGCCCTCTCCACCCACGCGAGGCGCCCTCCGCCGCGGGAGCGCGCCTCGGGGTCCGGGCCCGTCGGGTTCGGCGTGCGCTGGCCTGTGGCCAGCCTGTGGACGATCTGGGGGTCCGAGCGGGGATTTCGAGGGGAGAACCTGTGGACCCAACTGAACAAGTCGTGGCCAACTTGTGTTCAGCTTTCGAGGCGGGTCACCCCGGAAACGGGTGGGCCCCCGTTCAGCGGCCCTCCAGGCCCGCTCGGTCCCCTCCGGCGCCCGTCCTGGCCGCCCGGAGTGACGCCACCCCCGCCCCCCACAACCCTCCGGAACCCTTCGCCTTGCCGCGCTGGCGGGCCGCCCCGACCCTCGCATGCGCGAAATGTCACACAATGTGCTACCTTCTCGCACCTAAACACCTGCCCCCAACGGGTTGTGGTTTTCCCTTGCCGGACCCCAACTCATTGGGGTAGATCCACCCCTCGTCACCCCGAAGGGGCCACACGGGAACTACCAGGCCCCACACACAGGACCCACACCACGAGCTCCTCCGGGGCGCGTGGGCGGGCCAACGAGTGAGCCTGAGGAGTGAGCCTGAGGAGTGAGGGAGCGGCAGGGATCGACCAGGGCGCGCATCTCCGAGGCCCAGATCAAGCCTGGAGCAAGCCCGGATCAAGCCCAGATCAAGGCGAGCGCAACGCTTACGAACGGAACGTCTGGCACTGAACGGAGAATCAGGCTAAATTAGTAAGATACCCCCCGGTTGGGGGGCGCCCCCGACCCGAGATTCGGACGCCCCCGACCCACCGAGGCACGGAAGTCAGCCAGGGTGGGATGCCTCTCCCGGGGCCCCCTTCCCCCTCGGGCCTCGACGGCCCATCGCCAAACGCTTCCCCCCCCGGAGCCCAACCACGGGCCTCACCGGGTCGGCTCCGCACGCGGGTGACCCGGCGCGCCTCTCGGTGCGCCCTCATTTCAATGGTTCTCGACGGTTCTTTCGGTCAACAAGGTTCTTTCTCGACAGGCAGCAACGCGCGTGCGCTCGGAGCGTGGGGAGTTCCCCGACGATCCGCGCCACGGGCGCTCAGGAGGAAACAGGGATGGCTCAGTCCACGGTGGTCGGATCGAATGGCGGCGCAGGCGGCAGAATGAACGACGTGCAACGATCGGGCGAAAAGGGCGGCAGCCGTAAGGGGGGCCGAGGCGCCACGGGCCGGAGCCGCAAGGCGAAGGGGCTGAGCTTCGAGCGTCACTTCTCGACGCAAGGGACGCATCCCTTCGACGAGGTGGTGTGGGAGCGCCGTCAGAGCGTGATCACGAACCCCGACGGCTCCGTCGTGTTCAAGATGGATGGCGCGGAGATCCCCGCGGGGTGGTCCCAGCTCGCGACGGACATCGTCGTCTCGAAGTATTTCCGCAAGGCGGGCCTCGGCGCCGACAAGACCCAAGGGGAGACGAGCGTACGCCAGGTCGTGCACCGGGTGGCCCACACCATCCGCAAGGCGGGCGAACACTTCGGTGGTTACTTCGCGACCAAGAAGGACGCGGACGTCTTCGAGGACGAGCTCACCTGGCTCTTGGTGAACCAGTACGGCGCCTTCAACTCTCCCGTCTGGTTCAACTGCGGCCTGTACGCCGAGTACGGGATCGAGGGCTCGGGCGGGAACTGGGCCTGGATCGAGGGCACCGACACCGTCGGCGAGACCGCGAACGCCTACGAGCGTCCCCAGTGCTCGGCCTGCTTCATCCAGTCCGTCGGCGACGACCTGATGTCGATCTACGATCTGGTGAAGGCCGAGGCGCGCCTGTTCAAGTACGGCTCGGGCACGGGCAGCAACTTCAGCGCCATCCGCGGCAAGCAAGAGAAGCTCTCCGGCGGCGGCACCTCCAGTGGCTTGATGAGCTTCCTCGAGGTGTTCGATCGCGCCGCGGGCGCCACCAAGAGCGGCGGCACCACCCGTCGCGCCGCCAAGATGGTGTGCCTCGACATGGATCACCCGGAGATCGAGGACTTCATCGAGTGGAAGGTGCGCGAGGAGCGCAAGGCGCAGGCGCTCATCGCCGCGGGCTACGAGAGCGACTTCAACGGCGAGGCGTACCGCACCGTCAGCGGCCAGAACTCCAACAACTCCGTGCGAGTGAGCGACGAGTTCATGAAGGCCGCCCTCAGCGGTGGTACCTGGGAGACCCGCGCCCGCACGACGGGCCAGGTGGTCGACACCCTGGACGCGGCGGCGCTCTGGAACCGCGTCGCCGAGGCAGCCTGGAGCTGCGCCGATCCCGGCGTGCAGTACGACAGCACCATCAACCGCTGGCACACGTGCCCCAACAGCGGACCGATCAACGCCTCGAACCCGTGCTCCGAGTACATGTTCCTCGACGACTCGGCGTGCAACCTGGCGTCCCTCAACCTGACGAAGTTCCTCGACGAGCAGGGCAACTTCGACATCGACGGGTATCGCCGCGCGGTCGACGTCTTCTTCACGGCGCAGGAGATCCTCGTCGACTACTCGAGCTATCCGACGAAGAACATCGCGCAGAACTCCCATGACTACCGGCCCCTCGGGCTCGGTTACGCGAACCTCGGCACGCTCCTCATGCTGCAGGGGATCCCCTACGACTCCGATCGGGGGCGGGCCATGGCTGCGGCCATCACCGCCATCATGTGCGGTCGCGCGTACGCCACGAGCGCGCGCATCGCGGGGAGCAAGGGTCCCTTCGCCGGGTACGCCAAGAACCGCGAGCCCATGCTGCGCGTGATGCGCATGCACCGGGACGCGGCCTACGCCATCAACCGGGACGAGTGCCCCGAGAACCTGTGGCGCGCGGCCTGCGAGGACTGGGACGCCGTCCTCCAGGAAGGAGAGCAGCACGGTTTCCGCAACGCCCAGGCGACGGTGCTCGCTCCGACGGGCACGATCGGTCTCCTGATGGACTGCGACACCACGGGCATCGAGCCGGATTTCGCCCTGGTCAAGTTCAAGAAGCTCGCGGGCGGCGGCTACTTCAAGATCGTCAACCAGTCCGTGCCCGAGGCGCTGCGTCGGCTCGGCTACTCGGAGGTGCAGATCCGCGAGATCGTCGCGTACGCGTCGGGGACGAACACGCTCATCGGCGCTCCGCACGTGAACCGCAGCCGCCTGAAGGAGAAGGGGCTCACGGACGAGGAGCTCAAGAAGGTCGAGAACGCCATCCCCGGCGTGTTCGACATCAACCTGGCCTTCGCGCCCTGGGTGCTCGGCAAGGAAGCCTACGATCGCCTGGGCGTCACCACCGAGCAGATGAGCCGCCCTGGCTTCAACCTGCTCAAGCACCTCGGTTTCAGCAACGACGAGATCGAAGAGGCGGGCGAGGTCATCGTCGGGCGCATGACCGTCGAGGGCGCTCCGCACTTGAAGGAGGAGCACTACCCCGTGTTCGACTGCGCCAACCGATGCGGGAAGCGCGGGGAGCGTTACCTGGCCCCCATGGCCCACGTGCGCATGATGGCGGCCGCCCAGCCCTTCCTCTCCGGGGCCATCAGCAAGACGGTGAACCTGCCGAACGAGGCGACCGTCGACGACGTGCGCGCCATCTACGAAGAAGGTTGGCGGTTGGGCTTGAAGGCCGTGGCCCTCTACCGCGACGGCTGCAAGGCCTCACAGCCCCTGTCGTCCTCCTCGAGCAAGAAGGAGAAGGCGGAGGAGAAGGTCGAAGAAAAGAAGGCGGCTCCCGCCGTCGCGGCGGTGGCCACGCGCCCCCACGGGGAGCGCGTGCGGCTCCCGAAGAAGCGCCGCGGCTTCACCCAGGAGGCGCTCGTCGGCGGCCACAAGGTGTTCCTCCGCACGGGGGAGTACGACGACGGCACGTTGGGCGAGATCTTCATCGACATGCACAAGGAGGGCGCCGCGTTCCGCTCCCTCATGAACTGCTTCGCGATGGCGGTGTCCGTGGGGCTGCAGTACGGCGTGCCCCTCGAGACCTACGTCGAGCAGTTCACCTTCACGCGCTTCGAGCCCCACGGCCCGGTGACGGGCCACGCGAACATCAAGTTCGCGACGTCCATCGTCGACTACCTGTTCCGCGTGCTGGGGGTCGAGTACCTCAAGCGGTACGACTTCGCCCAGGTGAAGCCCGCGGAGGAGCCCGCCCGCATCGAGGATCCGACGGCGCGTCAGCTCGACGTCCCCGAGGAGACGCAGGCCTCCGACGGTGAGGCGCTCGCCTTGCACGACGGGGGAACGACCGGAGAGCACCACGGCGCCCTGGACGCCCAGCTCGAGGACATGATGGGCGACGCTCCCGTGTGCGACGGCTGCGGGCACATCACGGTGCGTAACGGCGCCTGCTACAAGTGCCTCAACTGCGGCAACTCCATGGGGTGCTCCTGAGCGCCCGGCTCACGCAAGGCTCAGTCTTGCTCGCGGATCGGAGCTCCAGGCTTCTGGTCGCGACGAACGGCCTGCCTTTCGGGCAGATCGTTCGTCGCTCTGGCGGAGCGCCGACCCCCGGCCGGACGCCCGGCGCCGGCCGTCCGCCCGGCGCTGAGCCGGAAGCGGAAGCGACCGCCCCCGACGCGCTCGCTCTCGGCGCCGCGGGGCGGCGCTGGTGAGGTTTCCACTCAGCGATCGGAAGAGACAGCCCTGAAGGGGCAGCTGGGCCAAGGCTGGCCGTCCGTCTGGATGGCTAGCCTGACCATCCCTTGCGACAGCCGCCGCTCTGGAGGGCGGCCTGGAGCCTCGCCCTCGAGGAGGCCACCGCCGGCATCACAGCGTGAACCATGAAGGAGGGGCCCCAGCCGGTTTGGGGCGCCCCGTGGTCGGAGGTTTTCCGCTAGTGCGGGACTCTGATACAAGGAGGGGCTCCGGACGGAGAGTCCCAGCGAAGGGCAAAATCCTCTGGAGGAAGGCAAACCATGAAGCGACTTTCCACCGACGCGATCCGACTCGGCACCGAGGGTGCCACGACGCGAGCTTCCCTTTTGTTGCTGGCACTGGCGTTGCCCCTGGCGCTGGTCGGCTGCAAGGAAGACGAAGCTCCTCCGCCACTCCCCGCCGCGCCCGCACCAGCCGCGCCCGCACCGGCCGCAGAGCTGGTCGTCGAGGAGGAGCCTCTGTCCGAAGACGACTCCAAGCCCACCACGACCAAGTCGGGCGGTGGCGGCAAGCCCGCGGCCAGCCTGAAGGCTTGCTGCGCGGCCCTGCACCAGAACGCCGCCAACGCGCCGCCGCCGAACGACGGCTACCTGAAGACCGCCGCGTCGATGTGTGACGGCATGGTGGCGGCTGGCCAGACCGCTGGCGCGGCGACGGCACTGCAAGCCGCGCTCCGTGGCGCGGGTCTGCCGAGCGCCTGCCGCTGACCTTCCGCGAAGGTCAAACTCCGGACGGATTGGGCGAACGCCACGGGCCCTGAGAGGGCTCGCGGCGTTCGCCGCACGTACGAACGCGCCGTTCGCCGTCGGGCGCAGACCCGCCGTTCGCTGCCGGAGCAGACGCGCCGTTCGCCGACGAACACGGAGCCCGAGCCCTCAGGTCAGGTGCTCGTAGCCGCCCTCCACGGGGCGGCGCTCTCCGTCCGTCT
>JAAZAA010000121.1 GCA_012514535.1 Myxococcales bacterium | reverse complement strand
GGAGCGCAGAGGAGCTCGCGGGGAAGCTCGTCAGGGCAGCGAGTGCTGCTTGAGGATCGGCCAGGCGACGCTGGCGTCCCCCGCCACGTGACCGGCGTTCTGCGTGCAGAGCACGACGTCGACGCCGCCGTCGCAGTTGGAGTACCCCTGACAGCCGTTCTGCCCCGTCGGTGACGGGCTCCCGGTGCACCCGTTGAGATCGGCCCAGGCCTCGAAGGTCGACTGGGCGCCCAGGAACGTGATCGGCATGCCAGTGACGACCGCCGAGTAGCCGCCGTCGTAGGGCACGATGGGGTCGGAGGTGCCGCGGAAGGACACGACCGTGAGCGGGCGCTCGGGCTGACAGTCGCCGATGTTCTCTTCGAGGAGATCGAAGGCGGCCGGCGCGATCGCCGCGAAGAGATCCGAGGCGTGACAGCCGAGATAATGGGACATGCCTCCACCCATCGAGAACCCGACGGCGTAGATCCGCTTCGGGTCGATGCAGGCTCTCTCTGCGACGTCGGCGACGAGCGCGCGGGCGAAGGCGACGTCGTCGGGGCCCGAGACGCAGCACGGGCCGACGTTCCAGGCGTTGCCAGAGGGGCCCGACATCCCCGAGGGGAACGCCATGATGACGCCTTCGGAGCCGACCTGCGCCGGGTAGGGAGAGCTCGAGCGCTCCGACTGACCCGATCCGCCGAGGGGGTGGAAGTCGACGATGAGGGGGACCGCCGTGCTGCCGTCATAGGCAGGGGGCACGTGCAGGATGTAGCTGCGCTCCGTGCCGCCCACCGAAATCGTGCGCGTCGTGTCGCCGGGCGTGAGGGCGGTGGACGGACAGACGATGGGGTCGTCCCCCGAGCCTCCGCCGCCACCGGACGTCATGCCGCCGGTGCCCAGCGGATCGCCGCCGCTTCCCCCGGTGCCCGGGTCGACGTCGCCGCCCGTCGCGCCGCTGCCCGGGACGCCGCCGCCGCCGGGGGCTCCGCCAGCGCCCGGGACGCCGCCCGTGTCACCGGCAGGTGCACCGCCCGTGTTCGATACGTCGTCGTCGGCTGCGTTCGAGCCGCAGGCGCCGCAGAACGACAGGGTCAACAGAAGCTTCCATGAAGGTCGGACGAAGAGGCGAGTCATGATGGCGAGGGGCACGATAAGCGCGCGCGATCGAGTGGGAGAAGGGACGTTTTTGTCCCCCCACGCCCGCGTCCCCCCACGCTCCCCTCACGCCGACGGCGCTCGAACTCGGTGACGAGCGACCGCCCATTCGTCGAGGCGCGGTTCGAGGACGCAGCGCGTCTTCTGGACCGCGGGCGCGTCCCATCGTCTCCCGGCACGTTGGAGCTGCGCTGTCTCTCCGGGGTTTCCCTGTGCGTCGGCGTGGTGTCCCTGCGCGCATCCCTCCGCGGCGTCGTGGACGATTGCTGCGGCGCTCGAAGACGCCGGAGATCCGTGTCGATCCGTTGACGGCGACCGGAGCAGAGTGGAGCCTGCAGGAGCGCGCCGGCCATGACCATCGACCTCCTCATCCACGCCATCGTCCGCCAGACGACGATCCTCATCGCCCAGCTCGCGACGGCGCATGGTGGACGCGCGCCGCTGGCTCAAGTCGCCAATCAGGTGTTCCTCGATCTGGTGCGCGAGCTCGAGCGGCAGGGAGTGAGCCGCAAGGTGAGCGCCGACATGTTCGGCGTCGGACTCAGGACCTATCGTCGCAAGATCCAGCGTTTGGGAGAGAGCGCGACACAGCGGGGGCGCTCCCTGTGGGAGGCGGTGCTCGAATACATCGATCGGAGCGGAAAGGTGACCCGCCACGAGGTGCTGGAACGCTTCCTGTATGATGACGAGGCTCAGGTCCGAGCGGTCCTGCGTGACCTCTGCGACAGCCGACTCATCGTGGCGACCGGCTCGGGGAACGACGTCAGCTACCGCGCGACGTCACGGGAGGAGCTCACGGCGCTCCAGTCCACCCGCGGCAAACAGGGGGCCGACGAGCTCCTGGTCGCTCTCGTCTATCGGGAAGGCCCCCTGTCCGTCGACGCGATCGCGGCCCTCGCCCAGCGGGACGTGGAGACGATCCGCGAGTCCCTCGAGCGGCTCACCGAGGCAGGGCGCGTCGAGCGCATCGACGACGGAGAGACCGAGCGCTATCATGCTCGCTCTCTCATCATCCCCATCGGCGCGGAAATTGGCTGGGAGGCGGCGGTGTTCGACCACTTCAAGGCCCTGGTGACGACGATCCTCGCGCGCCTCGGGAGCGGTCGAGCCACGTCGACGGAGCTGCGTGGTGGGAGCACCTACACGATGGAGGTCTGGGAGGGGCATCCGTACGCGGAGGAGGTGGAAGGCACGCTCGCGAGGATGCGGGCTCAGCTGAGCGAGCTCCGCGAGCGCGTCGCCGAGTTCAACGCTGGGCAAGTGCTCCCCGAGGATCATCGTCGCGTCGTGGTCTACTTGGGACAGAACGTCATCGAAGAGGGACAGGAACATGCGAGCTGAGCGTGGTCAGAGCAGCGCGTCGTCCTCGGAGCCCCGGTGGGTCGCGCAGGAAGGGCGACAGGAGGGGTGGAAGGGCGCCCGGCGCCGTCGGTCCCGTTGGTTCGTCGCAGTGCTCGCCGGGCTCCTCGGCGTGGCGGGCTGCGGCTTGCGCGCGGACGAGACCATCGGCGGGGAGACGCATTTTCTTCGCACGTGCGAGCTTCCCTCGGACACCTGCGGCCCCTTCGATTGTCTGGGGCGCGTCTGCAGCTGGTCCTGTGACAGAGACGCGGACTGCGCGTCCTTGCCTGGGGCGCGCTGCATGCCCGAACAGGGCACCCTGCTGGAGGACGCGGAGGCTCCCCGGCGCTGCGACGTCCCCTGCGTTCACGAGGACGACTGCCAGGTCGTCTCCGCCGCTCACCGCTGCGAGGCGGGGATGTGCCGCGCCGGAGTGCCGGCCTCCGTGACCCCGAGCAGCACGGCGAGCCCGGAGCTCGAGACGGAGCTCGACCCCGAGCCCGAGGCGGAGCCGCCGGCGGCGTCGGGGGGCGGGGCACCGGAGCTCTGCGCGGGAGGACGCGTGTCGCTGGAGCGGCGCGTGGTCCTCGGCGACAGCTTCTTCGCGACGACCGTCCCCTTCGCGGACGCGCTCGAGGGACGAGAGCGCTACGACGATCGCGCGCGGCTCGCCCTCAACGCTCTCGCGCTGGGCGGACGCGGCATCGAGGACCAGTACGCGGGCGCGCGGGCGGAGCGCCCGGTCGATCTGATCGTGATGACCGGCGGAGGGGCCGATGTGCTCCTCGGCTCCTGCCCCACGTCGGACCCGCCGCTTGAGGACGGATCGCCCGCGGTGGACGCCAGCTGTCCCATCATCGCGGAGGCCGTCGCCGCGGCTCGCGACCTGCTGGCGCGCTTCGGACGAGAGGGAGTGACGCGCGTGCTCTACGTCTTCTACCCGGACCCCCTCGTGCCCGCGGTGCGGGAGCGCGTCGACGTGCTGCGGCCCCTCGTCGAGGAGGTGTGCGGCGCGAGCGATCTCTGCCACTTCATCGACCTGCGCCCGGTCTTCGAGGGGCGCTACGACGTCTACATCCAGGAAGACGGCCTCAACCCCACCGAGGTCGGCAGTCGAGCCGTGGCGGAAGCCGTCGGCGAGGCTTTGGACGAGCTGTGCATCGTCCGGTGACGTTCATCATCCGACCGGATGGTGCGAGCCACGGTGTCTCTCGGCGTCTGCCGAGGTGACGAGCGCATCGTCCGGTGCGGCCCCACTTCCGACACTGTCATCGGGCAGCCGAGCCGCGACCTTCGGACATGACCTGTCCCATGGACCTGTCCTCAGGCAACAGGGGCAGGGTCGGGGCGGAATGGGGTTGCGGCTTCGGTTGCCCCTGCGCTCGGTTGCCCCCTGCGCTCGGTCTGCGTGCTGGGGGGCTCGAGTACGAGGATGACGCTCAGGTAGGCGTGTGTGGTTCAGCGTTTGCTCGAGGTGGCCTCGAGGCCTGACCCAACCTTGTCGGGGACCACCTGTGTGAGCCCAAGTGCTCGATTGTAGGTCATCGTTGCGAGCTGCCTGGAATGGCGCCGATGCAGCCCGCGTACTTGACGGAGTGTCAGCCTTTAGTTAGCGTCTGCCGTGCTGAAGTTCCCGGAACTTTCCGGGATGCTGCTCGCCCTCGATCGAAGCGACCTGTTACATGGTGGATGATGCGCGTGACCTGTTTCGGCGAGTTGTCGCCGAACCCTACAGGATCAAGGTCGTCGAGCGACTGCGTTTGCTGAGCCGCGAAGAACGTGAGCGGGCGTTTGCGGCGGCATTCTATTCCCCTGCATACCTCGACTCACGAGACGTCTGCATCGACCTGGTCACCGACAGTGGTACCGGGGCCATGAGTGACGAACAGTGGGCGGGCATCATGCGGGGTGATGAAGCGTACGTGCGTTCGCGCAGCTATGCTCCCTTCGAAGAAGCGGTCCAGGAGCGTACGGGGTTCACGCATGTCATCCCGACGCATCAGGGCCGGGCTGCCGAGAAGATCCTGATGGAGCTCCTCGTCAAGCCGGGAGACATCGTCCTGAGCAATACGCACTTCGACACCACGGGGGCGAACGTGCGCAACCGCGGTGCGACGGCCCTGGACCTCGTGACGGACGGCTTCTGGAAGTTCGAGGAGCAGCAGCCCTTCAAGGGCAACTTCGACCTGGAGAAGCTCGCCGTAGCTCTCGAGCGTCATCACGAGCGCGTCCCGTTCGTGATCATCACTGTTCTCAACAACTTCGCTTGTTCGTCACCGGTCTCCATGGAGAACATCCGCGAGACGAAGAAGCTCGCGGATGCGTACGGGATCCCGGTCTTCTTCGACGCGTGTCGATTCGCCGAGAACGCATACTTCATCAAGCAGCGTGAACCGGGATACGAATCGAAGACGATCGCAGAGATCGCCCGCGAGATGTTCTCCTATGGCGTCGGCTGCTGGATGAGCGCCAAGAAGGACGCGATCGTCAATATCGGCGGCTTCATCGCCGTCAACGACGAGGCGCTCGCGCGCCGCTGTCAGGAGCGTCTCGTCCTGTACGAGGGGTTCTATACGTACGGAGGCCTGGCGGGGCGCGACCTCGAAGCGATAGCCGTGGGGTTGACCGAGGGGGTCGACGAGGAATACCTCGAGCACCGTACGGGGCAGGCGGCCTATCTGGGCGAACGCCTCCGGGCGGCTGGGGCCGTGGTCAGTATGCCGACGGGGGGCTCCGGGGTGTTCGTGGACGTCCAGGCGATGTACCCCCATTTGCCGCCGGAGAAGCTGCCTGGAATCGCGCTTTGCGCGGACTTCTACTTGGAAGGGGGGATTCGGGTGGGTGCCCTCCCGTTCCCGACCCAAACGATCGATCCAGTGTCGGGTGACATCGTGGAGCGGGTGTTCGAGTTCGCGCGGTTCGCGATTCCCCGACGAGTTTACAGTAAGGCGCACCTCGAGTACGTAGGTGCGATCGCGGAGAGGGTGGTGCAGGGAGCGCGATTGAACAAGGGGTACAAGGTGGTCGAGTATCCCGATGTTCTCGGGCACTTTTTTGCCAAGTTCGCGCCGGTCGAGTGACTGAATCGAGGTAACCAGAGTGGCCAGCAATCACGCCTTTCGCAGAATCAAAGATCTTGTCGTGTATCGGCAGACAAATCGTCCGCTCAGCGACCAAGAGTGGGGGGCGTTCTTGAATGTCTTGACGTCGGGTGATGGAATCCAAAACCTGCGCGTGCTCGTGGTGACGGACGGAGCGGGCCCGAACTCGGACCAGCGCCGTCGCCTCAAGGAGACGCTGGGGAACTCCAAGCCCAAGGCGTCCATCGTTACCGACAGCGTCGCCACGCGGTTCGTCGTTTCGTCGATCGCCTTCATCACGCCGAACATCCGAGCGTTCACGAAGAACGAGATGAACGAGGCCTACGAGCATCTCGGCCTCGATCCGGTCACGAGGAAGCTCGCCGAACGAACTCTCAGTGAGCTGAGCGAATCGCTCGGTGTGGCGGGTCACTGGCCAGCGAAGGGGTAAGTCGTCCCCCCCGACTTGGGGCGCGGGCGCGCCCATCGACCTCGCTGTTCCTCGAGCGGGTGGCG
>JAAZAA010000120.1 GCA_012514535.1 Myxococcales bacterium | reverse complement strand
GACGAGCCCCCCGAGCGCGCTGGCGGCGCGCGGTCCGAGCGCCGCAGCCCAAGCGAGCGCGCGCGGGCGACTCCGCGCGCCGCGGAGCAGCCCCCCGAAGAGCACGCCCCCGAGCGTCGCGAGCACCGCCAGCCATCCCAAGAGTCCCATCACGTCCCTGTCACGGATCGCGACGATATCACCGCCGTGCGAGGTGTCCCCCCCGAGCGTCGTCGGCGCCTCTGCGCCGCGCCCGGTGCTCTCGTGCAAGCGCGCGATGCGCCGGTCCGCGTGGACGATGTAGCGGACGAGCTTGCCGTCCTGCACCTCGGCCCAGGGGCTCAGGAAGTGCGTGGTGGAGGTCTTCCCGCCGGGGGAGGTCGACCTGCGGATGCGGCGGCGGCCCTCGGCGTCGAAGGTGCTCTCCACGGTGGCGCCGTCCTGGGTCGTGACGCGCACGAGCTGGTCGGCGCCGTTCCAGGTGTACTTGCGATCGCCGTCGTGGAGCATGCGCCCGAGGGCGTCGTAGCGGAGCGCGCGGTCGTCGAGGCGCGTCATGGCGTGGGGCCCAGCGCCGTCGCCGAAGGCGATCGCTCGGACGTCCTGGGAGGCGACGGAGCTCTTGCGGGCGAGCAGGTTGCCGCTGGGGGAGTACTCCCAGGTCGTCTTGCCCCAGGCGCCCTCCGCGGAGCGCAGCCGGTAGAGGTTGTCGTAGGTGTACGCCTCCGTGCGATCGTCCGCGGGGGCGACGTCCTTGCGCAGATCTCGGAGCATCGTCACGTTGCCGGCGGCGTCGAAGTCCCAGCGCAGGTGCTCGATGGTCGCGCCGCTCGCCGACTGCGCGCGCAGGGACGTCATGCGGAGATCCGCGTCGTAGTCGAGCTTCTGTACGACGCCGGTGTCGAAGTGGCGCTCCCGCTCGACGCCGTCTTCGCCGAAGTGGAAGCGCACCGCGTCGCCGTAGCCGGCGAGCTGACCGCGAGCGTTGCGGTGGATGCGGAGCGACGAGCCGTCCGGGTAGATGTGCAGGTACTCTCGGTCGAGGTTGTCATAGAGGCTGCCGGTGGAGTAGCGACGGCTGGCGCTCGGGGAGCTGGCGCCGCCGGCGCTGCTGCTGGCAGGGCCTCCGATGGTGAGATGGGTCCAGGTGATCCGGCCCCGGGCGTCGTACTCGTAGGAGGTGCTGCCGCTGGGCTCGGTGGTGTGAGCGAGCTTGCCGACGAGGAGGGGCTCGGGAGCTCCGCCAGGCATGCGATCCCAGTGGTGGACGACCTCGGGCACACCGTCGCCGTCCCAGTCTTCGCTCACGGAGCGGCCCGCCCGGTCGAAGGCGTAGCGGATCACGTTGCCGTCGGGGTGGCGGCGCTCGAGGAGGTTGCCGGTAGCGTCGTAGACGAGCTCGCGGCGGCCGAGATCGGGGTCGTCGACGAGGATCCGGCGGCCCCGGCCGTCGTAGCCGTAACGCGCTTCGTGGCCCTCGGGATCGGTGCGTCCAACGAGGTTGCCGGCGGCGTCGAAGGTGAAGCGCGCGGCGAGCGTCATCCCCTCGTTGACGCGCTCGACGGCCACGACGCGGCCGAGGCCGTCGAGGTGCTCCACGGTCGGGGTGCCCTCGTAGCCCGCGGCGGGATCCAGCTGCCCGCCGTCCCAGCGATGGATCTGCAGGGGGTGGTACTGCGTGGCCGTCTCGATGCCGAGCTCGCTCCGGGTGGCGATTTCGCGGCCCAGGGCGTCGCGCCACAGCGAGGTCCCTGCGCCGTCGGCGTGGAGCTGGGCGGCGAGGGTGGTGTCGTCGAGAACATCCGTGCGGAGAAAGCGCGGCCGCAGGACGCGGGAGGGCTGGCCGCGCCGGTCGAGGTGCGAGACGCCAGCGAGCAGCCAGCGCTCGCCTTCCTGGGTGAGGGTGGCGCGGGTGCGGCCGAGGCCGTCGACGACGCTCACGCTCCGCTCGAAGACCTCCCGTCCCGACCAGAGGCGCACCTCGGTGGTGACGCGCGACAGCCCATAGCCGTGCTCGTAGCGGTAGCGGGTGCTGGGCTGATCGGGGGGATCGCCGGGCTTGAAGACCGCCGTCAAGCGCCCGAGGGGATCGTACTCGTAGCGCATGACCTCGCCGTTGTAGCCGGTGGCGGTGAGGAGGTTGCCGAAGCGCCGGTCCGTCTCCGCCCGCTCGATGAGGCGCGCCGCGCCGTCGTGCTTGACCTCTTCGCTGAGCAAGGTGGTGTGGTCCTGGGCGTCCCAGGTGAAGAGGCGCCCGCCGCCGATGCCGTCGGTGGTCTCGACCGGAAGGCCGTGGTCGTCGTAGCGAGTGGCGGTGACCAGCTCGAAGGCGTCCTCGTCGGGGCCGACCCACTCCTCCTGGCGGGTCAGGTCGCCGCGCGTCACTCGGCCCAGGGAGAGCCCCTCGAACGCCTCGCCGTCGTAGTAGTTGCGCTTCATGGCGACGCGGCGGCCCTCCCCGTCGAGGAGCTCTTCGGTCGCGACGAAGCCCAAGAGCCAATCGGAGGTGTCGCTCGCGAAGGTGCGCCGGACGAGGGCCTCGTCGTCGCCGAGGCGGCGATTGCTGCCGGCGACCTCGCCCCAGTGGCGCTCTTCGATGACGTTGCCGTGCTCGTCCTGGGCCCACTCCTGCAGGGTGACGCGGCCCGTGGACTGGCCTTCCAGGTACTCCGTGCGGCGCGCGGACTCGTAGGCGTAGGTGACGGGGAGGTCCATGACCTCGTACTCGTGGGTGGTGCGCAGGAAGACGTGGCCGGTCTCGTCCCGCTGCTCGCTCCAGCGAGGGGCGCCCCGCAGCGGCGGGTGCTCGAGCCCCACGTCGAAGCGGGTCTCGGTGATCAGGGTGGGGGTCGTGGCGTCGCCGAGCTCCCGTTGCACACCGCCCCCGAAGCCCGCGAAGGTGCGCTCGACGGGGTCCCAGGTGCCGTCGAGGTAGTGGTAGTGGGTCGTGAGGCGCGGATCGCCGAGGGAGCCGTCGATCTCCACCGCGCGCACCACGGGGAGGGCGACGTTCATGCGGGTGGTCCAGGGGGCGCCTTCGTCTCGGGACCGGGCGGCGCTCAGGGCAGCGGGCTCGTAGGCGATCTCCGTGACCTGGCCGAGGCCGTTGTCGATGCGGCGGAGCAGCCCCCTGCGGCCGTCGGGGAACAGCTCCAGGTAACGCCAGGCCCCCTCGGGGGCGCCCTCCACGTCGACCCAGAGGATGTCCACGGTGCCCGAGGCGTTCATGTCGACGAGCTCGACGTGCACGCCGGGTCCTCGTTCGGGGACGTCGGTGATCTCACGCACCTCCCCGAAGCGACCGGCGCCTTCGGCCAGGGCATAGAAGACCCGCGTTACGCCGACGTGGACGAGGTCGACCCAGCCGTCGCCGTTCAGGTCGACGAGGCGCCAGGCCTGGTTGTCGGGGAAGCTCGGCACGCCCTGCGCCGGGCGGGCGGGCTCGAAGGCGCCCCGCCCCCGGCCGAGCCAGTAGGTGAGGGCGCCGGAGCGCAGGTGACAGAGGTCGGAGACGCGGTCGCCGTTCACGTCGCAGAGCTGGGTCTTGCCGTCGCTGAAGCGCAGCTCGTGGCGCTCGTCGAGCACCCCCAGGGTCTCCGGCGTGGACCAGTCGTGGCCGCCGCGGTTGTAAGAGACGACGAGGCCTGCGGGGCTCGTCAGGAGCACGTCCATGCGGCGGTCGCCGTCGAGATCGACGAGGCGCAGCTCGGGATCTTCGAAATGGAAGCTCGGCACCGTCGCCAGGGGGACGGCGGCGTCGAAGCGCTCGATCCCGCCGGGCAGGTAGCGGAACGCGTCCGTGCCGCTCTTGATGACGAGATCGAGGGCGCCGTCTCCGTCGAGGTCCGCGAGCTGGGTGCCCTCGTCCGCCAGGGACACGGAGGGGCTCTCGGCGGCAGGCCAATCGCGCGCGCTTCGCCACGACACGCCGTCGTGGTTCAGGGAAGAGCGGTAGCTGCCCGCCTCCGTCACGAGCAGATCCGGCAGGCCGTCCCCGTCGAGATCGGCGAGCTCCACGCCCGGATCCGCCGGAGAGCGCCCGGGCGGGGTCGTCATGGTGACGAGGGAGGTCTCGGCGGAGAAGTTCGGCTCCGTGTACTCGAAGCGTAGGGTCGGCAGCGCGGTGGCGCCGTCGGTCCCGAGCATCGTGACCGCCTCGAGCTGGGGCAGGGGCGCGTCCGTGTAGGAGAGCTCGTAGCGTCGCACCAGCTGTCCGCCCAGCGTGACGTCCACCCGCGCCAGGCGCCGGCTCAGGACCTTGCGGATCCCCGACCCATACAGCTCGTGCGCGTCGGGGCGCTCCTCGTAGACGAGCTGGATGCGCTGGCGCACGTCTGCGGAGAAGTCGTTCCAGGTGACGGAGGTGAGGAGGGCGTGCCCCTCTTCGGTGTCCCACTCGTAGGCGACGCGGCGGCCGTGTCGATCGAGCTGCTCGCGGAGCAGATACGTGACGACCCGGCTCGTCGCGTCGCCCGTCGCGTCGTTGAGCTCCTCGTGCTCGGTGAAGCCGTCTCCGCCGAAGCGAAACGTGACGCCGCCCTTCGTGCGGGCCTCCCACAGGGAGCCATCGTCGCTGCGCTGCACGCGCACGAAGCTGCCCGCCTCGTGCTCCGGCCGAAAGAATCCACCCTCGACGGGCACCAGATCACAGGGCAAGCCGAGCCCGACAGCCTCGAAGGCGTCCGCCTCCGTGAAGGTCGGCAGCCCCTCCGTGGTGCGGCGCCGGATGCTGGGCACCCCGCCGAGGCGCCAGCCGAGCCCCACCTCGCTCACCCCGCCGCCGGAGTCGTACTCGAGGGCGAGGGCTGGCGCGAAGCCACCGGCCGCGGGCGGCACGGCGATCTCGACCCGGTAGCTCGCGGTGCCGGATGCGAGGGACGGCGTGAAGCTCCCGCCGAGCCCCTCGATGGACGCCGGCCCGCTGGGGAGGCTCAGCTTCGAGGAAGAGGACGCGTGCGCCTCGGGGGTGACGGCGAGCAGCCAACCGCCGAGCAGCGCGGCCGCGACGAACGGCCACGCTCGGGGCGCCGCAGCTCGAATCCCTGCGCTCCTCATTGGATCCCCGCCAGGCAGGAGGTGTCGACGTAGAGGGGCGTGGCGCGCCGCGGCAGCGCTTGGTGCTCGACGCGCAGCACGATGTCCTCGAGCTTCGAAGGATCGAGATCCGCGTTGCTCGGGGCCGCGTCGCCGGGCGGGAGGGTGATTCTCCAGGAGGCCCGGGCGACGGACTGCCCGAAGAGGGAGGCGTTGGGGGCGGCCTTGCCGAAGGAGTTCACACCGGCTTGCAAGACGGCCACCGCCTGGGAGGCGGAGGTGCCGTCCGCCATCGACCAGGCCTCGACGCCTTCGGAGTCGCACTTGGCGAGCACCGCGGCGCCGGAGAGGGAGACGTTCACCTGGGCCTCGTCGTCGCCGAGGAAATCGCCCACGAGCTGCGCTTGCACGCTGGTGATGCGGTCGCCGCACACGTCCGTCGCCCACAGCCCGTTGCCGGGCTGGAGGTTGGTCGAGAACGTGATGGTGAGGGCGCCGCGCTCGTCCCAGGAGGCGTTGCGGAGGGCGAGCTGCCGGAAGACCTCGCCCGGGCTCAGTACTTGCCCGGTCACCTCGTCCTCCCGCGGCCCGGTGATGCCGAGCATCTCCCGCACGGACAGCTCCGTCGTGTAGCTCTGGGGATTGCCGAAGGCGACCCGGTGGCTCGTGTGGATCTCCTTGAGGCACGTGGCCAGCTGGTTCAGGGCCAGGCCGTTGCGGGCGCCGAGCACCGCACCCCCGAGGCTCGCGATGGGGGTGTTCACCTCGTACTCCAGCGCCCGCCCCGCGAGGTACAGCTGGCGCTGGGCCCGGGCGCGCGCGTCGAGCAGCTGCAGGGCGTGCTGGTCCCTCAGGATGCGGAAGGACGGATCGTGGGCAGGGTTCCGATCCGCGATGGCGATCGCCTGTCGACGCAGCCGATGCAGGCGCTTGGCCCGCTCCACGGCGCTGGTGAGCCGCACCTCCGCCTGGGTCGCCAACAGGTCCTCTTGCATCGTCTCGAGCCCGAGCTGCTCCAGATCGATGAGCTGCTTCTGGATCTGGGCCATGCCCTGGATGAGCTCGAGGGTGGCGTCTTGCTCCTGGAAGCGCAGGCTCTGGGCGCGCTGGAGGCGGTCGCGCTGCACGTGGATGGCCGTGCGCTTGGCCTCGATGGCCGCGGCGGCGGCGGCCATGCCGTAGGGCGTGCCGAAGTTGAGCACGCTGGCGTTCGAGGCGATCGTCAGAAACTGCTGGATGGCGTTCAGGGTGCCCTCGGCCATCGTCAGGGTGTCGAGCTGCCGCCCGGTGCTGTCGACGAAGCGCATGGTCTCGGCGCGCAGCCCCTGGGTGCGCGCCAGGGTGGCCCGATCGATCTCGATCTTGTCCGCGAGCCCCTGCAGACGGGCGTGGGCGGCCTCGACGCGTGCACGCATCAGCTCGACGTCGAGGAGCAACGAGCCCACCTCACCGCCGTTGTCCGCGCCGCAGTCCTGCCAGTCCTCCGGGCCGCTCACCGCGTCGACGTCGAAGCCGCCGCCGCACAGCTCGGCGATCTGCAGTTCGTAGGTGGCGCGGAGGTTCTGGGCCTCTCGGAGGATCTCGGCCTCGGAGCTCTCGAAGGCCCTCTGACCGATCACGTACGCCTCTTCGAGGGCGCGCTCTCCCGCGACGCTCTCCGTCGCCAGGGCGAGCATCTGCTCGAAGTTCGTCGCTCCGCGGCCGACGTCCTCGGGGCGCCACACGAAGGGCACGAAGCCCTCCGGCACGCCGAAGGCCCGAGCGCCCTCGAGCAGCGCGCCGAAGCCCGTGTCGAGCGGGTGGAGCAGCCCGTCGAGATCCGCGTGCAGCACGTCGGGGGTGAGCTCCCATTGGCTGGCGATCTCGAGCACGGTGACGGCCTCCAGGAACGCGAGCAGCGCGCGCTCCTGGGCGGTGCGCACGACGGCGGCGTCGCTGGCGGGCACGTCGATGCCGTCGATGCGGGAGCGCTCGCCGTCGATGGTGGCCTGCACCTGGAGCAGCCGGGCCAGGGCCCTCCCCGCGGGGAAGCTCTCGGGATCCGCGGCGGCGTCGTCACCGGCCGTACCGGCTCCCCGCGCCTGCTCCTGGGTCATGCGGCGGAGGTAGCCGACGTGATCGGGGTGCAAGACCCAGCGCCCGATCACCTCCAGGGCCGCGGCGGCGTCGTCGTAGGCCTTGCGCTCCGTCGGGAGCCCGCCGGGGGCGAAGGACGCCTGGAGGCCGTCGACCACGCGCTGCTGGGCGACGAGCAGCGAGGGGTGGACCGTCCTGGTCATGAAGGTGTTGAAGCGATCGCTGGTCTCGGGGCTGCGAGCAGCGAGGGCCACCCCGCAGGCGGTCGCGGGGAGCCACGCGCACTCGACGGCGCTCGTCGCAGGCTTTGGTCCGCGCAGCTCGTCGGCGCAGAGGGTCATCAGCTCGCCGTAGGTCCGGCCGTCGACGACGCGATCGCGGAGCGTCCTGTCGAGCCTGTAGTAGCGCTGGGCGTCGTTCAAGGCCTCCGAGATGGTGCCGTTGGAGGTCAGGCTTATCATGAGGGTCTCACAGTCCGCGTGGGCGTCGCTCTCGAACAGGTCGGCGTAGGGCGGCTCGGGCCGCTCGAAGGGCGGCAGCGCCACGTCCGGGCTCAGCTCGAAGTTCGGCTCGGGCTCCCCCCGGCGCAGGCGCAGCGACACCTGCCCGCCGACCTCGATCGGTTGCTCGAACAGTCCATGGATCGTCTCGGTGAAGGTCCCCTCCAGATCTCCCGCGGCGGTGGGGCTCACGCGCAGCACCAGGCGGCGGCCCAGCGGGCGAGCGAAGAGGTTGCGCGCTCCGCCGAGCTCCGCGTCGACGCGCTGCACGACGACGAGCTCGGCGCCGTCCTCCTCCGTGAAGGACCCGAAGCCGGTCGTGGCCGCGCCCTCACCGGAGGCAGGGAAGAGCAGGGACGTGTCCGGATCGAAGCGCACGTCGACGTCTCCCTGGCGCTCCAGGAGGTCCACCGAGACGCGCGCGTCTCCGAGCACCGTGTCCCCCGAGACGTAGCGCAAGGCTCCCTGGTAGCGCCCCGTGAGGCCTTGCTGGATCGACGTCTCGACGACGCGCTCGCCCAGGGTCGAGAGGATCCGGATGGATCCTGCGTCCCGAGAACCCGCGGCGCGGGACGGATCGACGGCGAGCTCCACGAAGGTCTCTCCGGTGAACTCCCCGCGGGGCTCCGCCACGCTCAGGTAAGGGGCGCCGGGCACGACGCGGTAGCGCACCGGCTCCGCCGAGTCGGAGGAGAGCCGCAGCAGGACCTTCTCGCTGCGCGCCGTGAGGGCGACGCTGCGCTGGTCGACGTGGAGGGTGCCGGCGCTCGCCGTGGGCGGCGGCGGGTCGCGGTCCTCCTCGCCCTCGGGGAGACAGCGTCCGCGTGGAGAGCAATGGGTGCGCCCCTCTTCGGCCGCGCCTGCGCCGTCCCCACCTGCCTCGTGGGCGGCGGCGTCATCGCAGGAGGCGTCGGTGTCGCAGCTCTGCACGCACTCGCCGAGATCGCAGTGCAGCCCAGGGGGACAGTCCGCGCTGAGCAGGCACGGGGTCGTGAGCGGCGCAGGAGCAGGGGCGAGGGCGTCGTCGGGCTCCGAGAGGGGCGCACCGGCGGGGCTCGAGGACGAGCAGCCGAGCCCAGCTCCGGCGCACAGGGCGAGGAGGAGCACGAGGGGAGGGCACGAACGAGAGAGGGAGGGGTGGGAGAGGGAAGGTGTTTGCATGGTGCGCTCCGAAGGCACGTGGAAATCGATGGAGGAACCGGGGGGGTGCGCGCGGGGCAGAGCTCACGCAGCAGAGCTCACGCAGGCCGTCGCGGCGCGGAATGGTGGGTGGGGGATTGCGTGATGGAATCGTGAGCAGGCGCAGACGCCTCGTGGGCGCGGCTATTCGTCGACGTCGACGTCGATGACGACGTCGGTGACGCTCTCGAGCACGTGGACGTCGCGGGACAGGCCGTCTGCGCCGCGGGCGACCGAGCTGCCCGGGACGGGGTCGGCGCCGGGACCGCCGGGTCCGATGTCGAAGGCGGTGGCCTTCAGGACGGGCTCGGGGCCCACCGCGACGACGCCGATGGACGGGCCGCCGCCCCCTGGACCACCGGGGCCGCCCGCGCCTCCCGTCCCGCCGCGTAGGCCGTCGGTGCTCGTCTTCTCACCCAGGTTGTCCGTGCCGCCAGCGCTGCCGAGGCCTCCTGGCTGCCCCGCGGCGCCAGCGCTGGGGTGACCCCCCGCGCCCCCGGAAGCCGTGCGCAGGAGCGCGCGGTGCAGCTCGACGTTCGAGCGCACCGAGATCAGCGCGATGGACGCGCCGCCGCCGCCGCCGGGCTGCCCTGGGCGCCCTCCGCAGCCCGCCGCGCCGCCGAGACCGCCGGCGCCGCCGCGGCGCGGATCCACGTAGACGCCGCCAACGGTGTGGCCGTACGCCTTGCCGCCATCGCCGCCGCTGCCAGCGTGCGCGATCCCTCCGAACTTGCCTGCGGAGCCGCCGTTGCTGGGCACGTACTCGCCGTCTTCGGCGATGGATCCGAAGCCCGCGGCCGCTGGCGCGCCCGGGGCACCCGGTGGACCCTGCTTACCTTGCTTGCTCTGAGCGTCCTGCTCCTCCGGCTTCGGGTCCTCCGTCGGGAGCTTCTGTCCTTGAGTCGGCCACTCGCCGATGTGGCCGTTGCCGCCCGCGCCGCCCGGGGTGAAGGAACGGGGCACCAAGCCGTCGTCGCTGGGGCAAGACGGCAAGCGGACGCGCCCCGATGCCTGCCCCGACACGACGCTCTGGCAGGTGGAATGCAGGCTCGTGGGGAGGCAAGAGGTCGGGCAGATCGAGTAGCCGCAGCACGTTTGCAAGCTTTCGGAGCAGGGCTTCGAGCAGGAGGCGGGGGCCGGCCCATAGACGAAGCAGTCCATCTCCTCCGCGCTCTTGCCCGGCGGTGGCTGGGGCGGAGCCGCGGGGTGCTCCTTCGCCGCCTCACCATGCACTCCCATCGCGCCCTCGCCCGCCACCAGATCGAGGTGCGACAGGAGCACGTCGCCGCTGTCGACGATCAACGCCGCCACCGAGCTCTCTCCCGGCTCCACCGCGGCCGGCGCCAGGAGCTGCACGCGGCTGAGCACGACGGGGCCGCTCGCGCTCCGCACGGTGAGGGGGCGCCCCGCAGCCGGCGCGACCACCGCCTGGATCGGCTTGCGTCTCCAGCCGTCCGCGCAGTCGTAGCCGCCATAGATGCGGACCCCCGCGCCCTCGACGACGACGTTCTCTTCGTAGGTGGCGGCGCACAGGTACACGTCCTTTTCCTGCGCCAGGGCCAGCTCGATGCCCTTGCCCAGGCTCGCCACCGGCGCCTCGAAGCTCCCGTCGCCGCCGTCGAGGCCCTGGGGATCGACGAAGACGCCCCGGGTGACGTCCCCGTCGATGCCGTCGCAGTTGCTGTCCTCGAAGGCATCGTCGGGCGCGTCCGGGTCGTCCGAGGGGGTGCAGCCGGGCTCGGGATCCGGCCTGGACGGCCTCTGGGGCGCCCAGGAGGCGCTGCCAGCGGCGCCAGGGCCCGCCCCCGCCGCCCCCTCGACGGGGGACGCGGAGGGCTCGCCGCTCGAGCATGCGCCCAGAGCGAGAAAGCAAGCGCCGAGCAGCCACGGGGACGCCGTGATCGGCGGTCGCGCAGGTTCAGTGGTCCAACGGCAGCGCCGCAGGTGTTCGTCGGTTTTTGGTT
>JAAZAA010000119.1 GCA_012514535.1 Myxococcales bacterium | reverse complement strand
CCTTGGGAGCGAGCGGCGGTCACGACGTCGACGCGCGGGTCGAGGCGCGGTCGACGCAGCAGACCGCGATGGCCGCGGGCGTTCCGTTCAGAGCGTAGCGCCGACCCAGGAGGTCGATCGGCCACCGGTTCAGGGACGCGCGCACTCCCTGACATCTCTGTCGCGGTCGGGAAGTGGACGCCGCACCCCGAGGGCCCTTCGTCTGTGCGAAGGTCTCCCTCTTCGTCCCGCTTTGTCGGGGCGCATCCCACAGTCGACACCCGCAAATCAAAGCTGTTTTTGCCTGGTTTTCGGATGTTCCAGCCCGGGCGGACTACCGCGGAGACCTCCTCGACGCCTCACGAACGACTCCGCCGTGGGCTGGCCCAGCGCGTGCAAACAAAGGCCTCTTAACACCGCGATAGGTTCCCTGTAGAAGTTCGTTCGACCTAGGCATCCAGCTCGATCGCCAAACGTCGCCTCCGAGGGGGCAAGCGAGAGAGACGGCTCACGTCGAAGGTCGGCAGCACTCGGAGGGAAGAACGGTCCCCCCCCAACGAATCACGACAGACTGAAGATCCCGGGTGCGGTACGCCCCCAGACCATCAAGAGGAGCTTTCATCCAAATGGCATTTTCCAAGAGACTTACGTACATCGCGGCCCCCATGCTCGTGGCCCTGACGGGCGCCGCCGCAACGACGGGTTGTGGTGAGGACGGCCCTGGCGGCGGGCTCCCAGGCGGCCTGTGCTGCGACGATTTCGAGGTCGGCGCGGACCTGAGCGGCGTCGACTTCGGGATGGAGGCCGAGATGGAAGGCCAGTTCAAGGTCTTCGCCCAGGCCATGGCAGATCTCTCCGGCGTGGCGGCGGCCACCCTCGGCGACATCGAGATCGCCTGCACCAACATCGCGACCGATCTGGGCGCGAGCAAGGACGACCTCGCCGCCGAGAGGGCGAAGAGCGGTGGCGCCAAGGTCCAGGGACTCTGCTCCCTCGCGGCCGCCCGCATCGACGCGTACTTCGGCGCCGAGGGCGAGTTCGGCGCGGAAGGATCTCTCAAGATCGACTACGAGGCTCCCAAGTGCTCCGCCTCCGTGAGCGCCAGCGCCGACTGTTCCGCGCAGTGTACGGCGTCCGTGGGCTGCGAGTGTGACGTCGAGGCCAACCCGCCCACCTGCGAGGGTGGCAAGATGCAGGTCTCCTGCTCGGGCTCCTGCGAGGCCGAGGCCGGCGTCAGCGTCGCCTGCGAGGGCAAGTGCGAGGGCAAGTGCACCGGGTCCTGCACGGCCGACGTGGGCGCGAGCGTGAAGTGCGACGGCAAGTGCGACGGCACCTGCACCGCCGGCGGTAGCGCCGACGAGACGGGCATCCAGGCGGACGGCACCTGCAAGGGTGAGTGCGAGGGCACCTGCGAGATGTCGGCCGACGCCGAGATCGAGTGCGAAGGTAGCTGCCAGGGCTCCTGCGACGCTGCCTGCACCGCCGAGGGGAGCGCCAGCGTGAAGTGCGACGGCTCCTGCGACGGTGAGGTCGAGCCCCTCAAGTGCGAGGGCGGTACGCTCAAGGCGAGCTGCGAGTGCGACGCCGCGGCGGACTGCAACGCCAACTGCGAGGCCAGCGCCAGCGCCAAGGCGGAGTGCCATCCCCCGAGCGTGGCCATCAAGTTCGAGGCCAGCGGCGGCGCCAGCTTCGACGCGGACGCTCAGGCGCAGCTGAACACGGCCATCGCCTCCCTCAAGGCGAACCTGCCGAACATCCTGGTCGCCGTGGAAGCTCGTGGTCAGGCGTTCCTCGACGGCCTCGACGCTTCGCTCGACGCCGGCATGAAGATCGGCGGCGACCTGGGCAAGCTGAGCGGCAAGGCCGTCGTCTGCGCCCCGGCGATCATGTCCGCCGGTGCCACGGCCTTCGCCAACATGGAGGCCGCCATCAAGGGCTCCGTGTCGGTGACCGCCGCGCTCGATCTCTGAGTCGAGCTACCCCTGAGCGAGGGCCGCTGACGCAAGTTGGCGGCCCTCTCTCTTTGCGCTCTGCGACCTTGCGAGGCCGACCTCCACCGCGCAAATTCAGGCCGCCATGGCTTCTTCCGATGCGGAAACCCTCCCTGCCGCCCCCGGCCCCGCCCCGCGCTGGACACCGGTGCTCAGCGGCGGGCTGTGGACCCTGAGCTTCCTCGCCTTCGTGCTGGGGCGCACCGGGCGACTCCCCTTCGAGGTCGCGCTCTTCGGGATCGCGGCCGCCGGTCTCGTCGCCCTCGGCATGGGGCTGTGGGCAGCCTACCAGCACTGGGGCCAGAGGCAGGTCGCGGACAACGCCCTGCTCGCCGCCGCTCCCCTGGGCGTCCTGGTCCTCGCCCTCGCCGCCTGGACCTCCGTTCGCTTCCCGTGGCTGCACGACGTCGCGGCCGCTGAGCGACCTCCGACATTTCGCTGGCTGGCCCCCGCCGAGCCCGACGGCGCGGACGTCTACGACGAAGCCCAGGCGCAGACGCTCCGGACCCGCTATCCGTCTCTGCAACCGGTCCGCTTGTCGAGCCGCCCGGAGCGGACCTTCGGGCACGCGGTCGTCGCTGCGGGAGGGCTCCCGGGCTGGCACCTCGAGCACATGAGCCAACGCGAGCGGCGGTTCGAAGGGACCACCCGCACGCGGCTCGGCTTCGAGAGCCAGATCGTCGTCACCGTGCGCCCGGAGAAGACGGGATCCGTCCTCGAGGTCCGCTCGCGCTCGAACATCGCGACCGGCGACTTCGGCGAAAACGCCCGCACGATCCAGAGGTTCCTGAAGCTCCTGGGCCAGACGTGGATGTGCAAGCCCCCGGCGGACTTCGCCGCCAAACGCGGCTGAGGCCCACGTCGACGTTCACAAGAGCGACCGGGAGGAGGGCAGGCCTTCCAAGAACTCCTTGAGGGTGGTCCGCGCGCCCGAGCCTTCACCGCCCTCGGCAAACCGACAGTCACACAACAAAAATCTCCCAAGCACGAATTGTGAGCCGTTTCCCCACACTCAAGGTACGCTCCCGGCCATGAAGGCCATGGGATTGCTTACAGGGCTGGCGCTGGTGGTCGTCGGCGCGATGGTGGGCTGCGGGTCCGACAAGGACGATGGAGCGGCCAACGGGGATGGCGCGGGTGGCAACACGATCCTCGACCCCAACGACGGCGGCGAGGGCGCCGGTCCCACGAAGAAGCGCGAGTGCAATCCCCAGCCCGGCTGCAACGATCTCCAGGTGGAGTTCGAGTCGGTCGTGCCGACCGTGATGATTTTGGTGGATCGCTCCTCGAGCATGTTCGACACCCCCTTCGGCAACAGCCCGAACCGCTGGCAGCCCTTGAAGGAGGCGCTCATCGGCGAAAATGGCGTTCTGCGGGAGCTGCACGGCGCGGTGCGCTTCGGCTTCGCCACCTACACGCACCAGCAGGTGAACGGCGCGGCCGCGTGCCCCCTGATGGATGTCATCGACATCGCCACGGCCACGGACAGCTTCGACAGCATCGTGAACCTCTACGACGAGGTCAGCGTCGACCCGGCGACGACCGGCTCGAACCCCCTCACCTACAAGGGAGAGACGCCGACGGGCGCCGCCATCCGCGCGGTGCTCCCCGTGCTCGAGGCGGACCAGGCGCCCGGGCCCAAGTTCCTCTTGCTCGTCACCGACGGAGAGCCGGACACCTGCGCGGAGCCCGATCCCCAGTGCGGACAGGACGAGGCCATCGCGGCGGTGCAGGAGGCCTTCGCGAAGAACATCCGGACCTTCGTCATCGGGGTCGGTGAGATCGGCCGCGATCACCTGCAGGATCTCGCCAACGCGGGCGCGGGGCAGCCGGTGCAGCGGCGCACGCCCCAGGCGGACTGCGATCCGCCCACCCTCGGGAGCTACGAGCCCTCCGGCGGTGACGCGCGCTACTACCGACCCGAGAACCCCGCCGATCTCCGCGACGACATCGGGCGGATCGTCGGCGGCGTGCGCAGCTGCGAGTTCAAGCTCAGCGAAGAGGTCGACCTGGAGAAGGCGGACAAGGGCACGGTCCTGCTCGACTGCGAGGGGCTCCCCTACGACGACGCCAACGGCTGGCGCATGACGTCCCCCACGGATCTCGAGCTCGTCGGGGACGCCTGCACCACGATCAAGACGACGATCCGCCCGGACCTGTACATCACGTTCCCCTGCGAGAGCTACGTCGTCGTGCGCTGAAGCGGCGATCGGTTCGCCACCAGTCCGCCACCTGGCGCACTCGCCCCCATGGCGCGCAAAGCCCGGTGCGTCGCAGAGCCCGCGGCGCACCGCTCGGCGCGAAGCAGAGCCCACGCGAACCACAGCCCGCTGCGGCGCACCACTCGGCGCGAAGCAGAGCCCGCGCGAACCACAGCCCACGCGAAGCAGAGCCCACGCGAAGCAGAGCCCACGCGAAGCAGAGCCCGCTGCGGCGCACCACTCGTGCGTCGCAGAGCGGGAAGCAGAGCGCGCCGCAACGGGCCTGATGGGCACCTCGAGCCGCCGCGACCGCGCGATCCACGGCTCCCACCAGCGCGCTCCGCGCCCCGCAGGAGCCGCCGGCGAACGCACGGAGCCGTAGCCGAGACGCGTCGGTCGACCTGCGGCGCGGGCCGGCGCCGCGACGCGGCTCCCGGCAGCGATCACCCCCGAGTTTGACAGTCCTCCCACCTCGCCGTACCTGAGCGGAGAGATGAGCGACTCCCAGTCCAGCGACGCCCACCCGAGCGATCCCCAGCGCAACGCGCCGCCGCCCGAGGTCTCCAGCAGGAATCCAGCCCCCGACGATCCCGTGCCCGGGGTGAAGAACGTGCTGCTCGTGATGAGCGGCAAGGGTGGCGTGGGCAAGAGCACCGTGGCCACCAACCTGTCCTTGGCCCTGGCTCGCCAGGGCTACCGGGTGGGGCTCCTCGACGCGGACATGTACGGGCCGAGCATCCCCACCATGTTGGGCATCACCGGCCAGCCCCTGAGCGACGGCAAGAAAATCCAGCCGCTGCAGCGCTTCGGCCTGAAGCTGATGAGCTTGGGCTTCTTGCTCGAAGATCCCAAGGCCGCGGTGGTCTGGCGCGGCCCGATGCTCCACGGCGCCTTGATGCAGTTCCTCGGCGAGGTGGACTGGGGCGAGCTCGACTTCTTGCTCCTCGATCTGCCGCCCGGCACGGGCGACGTGGCGCTGACCCTCTCCCAGAAGGTCCGGAGCAACGGCTCGGTCATCGTCACGACGCCCCAAGAGGTGGCCCTGCAGGACGTCTACAAGTCCGTGTCGATGAACCGCAAGGTCGGCATCCCCATCACCGGGGTCATCGAGAACGAGAGCTACTTCATCTGCGATGGCTGCGACAAGCGCCATGAGCTGTTTGGTAGCGGCGGCGGCCAGAAGATCGCCGAGATGGCCGAAGCGCCCCTGCTGGGTCAGCTCCCCCTCGATCCCCAGGTGCGTCAGTGGGGCGACGCGGGCACCCCGGTCGTCCAGGCCGCGCCGCGCTCGCCGGTGGCCGAGGCGTTCCTGGAAATCTCCCGCAAGCTCGTAGAACGCCTCGACGAACAAAACCGGCAGGCGGGCGCCGACCTGTCCATCGACCGCAGCGGCGGGGTGAACCGGCACCTCCCCATCACCCGGAGCTGAACCGTCCTCCGAACCGTCCTCCGGGTGAAACCCCTCGGGTCCCGGTTCGACCTGACCCGCGAGCCGCCCCCGGAGCGCGGCCAGTTGGCTTCCACCGCAAGGCGAGTTATAGGCGCCCCAGCCCGTACGTGACACACTGCCGGGCCCTGGGAGATCCCGACGCATGGCATCTGAGGAGACGGAGCCGAAGAGCTCCGAAGAAACAACTGCAGACAGTGGCGCTGCCGAACACACGGCACCCGCAGAGTCCGCCACGTCCGCCTCGACGAGTCAGGGGTCTTCGCCCCAGGGCTCGGAGCCCGCAGGTGCGTCGAGCGACACGGGCGACGCGATGTCGACGCCACAGGACGGCTCCGCCGCAGGAGCGGACGGCTCTGCCGCGCCAGCGGACGCGCCCGCGCCGCAGGCCGACGTCTCCGTCGGTGGCGACGGCGACGTGACCCCTCCGGAGGGCACGGCTGCACCGGACGCGGACCAACCCAGCGCGGAGCAAGCCAGCGCAGCCTCGTCCGAGAGCGGCGAAGGCGAGGGCGCCAGCGCGGAGCAAGCCAGCGCAGCCTCGTCCGAGAGCGGCGAAGGCGAAGGCGCCAGCGCGGAGCAGACCGGCACCGAGCAGGCCAGCGCCACCGGTGAGGAGGGCGCCGACGGGCCGAAGAAGAAGCGGCGACGCCGGAAGAAGAAAAAGAAGCCGAGCGACGGCGAGGCGCGCGCGTCCGACCGCACCCCCTTCCACGTCGGCGAGGAGGTCTTCGGCAAGGTCACCGCGGTCCTCGAGACGGCGATCATGGTGGACCTCGCCGGCAAGGCGCTGGCGATCTTCGATCGCGGGGAGATGGAGCCCGACGATCTGATCCCCGCCGTTGGTGATCGCTTCGTGGGTCAAGTGCTCACGGACGGGGGGCGCGGCGGGCTCGTCGTGCTCACCCGCAAGCCCCTCCGCGAGGAGGAGACGAAGCCGCGGATCGAGCAAGCCGCGAAGGACGGCACCCTCGTGCAGGGCCTCGTCACGGGCGTCATCAAGGGCGGCCTCGACGTCATGCTCGACGGCTTGCGCGCGTTCGCGCCCGCCTCGGGCGTGGATCTGCACCCGCAGAACGCCAACTTGACCCAGCTCGTGGGGCAGCGCCTCGACTTCAAGGTCACCCAGTACGAGAAGGGTGGACGGGACGTCGTGGTCACGCGCCGCCCCATGCTCGAGAAGGAAGCCCACGAGCGGCGCAAGAAGGCCCTGGAGGTTCTCCAGGAGGGCGCCGAGATGGACGGCGTCGTGCGCACCGTCGTCGAGTGGGGCGCCTTCGTCGCCCTCCCCCAGGCGGAGAACCTCGAAGGGCTGGTGCACATCAGCGAGGCCTCCCACGACCCGCGTCAGAAGATCACGGACGTGCTCAAGGCGGGCGACCGCCTGCGCGTGAAGATCCTCAAGATCGACGAGAAGGGGAAGATCTGGCTGAGCCGCAAGGCCTTGATCGAAGATCCCTGGGCGAGCCTCCTCGAGAAGGTCAAGCCGGGGCAAGAGATCGACGGCGTGGTGACCCGCGTGGAGCCCTTCGGCGCGGTGGTCAAGCTCGACGACGAGCTCGAGGGCTTCTGCCACGTGTCGGACCTCTCCTTCGAGCGCGTCGATGACGCCTCCAAGGTCGTGAAGCCCGGTGACCCGCTGCGGGTGGTGGTGCATCACCTCGATCCCCGCTCGCGCCGGATCGCCCTCCACCCTGCCCTGCCCCCCGAGCGCGCCGAGGAACCGCGGCAGCGGGTGGGCAAGAACGCGAGCCTGCAGGTGGCCGTCGTCAAGGCCGCCCCGCCGGGCCTGCAGGTGCGCGTGCTGGGCGCCACGGGACGTCATGCCCGCGGCTTCATCCCCGCCGGTCAGACGGGGACGCCTCGGGGCACGGATCTCGCCAAGCACTTCAAGCTGGGAGCCCAGCTCGAGGCCAAGGTGATCGATTTCGATCCGAAGCGCGGTGAGCCCAAGCTCAGCATCACCAAGCTCGCCCAGGACGAGGAGCGACGAGCGGCCAAGGAGTACCGCCAGAAGCTCAAGGCCGAGGCGCACTTCGGCACCCTCGGGGACCTCCTGAAGAGCAAGCTCGGCGGCGGCTGAGCGGCTCTTCTTCTGGTCGGGGCGCCGCTGGATCGCGGGGGCGCCCTCGACCACGGCGACCGGGTCGCCAGCCTCGCCGCCGCGCGTTGACAAGACTATTCGATTCCCCCATATTCCCCGCCCCCCGGGCCGCCCAAGGTGTTCCGGAGGCACCTTTCTAGCCCGTCGAGTTCATCATGGTTTCCAACACCAGGCAGACGCAGACCCGCCGCGAGATCCGCGCCAAGGCCGCTGGCCGCGCCGCGAAGCGCGCTCGCTCCAAGGCCGGTACCCCCGAGTTTCCGATCCACCCCGAGGGGTATGACCCCAAGGCGCCCGACGCTCGCAAGAGCTGACCGTCGCCTCCTCATCGCGTCCTAGTCACTCGCGTCCCCAGTTACGAGCACATTCATGGCCAACCACGTCTCCGCCGAAAAGAGGAACCGTCAGCGCATCAAGCGTACGGCTCGCAATCGTCCCGTCCGCACTGCCGTTCGCACTGCCGTCAAGCGCGCGCGTGCAGCGATCGCTAGCGGAGATCCCCAGGCTGCCGCCGAGCCCGTGCGCCTCGCGGCCTCCGCGCTGGCCCGCGCCGCGAGCAAGGGCATCCTCCCGAAGAAGACCGCCTCGCGGACGACCTCTCGGATCGCCTCGGCGCTGCAGAAGATCTCGGGCTGAGCTCGACCAGCGGCGCCGCCCTCCCCGCGACGGACGGTGCTCCACCTGGCCCCCGCTCCCCCCGATCCGGCCTCCGGAGCAGGCAGCCTCTGAGCAGGCAGCCTCTGAGCCAGTCTGGACCAGCCCAGCCGCCGTCCTCGCACCACGCTCCTGGGCTCCGCCTGGGAAGAGGCCCTCGAGGCCGCACGAAGACACCCGTCTCGTGCGGCCTTCGTGCGTTTTGTCCGGGGCCACGCCTCCTTCGAGGAGGTCCTCCTCGGGAAACTCTCCGCCTTTCCAGTGGGGGGCGGCGCTTTCGGGCGGCGACGCGAAGGCCTGCTGTTCCGCCAGAGGGTTGGGCCCTAGACTGGGGAGACCACCGCCAGCGGGGAAGGCCATGAGCGAGACCAAGCCGATTCAGAGTTTCAGCACCGAGACGCGTCGTTTCGATCCGCCCGCCGAGTTCTCGGCGCGCGCCCGCGTCGGCTCTCGAGAGCAGTACGACGCCCTCTACCGGGAGAGCCTCGACTCCCCCGAGACCTTTTGGAAGCGAGAGACCAGCGAGCTGGTGTTCCGCGAACCCTGGTCGAAGCTCCTCGAGTGGAACGTCCCCTTCGCGCGCTGGTTTCTGGGGGCGAAGCTGAACGTCAGCGAGAGCTGCCTCGACGGCCAGCTCACGTCCGGTCGTCGAGACAAGCCCGCCATCGTCTGGGAGGGAGAGCCGGGAGAGAGCGTCACGCTCACCTACGGCCAGCTCCATGAGCGCGTCGTGGCCACCGCCGCGGCCCTCCGCGCCGCTGGGGTAGGTCCCGGTGATCGCGTCGCCATCTACATGGGCATGATCCCGGAGGCGGTCGTGGGCATGCTCGCCTGCGCGCGCATCGGCGCGCCCCACACGGTCGTGTTCGGCGGCTTCGCGGCGGACGCCCTGCGGGATCGCATCAACGACTGCCAGGCGAAGGTGGTGCTCACCCAGGACGGCGGCTGGCGTCGCGGCAAGGTGCTCCCCCTCAAGGCCACCGTGGACGAGGCCGTCGCCCAGACCCCCTCCGTGGAGAAGGTGTTCGTCCATCGTCGCCTCACCGACGAGCAGCTCGCCGCCGCAGGGGTCCCCCGGTCGATGCAGCCGGGCCGCGACGTCGACTGGGCCGAGGCGGTGGCGGCAGTGGACCCGGCGCTGGGGGCCGAGCCCGCCATCGTCGACGCGGAGCACCCGCTCTTCATCCTCTACACCTCGGGCTCCACCGGGAAACCGAAGGGGGTCGAGCACACCTGCGCGGGCTATCTGGCGGGCGTGCACGTCACGACGAAGTACGTCTTCGATCTCCAGGAGGACGACGTGTACTGGTGCACCGCCGACATCGGCTGGATCACCGGGCACAGCTACCTCGTGTACGGTCCCCTCTCGAACGGCGCCACCTGCGTCCTGTACGAGGGTGCACCGAGCCAGCCGGACTGGGGGCGCTTCTGGGAGATCGTCGAGAAGCACCGGGTCACGATCCTCTACACGGCGCCCACGGCCATCCGGGCGTTCATCCGCGCCGGCAGCGAGTGGGTGGACAAGCACGATCTCTCCTCCCTGCGCCTGCTCGGCTCCGTGGGCGAGCCCATCAACCCCGAGGCGTGGCTGTGGTATCATGAGAAGATCGGCAAAGGACGCTGCCCCATCGTCGACACCTGGTGGCAGACGGAGACGGGCGCGATCATGATGACGACGTTGCCCGGCGCCCACGCCATGAAGCCGGGCTCCTGCGGCCTCCCCTTCTTCGGCGTCAGGCCGGACATCGTCAGCCGCGACGGCGCTTCCCTCGGCCCCAACGAAGGAGGCCTGCTGGTGGTGCGCGACCCCTGGCCGAGCATGCTGCGCACCATCTGGGGCGATGACGAGCGCTATCGTCAGCAGTACTTCAGCGACGTGCCCGGGGCTTACTTCACCGGGGACGGCGCGCTCGTGGACGCGGACGGATACTTCACCGTCGTGGGGCGCATCGACGACGTGCTCAACGTCTCGGGGCACCGCATCGGCACGGCGGAGATCGAGAGCTGCCTGGTGGCCCACCCGGCCGTCGCCGAGGCGGCGGCCGTGGGGCGCCCCGACGACCTCAAGGGGCAGGCCCTGGTGGTGTTCGTGACCCTGAAGCCCGGCTTCGAACAGAGCGAGGAGACCCGGGCCGCCCTGAGCGCCCACGTGGCCAAGGAGATCGGCAGGTTCGCGCGCCCGGACGAGGTCCGCCTCGCCGACGGGCTCCCCAAGACGCGGAGCGGCAAGATCCTGCGGCGGCTGCTCAAGGACGTCGCCGCGGGCCGGGAGATCAGCGGAGATCTGTCGACCCTCGAGGACAAGAGCGTCCTCGACAAACTGCGAGGCTGACCAAAGCATGAAGGCCATCATCATCGGCGCGGGCCGCGGGAGCCGACTCGGACCGGAGACGGACGAGGTGCCGAAGACCCTGGTGCCCGTGATGGGACGACCCATGCTCGACTGGATCCTCGAGGCCCTCGAGGAGGCGGGGTTCTCGGGGCGCGACATCGTGTTCGTGTCCGGGTACCGCGAGGAGGTCGTCCGGGAGCGCTACCCCCAGCTCACGTTCGTTCGGAACGAGCGCTGGGAGCACAACAACATCCTGGCGTCGCTCCTGTGCGCGCGGGCTCACCTCGCCGACGGCTTCGTGTCGACCTACGCGGACATCGTCTACGACGGGGCCATCGCGCGGCGCGTGGCCCAGAGCGCTCACGACATCACCCTCGGCTGCGACACGGCCTGGCGGCGTCGCTACGTGAATCGCTCGCAGCACCCCGAGACGGACGCGGAGAAGCTGCGCGCCGACGGGTCCCGCGTGCTCGAGCTCGGTCGGCGCATCGACAGTGACGCGGCCCAGGGGGAGTTCATCGGCGTGATGAAGGCGTCCCCCGCGGGCGCGCGACAGCTCGTCGAGGCCTTCGATCGCGCCGCGGAGAGGTTCGCGGAGGGAGAGTTTCGTGAGGGGCGCACCTTCGAGAAGGCGTACCTGATCGATCTCCTTCAAGACATGCTCGAGGCGGGCACCCCGATGCACCGCGAGTCGACCGAGGGCGCGTACATGGAAATCGACACCCTCGAAGATCTCGAGTGGGCAGCGCGTTGGTGGGCGTCTCGACCGAGGGCTCGAGCTCCGGAGGGATGACGATGAAGTCCTCCTCGACCCCTGTGACCGCCCCCGACGGCTCCCTGCTCCTCGACACGCCGAGCAGCGCGTCCGGGCCCGAGTCCGTCGACGCCTGGGAGCTGATCCGGCGGTTGGAGCGGCTCGCCGCGGACGCGAAGGGGCGGGCGGCGGTGATCTTCGACGCGGACGGCACGCTCTGGACGGGCGACGTGGGCAGCGACGCATTCGTCCACGCCTTCACCGAGGGGCTGCTCCGGGAAGACGCCCGCCCGGCGTTGCTCGCCGAGGTGGAGGCCCACGGACTCGGCGCCGAGCTCGAGCTCCAGGGCACGCGCCCCGAGGACGCGGACGCGAACCTGCTCGCGCAGGAGCTGCAGCGGGCCTTCTCCGAGGGGCGCTACCCGGAGCGCGCCACCAGCGAGATGCAGGTCTGGGCCTACGCGGGCTGGACGGAGGCGGAGCTGCGGGAGCACACGCGCCGCACGTTGAAGCGGCGCGAACACCTCTCACAGATTCATCACACGCTGCTTCCGGTGATGCTCTGGGCTCGCGAGGCGCGCCTGCGCGCCGTCATCGTCTCCGCGTCGCCGCAGCTCGTCGTCGACGAGGCGGCGCGGGACCTCGGCTTTGGGCCCGACGACATCGTGGCGGGGCGGGCACAGGCGGCAGACGGCGTGTTCCTCCCCGCGCTCGCGGGTTCCCTGCCCTACGGGCCCGACAAGGTGCGCGCGGGTAAGCGCCTGTTGGGAAACGTGACCTGGTTGGCCGCGTTCGGCGACAGCGACTTCGACGCGGAGATGCTCTCGGAGAGCAAACTTCCGGTGCTGGTGCGGCCGCGCCCGGCCTTGCTCGATCGGCTCGGGCAGCTCCGCCGGGCGGTTCTCTTCGCGGACGCGCCGCCGCACCACCCCTGAAGCCGGGCGCGACACACATTCCGATCCTGTGACCCCTGGCGAGGTCCCTGGACATTGGGTAAAGGGCCATTCGCGATGACTATGTTTCCGGTCCTTGCCACCTCTCCCCTCACCACGTCCGCGTCCCCCACCCGCGCGCCGCGCGCTCTCCTCGGCGCGCTGCTCACCGGACTGTTCGGCCTGGTCGGCTGTGGCGGCAGCGACAAGCCGGCGGAGTCGCCGAACTCGGAGTGGGTCGTGGAGGACGACACGGACACCCACGAAGAGCTCGACGTGATGCAGGAGTTCGGAGGCATGAACCAGGAGAAGGTCGATCGGACCTTCAAGAAGGCCTACCCCGCCCTGGCCCAGTGCCTCATGGAAGGGCAGCGCCGCGTGAAGTTCCTGGGTGGCGACGTGCAGTTCCTGGTCAAGGTGGACATGACCGGCAAGGCGCGCCACGCCCACATCGAGGAGTCGAACCTCGGCGACTACGAGACGGAGCAGTGCATGCTCGACGCGCTCAAGAGCCACCGCTGGCCCAAGCCCGTCGGGGGGCGCATCGGCCTCGCGCGCAGCTCCATCGGCTTCGATCCCCCCAGCGACGTGCGCCCGCCCGTGGCCTGGTCCGATCAGGACATCCAGCGCGTCCTCGGCACCCTGAGCTCCGACCTGTCGGCCTGCGGCGGCGGGGGGCCGTTCTTCCTCACGGCGTACGTGAAGACCAACGGAGGCGTGCTCAGCGTCGGGGTCGCCCACAGCGACGAGCAGGGGGACGCCACCGCGCGCTGCCTCGTCGAGACCGTGAAGAACGCCACCTTCGGCTCCCCCGGGAGCTGGCCGGCAAAGGTCAGCTTCCGGCGCTAAGCTGCCGTTCATGACGACTCCTTTGCGCGCGCTGGTGTCCGGCGCAGGGCAGCGGCTCGGCCAGGCCATCGCCCTCGCCCTCGGGCAGCGGGGCGCCCACGTGGTGGTCCACTACCACCGGAGCCGCACCGGCGCGGAGGAGACCGCAGCGGCGATCCACGCCCGCGGCGGGCGCGCCGATCTCCTGCAGGCGGATCTGAGCGACGCCCGCGCGGCGCGGGAGCTCGTCGATCGAGCCGTCGAGGTGCTCGGGGGCCTGGATCTGTTGGTCCCCAGCGCGGCGAACTTCGAGCGCATCCCCTACGACGACCTCGACGACGACGCCCTCGAGCGAGCCCTCGGGCTCAACCTGGCGGGCCCCTTCGCCCTGGCGCACCAGGCATCACCCGCCCTGCGCGCGAGCCGCGGGAACATCGTGTTCATCACCTGCTCCAGCGCCACGGCCCCCTACCGGAACTACCTCCCCTATACGGTCTCCAAGGCGGCGCTGCGGCACCTGATGCGCACCCTGAGCCTGGAGCTCGCGCCGGACGTGCGCGTCAACGCGGTCGCGCCGGGGACCGTGCTCCCGCCGACGTCCTACACGCCGGCGGCCATCGACAAGCTGGCGCGCGCCGTGCCGCTCCAGCGCATCGGTTCCCCGGAGGACGTCGTGCGCGCGGTCCTGTACCTGCACGACTCGCCCTTCGTCACGGGCCAGGAGCTCGTGGTGGACGGCGGGCGCAGCTGACCCGCGGGCGCACCGAGCTCGTCGGAGCGTCGCTCCCGCGGCGCCGCGGTGAGCCGGCGCTGAACGGACGCTGAGTCACCAGGGCCTCGGCCCTCGCTCGCCGGCACCTGCCTCAGCCCTCGCTCGCCGGGCCCTGGGCCGCGTCCGAGCTGCGCGGCCGCTGCTCGGGTGAGACGCTCTCGGGTGAGACGCTCTCGGGGGGCGGCTGGGGAGCGCGCGAGCCCGCCGTCGAGGGGGCCTGCGGCGACGTCCCGGCGGGGCCGTCGGGCTCGGAGGGGTCGTGGACGCCCTGCTCCTCCTCGGCGGTCGGCCGCGACGCTTCTCGGAGCTCCTCCAAGCGGGTCTGAAGGCGTTCGATCTCCGTCTGGGCCGCTTCGAGGCGCTCACTCAAGGCGGTGCGATCCTGCGAGTAGACGCGGAGGTGCTCCCCCACCCGCTCGAGCTCGGAGCGGAGCTGGTTCACCAGCTCCGCGTGCTCGTCGCGCTGTTGCTCGAGGTGGGCCCGGTCCAGGGCGGCCTGGGACGCCTCGGCGTCGTACTCGGCCAAGCGCCCCTGCGCGGCGGCGTGTGCTTCCTGGAGAGCCTCCAGAGCGGCTTCCACCTCGGCGAGCCGCGCCGCCGTCCGGCGCTCCGCCTCCTGGGCGACCTCCGTCGCGGACTGGGCCTCTTCGTACTTCGCCACCGGGACGCAGCCGGCCAGGACGACGGCCGCGGACAAGCTGCGCACCACGAGGAACCTGTGGAGCGCGCTGGGCACCCCCGACGCCATCCAGCGGAGTGGGAGGAGGGGAGAGGTCGAGTGGAGGAAATGACGCATGCGGTCTCTCTGGAGGGGGGGTCGGCTCCGCTCAGTTGAGCGGGACGCCACGGTGATGCAAGAGGTCGAGGTGCTCCGCGAGGGTGAGGCGGTCCACGTCGGAGATGCGCACGAAACGCAGGGCCTGATGGGATCCGAAGGACCAGACGGGGCGCGCCAAGGCCCGGAGAGGTACGACCCGTTCGGGGAGGCGCAGCTCGAGCTGGAGATAGAGGGGCTCGTCACGCCATCGGTCCACGGGGCGCCCCCGGCAGATGACGATGCCCGAGGGGGAGATCTCAATCCCCCGACACAGCTGACCCAGCTCCCCGCTGCGGGCCAGCACCTGGAAATCCGTCCGGCCGCGTAGACCTACCCTGCGTTCCATCCTCGACCTCCATTTTCGTCGCCGATCCTGGGGCGAGCGCCCCAGCGGGGCCAACTTCGCACACACTCAACCACACCTCCATACCTTCACCTCCATTCGGCCGAAGACCGCTTCACTTCATGAAGTGCGCCGCGGCCTCCCTCCCCGCAGACGGCTTCGTGCGCTGCCCGGCCCGGGGAGGCGTCGCTCCGAAGAACCTCCTCGCCCGAGAAGTTGGCCCATTTCGGTGCGCTACGTACCAAGTAGCCATGAAGCTCCGCGCGCCGACCCTCCGGCTGCTCGTCGCATGGGGTGGAATTTGCCTCGGCGCCGCCGCGGCCCCGCCCTCGGAGCAGATCCGCTGGGGCACGACGCAGTGGAGCGGCGACGTGGCCCTCGCTCGCCGTGTGGACGGAGAGCAGGTCACCCTGACGCTCCAGCCCGGGCTGCAGCGGACGACGAAGCAGCTGCTCCGCAATGCCCGCCCCGTAGCAGGAGCGGCCGCGCTCATCGACGCCACCTCCGGAGCCGTCCTGGCCCTCGCGGAGATCGGCTCGTCTTCGGGGGGCAGCCTGTTGTTCGATCCGGTCGCGCCCGCCGCCAGCGTGTTCAAGATCGTGACCACCGCGGCCCTCTACGAGCGGACGACGGTCTCCCCGACGCAGAGCGTGTGCATCGATGGAGGCCTGCGCCGCATCGAGCGCAAACACCTCGAGCCCGCCCGCGGCAAGGGCGCGGTGTGCTCGCCCCTGTCGCAGGCGCTCGGGCACAGCAGGAACGCCGTCTTCGCCCAGCTCGCCACGCAGAAGCTCATGCGCACCGACCTCCTCGAGGTCGCGGAGGCCATCGGCTTCAACCAGCCCCTCCCCTTCGACGCTCCCGCGCGCCTCGGCAAGCTGGAGGTCCCCTACAACGACCTGGCGTTCGCGCGCACCGCCGCGGGCTTCCAGAACAGCCACCTGTCGGTGCTCGGGGCGGCGCAGATCATGTACACGATCACCCGAGGCGGGCAGGTCCTCCCGCTCCACCTCACCGCGCCCTCGGAGCCCGCGGAGGAGCCCCCCGGTTCCCTGCGGACGGCCTTCAGCGCCCGCACCGCGCAGCAGCTCACGCGCATGCTCGAGGTCACCGTGCGCAGCGGCACGTCCGCCGAGGCGTTTCAGGACGAGCGTGGGCGTAGCTACCTCGGCCGCGTCCAGGTCGCTGGCAAGACGGGGACCTTGAAGCCCACCGCGACGAGCCCCACCTCCAGCTGGTTCGTCGGATTCGCACCGAGCCGCAGCCCCGAGATCATCGTGAGCGTGCTCCTGCAGAACCCCGACGAGTGGCACCGAAAGGCCAACCAGGTCGCCCGCGACCTCCTGCGCGCGTATTTCCACCAGAAGGGCACGCCCGGGGTCACCGCGCCCCTGTGACGCCGCGCTGCGACATCCTGTCGCATTGAGTCATCCCCCGATCTCGCATAGACGGGACAGGTTCGAGGTGACCCTGCAACGGCACCTCCGTCACGTGCGGCGCGCGGAGGCCTCCCCTCGAGGCTCCGCGCGCCCCTCGAGTTCAATCGCCCCTCCGGGGCCAACTGGAGCTGTCTCATGTCTCGTCTACGCCTCTTGCCCCTGTGTCTGTTGCTCAGCGTCTTCGCCTGCTCGAACGACGACGACCCCCACGTCGGGACGGAGTCGGCCTGCGCGGACATCAACGAGGTGTGCCACGACGCCGATGACGGCAGCGACGATCTCGCCGCCGAGTGTCACCTCGTCGCCCACGACAACGAGGACGCCGTGTGCCGAGCACGACGCCAGGAGTGCGTCGACTTCTGCACGGCCAAGGTCCAGGGGAACGGCGGCGCTGGCGGTCAGGGCGGGCAAGGCGGCCAGGGCGGCCACGACCACCACCACTGACTTGCTCCGACCGCGGGGAGGTGCGTCCCTGGCGCCCGCCTCCCCGTGCGACGTCCGCCGCGGCCCTCGCGCTCGTGTCGCCCCCATGCCTCACGGAGACGCCCGGCTGATGTGGCGTCTCCGTGGGGGGGCCTGCTCGTAGACGGTGCCCTGCTCGCTCAGCGCGCTCGGCGCCGCCGCAGCCAGGCCAGGAGCCCCGCTCCGGCAGCACCGATGGCGCCGAAGCCCCCTGCGCCCCCGCCCACCGTGCGGCAGCCGCAGGCGCTCTCCTTCTTCTCTTCGGCGTCCGCGGGCGTCTCCACCGACGCGGGCTCCGCGCCCTTCGCGCCGAGCCCGAGCTCGGCCACGCTGGTGAGCACCACCTCCGTCGGATCGATCTGCGTGCGGTTCTTCCGGGTCAGATCTTCGGCCACCCAGATCTTGCGGAGGCCGCGGTAGGTGCGCGGCGCCTTCCCCCAGCGGTAGGGCTCGGGGTTCTCACACTCCACCACTTTGATGTTCGGGTGCAGGCTGTTGTAGCGCGTCTGGAAGCGATTGCGCTCCGCGGACTTCACGTCCGTGCTGGCCGCTCCCTCCTTGCCCTCGGGGAGCGCGACGCCTCCCTCGATGGCGCCCGAGCTCGCGCCGAGCGCGGGATCCTTCGGGAGCTCTTCCTTGCCGTAGCGATAGTGCAAGCGCGTGAGCACGTACTGATGACGTTCGAGCAGCGCGCGGCGAGCGGCGAGCTCCCTGCGCTCCTCCTCCCACGCCTTCTTGGCCTCCGCCTTCTCCTTGGCGGACTTGCCCGCGAGGGTCGCCTCGAAGGCCTGCTGCTCCTCGTCGCTGGGCGGTCCGGGATCGGGACGGACGTCCGCTTCCGGCAGCTTCGCGTCGAAGGCGTCTCCGCCGAGGCTCAGGAGCTCGTGGGGCAGCAGCGCGTCTCCCGCGCAGGGCTGCCCGCAACCGCGGGAGTCCCACACGAACTCCGCCAGAAACGTCCCCGGGTTCTTCTCCAAGAACAGGTCGTGGAGCCCCGCGTAGAACTCACCCATCCGCTCCTTCACCTTGAAGTCGACGGTGAGGTTGGTCGGCGCGAACTTCGTGGGGTAGTTCGTCACCTGGTAGCGGGAGTCGGGCGCCAGCACATAGAGGAACAGCTCCTGCTTCCCGGGGCTCGAGGGGATCCCGAGGCGGGCGGGGACCGTGTCGTAGGGCTGCTCCGTCCAGAAACGCACGGGAGACAGCTGTGCCCGATCACCACCCACGAGCTCGATGCGGTTCGAGTCCACGTTGGCCACCAGGATCTTCTGGCCCGCCGCGAGGTACGGCTGCAGCGCCTCCTGGGCCCCCGCCGGCGCCTGGAAGCCCTTGGCGCCGAGCCACTTCGACAGCTCCTCCCAGGAGGAGAGCACGTCGAGCTGATACTCGCCTTCCTTCTGCTGCGCATCGACGTCGAGCAGCAGCTCCTTGGCGACCTTCTTCGTGGGATCGGTCTTGAGCACGCCGAGGAACGCCCCGGAGTCGCTGGCGGTGAGGTCCCGCTCCCACTCCTGCTCGGCCTTGCCGCTCTCGCAGGGATCCATCTCCCAGAACTCCGCGAAGCGGGGCGCGCTGACGGTGTCGACCCGATCCACGAACTCACGCTTGAGGGTGGTCAGGCGATCCGCGGTCACGTCGCCGGGCACGACGCTGATCAAGGCGAAGGGCTGGATGGGCCCCTCGTAGTCCGGCATCACCGTGACCGCAGTGAGCTTGCCGCTCTTCATGATCACGACGTGGGCCGAGTGGTTCGCCAGCTTCTCCCCCTTGCCCGCGAACAGGACGGGGGTCGCCTCGGCCACTCGGGGTGCGCCAAGCAGAGCCCCCAGCCCGAGGAGCGTGAGCGCAGGACGCAGCAGCGCCCTCCTCCGGGAGCGAGATTCGTGTGACGGGCCCGTGGCAGTCGTCCTCGACATCGGGGCCGAGGCTAACAGAACTTCCGCAGACGAAAACGTCCGATTGCCGCCGCACCCCAGCCGGGCCACGATGGCAGGACCATGGTTGTAGCGGCTGGAAACCCTCCAGCGCCCTCGCTCGTCCCTTCGAGCGCGCCGACCCTCGACCGGATCTGCGCCGCCCTCGCGCCGACCCTCCTCCGGCCTCAGGAGGTCGGCGCGAGCGGCTCGAGAGCGGCCGTCGCCCTCGTCGTTCGGGAGCAGCGGGGCGCCCTCGAGGAGAGCGTCTTCGAGCGCCCGGTCGAGCTCCGCGCGCCAGAGGCGGCAGGCGCGGAGCTACTGCTCATCCGCCGGGCGGAGCACCCCAACGACCCCTGGTCAGGCCAAATGGCGCTGCCCGGCGGGCGCGAAGATCCCGGCGACGCCACCATCCTGGATACGGCCGTACGAGAAACTTTCGAGGAGGTGGGCCTCTCCCTGGACCGTTGCGCGCGGCTCATCGGGCGTCTCCCCCCCGTACCCGCCATGGCCCGAGGCCGCAGCGTCGGGATGACGGTGGTGCCGTTGATCTTCCATCTTCTGGACGAGGCGCCCCTCTGCACGAACTACGAGGTCGCCGAGGCCCTCTGGGTTCCGCTCGCGGGGCTCGCCAGCGGCGCGTGGGACACCGTCGTCGACTACCCGATCCCAGGCAGCCGCAACGCACGAGCGCGTCTGCCCGCCTGGAGCGTCGAGGGGCGTGTGGTCTGGGGGCTCACCCACCGGATGATTTCGACCTTCCTCGAGGTGCTTGACGGCGCAGCGCCCGGCCCGGGTCGAGAGGCCCTATCCGAGGAGCCGCCGCGATGAGCGGGCAAGATCGCTGCCCCCACTGCCGCGCGAGCGTCGGCGTCGTGCCCGCTCGTCAGGGCGGGCTGCGCTGCCGGATCTGTGGAGGACCGCGGGTCGTCATCCGGGATCGGCGCATGGTGCTGGGGGGCAACGAGGTGGCTCACCTCGTCGAGGCACGTCAGCGCCGCCGCGTGGCCTGGCTGTGGTTGGGGCTCGCCCTCCTGTCGGGGGCGATCGGATCGATCTTCTTGCTCCTGGTCACGATCGGCCTGCTCGTGTTCAGCGCGTCGACCCTCACCAGCGCGATCTTCCTCCTGCTCGGCAGCATCCCCTGGGTCGCGGCGTTTTTGGCCTGGCGTCGGCGGCGCCGCGCCCTCGCCGCAGGGAACGAAGCGCTGCGTCGCGCCCAGCTGAGCGCCGCCCGCGACGTGCTCGGCGGAGCCCGGCGGGATCTCACGGCTCAGGACATCGCTCGTTATCTCGAGCTCCCCCTGCCCCAGACGGAGCAGCTGCTGACGGAGCTGAACGTGGATGACTCGATCGTGAGCGAGGTCACCGACGCGGGCGAGGTGACCTATCGCCTCGCTCCGCTGCGCCTCCGCGTCGATGAGAGCTTCGGCCCCACCCGCGTCGCTCCGGACACCGACCTCGACGAGATCCACGACGATCTGGACGCGCACGAACAGGACGAGGAGGCGGCGCGCCTCCGCGCTCAGCGCGCCCAGGACGAAGGCGCCAACCGATAGCTCCGCAGACGCCCCGCGAGGGCAGGCGGCTCGCCTGAAAGCCGCGCTTCGACCAGGAGAACGCGCGAGCGTCGCTCCGTGAGCAGAGTTCAGGCGGGGACGAGGCCCCCGATGGGCGAGCCCATCCGCTCTAGTCGAGTGAGAGTGGATCGCGGCACGTCACCCACGGGGCTCGCCCCATCGGGTCTCCTCCACAGGGCCTCCGTGACCGCCTCTTCGAGCACCGACACGGCGACCTCGACCCCTCGCGACAGTCGACGTAGGACACACGGGGCGAAGCCTGTTTTGCCCTGGACGCCCGGGGGGTCCTGACCCAAAGTCCCGAAAGCTCGTTCCGGGCCCCCCCTCCCGATGAACTCCACCAGTCCCTCCCCTGTCACACGCGCTGCGGGCGCGTTGAACGGCCTGAGCCAGAGCAGTCGCCTGGTGCGACTCGTGCGGGAGCTCGCCGTCCAGGATTACGTCGTCCTCGGCTACGTCCTGTGCCTCTGCATCGCGGCGCTCCAGGGCGTCCCCGGGCGCGAGCGGGACATCTGCATCCAGGAGACCTCCACGCTCCTGGCCTTCGTGATCTTCGGGCTCGTCCTGGTCCGCGGGCAGCTGGTGAAGAACACCTTCGCCGCGGGCCTCCTCTACCGCCTGACGATCACCGGCGTCGTCCAGCTCAGCTATTTCATGCTGCGGCGCCTGCTCCCGGTGGCGAACCCGAACACCCTCGACTGGGACCTGTACCACCTCGACCTCGCCTTGTTCGGCGTCGAGCCAGCGATGGCCTTCGACGCTTGGGTGACACCGGCCACGACTGAGTGGTTCGCGTTCTTCTACTTCGGGTACTTCCTCCTCCTCGCGGCGCACATCCTGCCGATCGTCCTCCTCAGCCGCCAGCGGCAGCTCCTGGGTGAGTTCACCTTCGGCCTGCTGGTGGTCTTCTGTACGGGACACCTCCTCTACATGCTGGTGCCCGGCTACGGTCCCTTCCTGGCGATGGCCGACGAGTTCGAGCGCCAGCTGCCCCAGGGCGTGTGGATGGACCTGGTGTTGACGACGGTCGACTCCGGGGGTGCGCAAAAGGACATTTTCCCGTCGATCCACACGGCGGCGCCCACGTTCATCGCGCTGTTCTCGTTCCGCCACCGGCACCGCATCCCCTTCAAGTACACCTGGCTGCCGGTGAGCTTCTTCGTACTGAACATCATCGGCGCGACGATGTTCCTCCGCTGGCATTACCTGATCGACGTGCTGGCGGGCCTCACCCTGGGCGCGACGGCCCTCTGGGCGACCGTCCCGGTCACGCGCTTCGAACTCGGACGCCGCGTCGCCCTCGGCCTCAGCGAGAGCTGGCCCCCCATGCTCCGTGGGGCACCGGGGGGCGCGCCCCAGGCGCCCCAGGCGGACGCGCCGCTCCAGCGGGCGGCCTGAGGAGCGCGAGAAGAGCGCTCCGATCGGCCCACGCGGCTTGCTGCGCGCTCGTCACGGCGCGCGGCACCGGGCGGCCTGCGCGCCCGGTGCGCGCCCGGTGATGACGGCGCGGCGGGCCCTCACGGCGACCGGCGACGGGCAGCGCTGCGTCTTCGGTGACGCGCCGCCATGAAGGGCGCTGTCTCGGTCCAACGGCTCGCCTCGGCGCGCAGCGCGCCTCCGGTGAAGGCGCTGCGTCCTCGTCGAACGGCTCGCCAGGGCACTCGGTGAGCACCGCTCCGCGCCGGGTTGCGCTACCACCGGCACGCAACGAAAACGGGCATCCCACCACCGTGAGATGCCCGTCGATCTGCGCAGGGCGCGGCCGCTCGCTTACTTCTCGTACACCTGGGCGGCGGCGACCCCCTGCCCGCTGCTGACGGTCATGATGAGCTTCATGGCCGCGGGAGCAGGAAAGGCCCACTTGAAGCAGTTCGGCTTCTTGCCGATGACGGCGGTGGGACCCTGATCCTGATCCTGGGCGAGGACGGGCTGCATCCCGGGGATCGGCGTGACGGGAACGAGCTGGAGCGTGATGTCGGCGACGGGCGGAGCGCCCGCGGCGACGATCGTGTAGCACTTGCCCGGCTGCATCTGGATCTGATGCTCCAGGGACTGCCCCTGCTGGAACTGGCCGGCGATGGCCGAACCGACGGGCTGGGCGCCGCTCACGATGTGCTCGTTGGCGAGGGGCTGGAGGAGCGGAGTCGCGGCGGCGGCCATGGCTGCGTCCACCGGCGTCGCGACGGGACCGGCCGTCGCGGTGGCGACGGGCACGGGGGGCGGCACCGCGCTCGGAGTGGGGGCAGGTGCCTGCTGCGCGGGCGGATAGGCCCCGGGCGCCGCGTTGGGATCTCCCGCTCCTGCGGTCGGGCTGGCCATCCGACAGTACTGTCCGTCGAAGAACTGTCCGGGCGGGCACTGCACGGCGGGGGCTGCCCCCGTATTCGCTTCCTTGTCGTCACCACCGCACGCGACGGCGGCCGCTGCGGCGCAGGCGGCTACGAACAGGTCAATGCGTCGGTACATTCATCCACTCCCTTTACGAAACGCCTTCCGGGGAAGGCTCCAGCTGACACGCGTGGGATCACCCGCCGCCGGTCACACTGTGCGACCGCGCCCGCGGGCCAGGCGGGAGCATACACGAAAGGCGGGCTCGAAAACCCGCCTTTGTGTGTCACCTGCCCCGCGGTCCCCCCACGGCAGCTTCGAGGCTCTCTGCGCGTCGAGGCGCTCAGGCCCCGGCGCTCAGGCCCCGGCGCAGAACCCCTCATAATCGATGTACTCACGGATCGTGGGGTTCTCCCCACAAGCCGGGCACGTCTTGTCGCGTCGCAGCTTCAGCGTACGGAAGGTCATCCGCAATGAGTCATAGGTCAGCAGACGCCCGACCAGGGGATCGCCCTGCCCGAGGATCAGCTTGATGGCCTCGGTGGCCTGCAGGGTCCCGATGATCCCGCAGAGGATCCCGAGCACCCCCGCCTCCGCGCACGACGGCGCGAGGTGAGCGGGCGGCGGCTCCGGATAGAGGCAGCGATAGCACGGCCCCTCGAAGGGCTGGAACGTCGTGACCTGCCCCTCGAAGCGGAAGATGGAGCCGTGCACGACGGGGACCTTGTGGAAGAGGGACGCGTCGTTCACGAGGTAACGGGTCGGGAAGTTGTCGCAGCCGTCCACGATGACGTCCCAGCCCTCACCGAAGATGCGGTCGACGTTGTCGCTGAGCAGGCGCTCCCGGTAGGAGAGCACCTTGACGTCGGGGTTCAGATCCTTGATCGCCTTCTCGGCGCTCTCCACCTTCGGCATCCCCACCCGGGAGGTCGCGTGGAGGATCTGTCGCTGCAGGTTCGAGGCGTCGACCACGTCCGCGTCGACGAGCCCGATGGTGCCGACACCCGCCGCCGCCAGATAGAGCGCCGCCGGTGAGCCGAGCCCGCCCGCCCCGAGGAGCAGGACCTTCGACCCGAGGAGCTTCGCCTGTCCCTTCTCACCGACCTCGGGCAAGAGGAGGTGCCGCGAATAGCGCTCGAGCTGCGCGTCCGTGAACTTCGGCGGCTCCTCCATCGGGAAGCGCAGGTCCTTCCAGCGCACGAACCCGGGGTTCGCGCTGAGCACGTTCTCGTAGCCGAGATCGCTCAAGGTCTTCGCTGCGAAGGCGCTCCGCGTCCCGCCCGCGCAGTAGACGACGATCTCCGCGCCCTTGTCCGGCAGCTTCTGCTCCGCCTGCATCTCCAGGAAGCCACGGGGCAAGTGGATCGCGCCCGGGATGTACCCGGCTCGGAACTCGTCCTTCTCGCGTACGTCCACGAGCACGGGTCGCGGGCGGCTGGTGTCGTCCAGGCGCGCCTTGAGGTCCTCGAGGGAGATGGTACGCACGCTGCTGCGGACGTCGGCAAATAGGTCGCTGTAGGTCTTGGCCATGATGGTACGGGGTTCTCGCGCCGCGACGGGCGCGGGCTCGTTCGTTCGGTCGTCGTCGACCGGGCTTCTCGGCTCGGCCTGGGGAGCCGCGGCTCCCGTTGATTGTCCCATTTCCCGATGTGACAATCAGCCAGGCCCCTAGTATTGGACCGGGGCCCGGGCCGTCAAGGGTCCCGGTGGGAGGCGCGGCGCGCCCGGGCGGGAGTCTGCCTACACCGAGCGACAGCCGTCCACCCCGCCCTCCAAAAAACCTACTGCTCTCGGGCCCTTGCGCGACCGGGACTCCGGCGGGACCGGGGCGCGCCGGCCTGGCTTGTCGCGCGAATGCCCTGGTACAGTGGACCGGCCGACCTCCGCTCCCGCGCGGGGCGGGCTCGGTGGCTCCCGGCGAGGTTCAGAGCCCCCGGGAGCGGGCAGAGGACGTCCGAGCCAGCTCGCTCGGACGCGGACGAACGAACGTGAGAGCACATCCGAGGCAACATGGCAGGTAACCGGTTGGGCGAGCTCCTCGTCAGGGAAAAACTGATCAACCTGCAGCAGCTCCGCCAAGCCCAGGACGAACAGAAGAAGACGGGGCAGAACCTCGGCTACGCGCTGGCCAAGCTCGGCTACATCAACGACGACGCGATCACGAATTTCCTCTCGAACCAGTACCGCCTGCCGGCGGTGAACCTGGACGAGTACGAGATCGACGGGGACGTCATCAAGCTCGTCAACAAGGACGTGTGCATCAAGCACGGGATCGTCCCCGTGTCGCGCTCCGGGTCCTCGCTGATCGTCGCGATGAGCGATCCGACCAACCTGCACGCCATCGACGACATCAAATTCCTCACCGGCTACAACGTCGAGCCCGTGGTCGCGAGCGAGACGGCGATCCAGGCGGCGATCGACCGGTACTACAACGCCGGCCCGTCCTACGAAGAGGTCCTGGAAGATTTCCAGCTCGAGGACGACGAGATCGACTTCTCGGCGGAGGACGACGACGTCAACACCCTCGAGCTCGAGAAGGCCAGCGAAGACGCGCCGGTGGTGCGCCTCGTCAACGTGCTGCTCCTCAACGCCATCAAGAAGGGCGTGAGCGACATCCACGTCGAGCCCTACGAGAAGCGCCTGCGCGTCCGGTATCGGATCGACGGCGTGCTGCAGGAGGAGATGAGCCCTCCGATCAAGCTCAAGAACGCGCTGGTCAGCCGCCTCAAGATCATGAGCCAGCTCGACATCGCCGAGCGGCGCCTGCCGCAGGACGGGCGCATCAAGCTCAAGCTCGGCAAGGGGCGCGAGATGGACTTCCGCGTCTCCGTGCTGCCCACGATGTGGGGCGAGAAGGTGGTGCTGCGCCTGCTCGACAAGGGCAACCTGCAGCTCGACATGGCGAAGCTCGGCTTCGATCCGAAGCCGCTCGCCGACTTCAAGTGGGCCATCGCGCAGCCGTGGGGCATGGTCCTCGTCACGGGTCCGACCGGCTCCGGCAAGACGACGACCCTGTACTCCGCCCTCAGCGATCTGAACAAACCCGGCGTGAACATCAGCACCGCCGAGGATCCCGTCGAGTACAACCTGCACGGGATCAACCAGGTGCAGATGCACGAGGAGATCGGCCTCAACTTCGCCGCCGCCCTGCGCTCGTTCCTGCGCCAGGATCCGGACGTCATCATGGTCGGCGAGATCCGCGACTTCGAGACGGCGGAGATCGCCGTCAAGGCCGCCCTCACCGGCCACATGGTGCTCTCCACCCTGCACACCAACGACGCGCCCGCGACGATCTCGCGCCTGCTGAACATGGGCGTCGAGCCCTTCCTCATCACGGCGAGCGTCAACTTGGTGCTCGCCCAGCGCCTCGCGCGCCGGGTCTGCGCCGACTGCAAGGAGCCGAGCCCCGTGGACGAAAAGGTCCTCGCCGACCTCGGCTGCACCCCCGAGCAGATCGCCTCCGCGAAGCCGATGCGCGGCGCGGGCTGCTCCGCTTGCAACAACTCCGGGTATCGCGGGCGGATCGCGCTCTACGAGGTCATGCGGTTCACCGACGATCTCAAGGAGCTCGTGCTGCAGGGGGCGTCCACCGCCGAGCTCAAGATGGCCGCCATCAAGGGCGGCATGGCCACCCTGCGCGCGAGCGGCATCGCGAAGGTGCTCGATGGCATGACGACCCCCGAGGAGGTCGCGCGCGTCACCATGGCCGACTGAGAAAGGACGACGATGGACCAAGGGACGGGCGTCAAGGTCAACCTCCACCAGCTGCTGCGCGCCATGATCGAGAAGGGCGCCAGCGACATGCACATCACGACGGGCTCACCGCCCTTGCTGCGCATCGACGGCCAGGTGGTGCCGCTGAAGCTGCCGCCGCTCTCTCCAGTGGAGACCAAGCAGATCTGCTACTCCGTGCTCACCGAGGAGCAGAAGATCGCCTTCGAGAAGAACAAGGAGCTCGACCTCTCCTTCGGCGTGAAGAACCTCTCGCGCTTCCGCGCCAACATCTTCCTCCAGCGCGGCGCGGTGTCGGGCGCGTTCCGGTCCATTCCGTTCAAGATCCTGAGCTTCGACGAGCTCGGGCTCCCTCCGGTGATCGCCAACCTCGCCAACAAACCGCGGGGCCTCGTGCTCGTGACGGGCCCGACCGGTTCGGGCAAGAGCACGACGCTGGCCAGCATCATCGACAAGATCAACAGCGAGCGGCGGCAGCACATCATGACGATCGAAGATCCGATCGAGTACCTGCATCCGCACAAGCGCTCGATCGTGAACCAACGCGAGGTCGGCGCGGACACCAACGCGTTCAAGGCGGCGCTCAAGTACGTGCTGCGGCAGGACCCGGACGTGGTCCTCGTCGGCGAGATGCGCGACCTCGAGACCATCGAGGCCACGCTGACCATCGCCGAGACGGGGCACCTGGTCTTCGCGACGCTGCACACGAACTCGGCCATCCAGAGCATCAACCGCATCATCGACGTCTTCCCGCCGCACCAGCAGTCCCAGGTCCGCGCGCAGCTCTCCTTCGTGCTCGAGGGCGTGATCAGCCAGCTGCTGTTGCCGCGAGCGGGCGCACCGGGCCGCGTGTTGGCCCTCGAGGTGCTCGTCCCCAACGCCGCCATCCGCAACCTGATCCGGGAAGACAAGATCCATCAGATCTACACGCAGATGCAGGTCGGTCAGCTCGGCCACGGGATGCAGACCCTGAACCAATCGCTGTTCTCCCTCTACGCGCGGCGACTGATCTCGCTCGAGGAAGCCATGGGGCGCTCCAACGACGTGGAGGAGCTGCGGATGATGATCGAACAAGGCGCGCAGCGAGCCGCGCAAGCGCAGCAGCGCTGACGAAGGGATGGCACACATGGGATGGAGGGTGGGCCGCCGGGCGGCGGTCATGGGGTGCGCCGCGTGGCTGGCGACGTCGGCGGCGCAGGCGCAGTACTACGCTCCCGATCCGCCGTTGCCCGAGATCCCCTGGTACGAGATGCTCGAGCTGCACGCCTTCGTGGATGCCTACGCGAGCGTGAACTACAACTTCCCGCGGCCCCAGTGGGGGAACGAGACGTTCCGGTCCTTCGACGCCACGACGGGGTTCGCCTTGTCCTGGGTCGGCGTCGACGCGAGCTTCCAGCCCGATCCCATCGGCGGGACCTTGAGCCTCCGCTACGGACCGAGCGCGGAGATCCTGGCGGACCGTTGTCTGCACGAGGATCGGCAGGCGAACCCCTGCGACACGGACCTCGGCCTGCACGTCCTCCAGCAGGCCTTCGGCTCCTGGGCGCCCGGCGGCGCCGAAGGAGTGCTCCGCCTCGATTTCGGCAAGTTCGACTCCATCTACGGCATCGAGCGCGCCGAAGCGCACCGCAACACGAACTACACGCGGGGCCTGCTCTTCTCCCTCGCCCAACCCTTGTTCCACACGGGCCTGCGGGCGCACCTCGATCTGCACCGTCAGCTTCAGCTGAACTTCCTCGCCGTCAACGGACAGAACGCCACGCTCGACAACAACCTGGGGAAGACGTTCGGCGCGCAGATCGTGTACCTGCCGGGTCCCGCGCTCAGCATCCGGCTGGGGTGGCTCGGGGGGCCCGAGAGCGACGACACGGCGTTCGTCACATGCCCTGCCGGGACCTCCTACGCCCCGGACGCAGCGGCCTGCACTCCGGATCCGAGCGCCGTGGAGGCGCGTCGGTACGGACTGAATCGCGGCGGAGCCAACGACCTCAGCGCCTGGCGCCACCACGGCGACCTGGTGGTGACCCACTATCCGAGCAGCGACGTCGCGCTCGCCCTGAACGCCATCGCCGGGACGGAGGGAGTCCGCACCAGCTTGGCGACCTCGGAGGTGGAACGACGCAGCTGGTTCGGAGGCGCCGGGCTCGTCTACCTGACCCCATCGCCGCGGTGGGGGATCGGGCTGCGCGGCGAGTACCTCTACGATCGTGACGGGCACCTGACGGGCGTGCCCGAGGCTCAGCTGGTGAGCGGCACACTCACCCTCGACGCGCACGTCACCGGCTGGCTCCAGCTCCGCCTCGACAACCGCTTCGACGCCCTCGTGGACGCGGAGGGCAACCGGGACGTCTTCCCGATCGGCGTGACCGACGCGAACGGTCCGCGGGACGCGCGGGCGCACCAGTTCACGACGACCCTCGGCGTCATCGTCTACAGCGGCTGATCCTTCCGCCCCCCTCTCGACCCGCGGCTCCACCGGAGGCCCCCGCGCGATCCGTTCCCTGGGGAACCGTTCCCTGGGGAACCGCCGCCGAGCTCATGCAGGTTGGTTCTCGGCCACGCAAACGCTCACAACCGCGCGGGGAGCGCCGCCACGTCGGGGTGCCGCGGCGCCTGCTGGCGCAACAGGGCCAGCGCTGGCGCGCCTCTGCTCCGATCCCCGATCCCGACGAGGGCGCGCGTCACCACGACGCGCAAGGCCAGGGGGGACTCCGTGGGCGGCTCCGCGAGCGCGGCGGCGCGGGCTTTGGCGCGGGGGAGCGCCCCTTGTTCGAGGTCCGCGAGGACGGACAGCCACTGCGACAGCGGACCCAGCAAGGAGCCCCGCTCCGTGATCACCGCGCGGGCCTCGTCGACGCGCGCGGCGCTCACCAGAGCGAGCACCCTCTCGATCAGCGCCAGACTCGTGGGGCTGTCGCCCAGGGCACGGGCGGCGTGCTCGTTGGCTTCCTCGAGGGCGCCTTCGAGGCGGGCGATTTGCGCCAAACGCCGCGCCACGGGGGCCGACTGAGGCGGCAAGGCGCTCAGGTGCTCCTTGGCCCGCGCGGGCTGCCCCTGGAGCAGGGCAGCATCGGCGAGGGCGAGGCGTCCCCAGAGCGTCTCCGGGCGGGCGAGAACCTCCGCGGGGAGCTCGCGTAGGCGCGACGCCCCGAGCAGCAACGCGGGGAAGAGCTCGACCGCAGGGTGCGCGCCCGCTCCGCCCTCCTGAGCGCGGAGCGCGTCCACCGCGTCACCGAGCCCCACGGCGTCACCGCGCTCGTAGGCAACGACGGCGCGGAGGGCGAGCACGTGGCCCCCCGCCGGATCGACGCCCTCGAGGCTCTGGAGAGCTTCGTCGTAGCGTCCCGCATCCAGGGCCGCCCGTGCGGCTAGCAGGCGCGCGCCCCGATGGACGGAGCTCAGGGACACGGCTCGGAGCGCCGCTTGCCGCACGAGCGCAGGGGCGTCGGCGACCAGCGCGAGCTCACCGAACCGCACGGCGGCGTCGGGAGTGTCCGCCGCTTCGAGGCCCTCCTTCAGATGTCGCTCGACGTCCTCGCGGGAGCCGTCCCTCGAGGCCCGGCGCGCCTGCTCCAGGGACGGGATCCAGCGGAGCAGCGCCGGCAGCTCCGCCGCCGACGGCACCTCGGAGCCCCCCTTGCTCGGCGCCGGCTCATCACTCGTCGACGCGAGGGCCTCCGCCAACGACTCCAGGGCGCGACGCTCCACGCTGCCTACCTCCACCGCCTCGACCGCGGCCCTTGCCTCGTCGGTGCGGCCCATGGCCAACAAGGCGCGAGCACGCAACACCCGACCGACGCGCAACGCCCCTTCTCCGGTCGCCGCCGCCTCGTAACGCTCGAGGCTGCGTGCGTCCCCCACCCGCTCCAGGGCGATGCCCGCCAAGAGCTGGTAGAGCGGGTCGCCCGCTGCCACTGCGTCCGCCTCGGGCAGCGTCGCGAGCGCACCGGGGACGTCCCCCTCGGCGAGGCGCACCGCCAGGGTGCCGGTGGCCACCTCCTCCGTGGACGCGCCGAGCCGCCGGAGCCGCTGGATGGCCCCCTCGATGCCGTCGGAGGTGCCGCGGACGAGCCAGTGCATCACGCGGTTCTCGAGCCAGAGCCGCGCCGCGCGGCCGCTGTTCGGATCCAGCTCGAAGACGCGCGAGAGTTGCTCGTCGGTGGCGGCGATCGCGTCGGGATCTCCGGCGCGCAAGGTGGCGGCGATCTCCTCGCAGAGCGACGTCGCCTCGGCGACCTTCGCCTCCGCGACGGTGCGCGCGTAGCTGACGCCTCCGAAGGCGCCGGCGACCACGAGAACCGCCCCCCCTACGAGCACCCAAAGGCTGCGGCTCCGCTGTCGTGGCGGGCGCTCCCACTGGAGCTGCTCTCCAAGCGCCCCGTCGGACACCTCGTCGAACACGCCCACGAGCGCGAGCTGCGACAGAATCTCTTCCGCGCGGACGTCACCCGCTTCGGCAGCTCCAGCCAAGCCGTCGACGCGCGGCCCGGGGGCTCGCTCCGCGACGCCCCCTGCTGCGTCCCATCCCGCCGAACCCAGCCCCGCCGAACCCAGCCCCGCCGAACCCAGCCCCGCCGAACCCAGCCCCACGGAGCCGAGCCCCACGGAGCCGGACTTTCCGAGGCTGAGGTCTGCGGAACCAGGTCCCGCCGGCGCCGCAGGGACGGAGGCCGCGGACACCGCCGCCGCGGGCGACGCAGCGACGGGCGACGACGCAGCGACGGGCGCCTGGACGAAAGAGCTCCCGGCAACCTGGGGAGCCGTGGCCTTCGGCGGCGCCGGAGGTGGTGCCGAGAACGCGAGAGGCACCGTGCGCGCCACTTCCTTGGCGACCGCTTCCATGCCCACCCGCGACTGCAGCGTCGAGTACATGCGCGCCCGCTCGAGCCAACGCCCGAGCTCCGGATCGCCCGGCACCAAGCCGAGAGCCCGCTCCAGGACCTTCGACGCACGCAGCGCGTCGCCGCGCCGCAGCAACACCTCGCCGAGGTAGCGGAACGCATCGGGTCGCGTGCCGTCCGCCCTCCCCGCGGAGACGAAGGCGGCCTGCGCCTCGACCAGCGCTCCTGCCTCGAGGAACATCAAACCCAGGCGAAGCAGCACCCGCGCGTCGGTCGCGTGCCACTGCTGGGCCACTCCCCGCACCTCCTCCATGAGCTCGGGGCGGTTCGCCCCTCCCAGGGCAGTGCACAGGGCGATCGTCGCCTCCGCGTCCGGGTTCGCCCGCCAGGACCGCAACAGCTCGTCGAGCGCGCTCATCTGCCCCGAGCATAACCAAGCGCGCGACAAACCCATCGCATCGTGTCAAAAAGAGTCACACACGCACTCGCGCGAGCACACGAAGTGCAAGGACGGCGCGGGTGTCTCGTCCGACGTCTCCGCGCGCCGCGGGGAGCCGGAATCCTTCGACGTCTCGAGGGCACGCGCGGGAAGAGGACGACAAAGCCACGCAATTTGGGCTCACCTCACGCAGGGTGTTCTGTCCCGGGGCCAATGCGCTATGTAGGCCCCGCCTCGAGCGGACCCAGACACGAGGTACGCCTCCCTAGCGCTTCGTCGCACATCGGGTCACAGTGACCCCCGCTCCAACCCCCGCCGCCGCTTCCCCCATCCAGTCACCGACCCATGTGTGGAGTCTTCGGAATTTACGGGCACCCCGAAGCCGCCAAGCTCGCCTACCTCGGGCTGCACGCGCTGCAGCACCGCGGTCAGGAGAGCGCCGGCATCGTCACCAGTGACAATCAGCAGTTGGTCACGCACCGGGGCATGGGACACGTCATCGACGTCTTCCCCCAAGGCCAGCTCGATCGCCTCGCAGGGATCCACGCCATCGGCCACGTGCGTTACTCGACTGCTGGCGGCTCCGGCCTCCGCAACGCCCAGCCGATCGCCGTGAACTACTCGCGGGGTTCCGTCGCCGTCGCACACAACGGCAACCTCACGAACGCCGAGCCGCTCCGCGAAGACCTGGAGGAGAAGGGCTCGATCTTCCAGTCCTCCGCGGACACCGAGGTGATCGTCCACCTCATCGCCAAGAGCGCCCAGAAGGACATCGTCGATCGCCTCGCGGACGCCCTCGCCCGCGTGCGCGGCGCCTACTCCTTGCTCTGTCTCACCGAGCGCACCTTGATCGCGGCGCGCGATCCGATGGGGATCCGCCCGCTGTGCCTCGGTCGGCTCCCGGATGGCGACAGCTACGTCGTGTCCAGCGAGCCGAGCAGCTTCGAGCTCATCGGCGCGGAGTTCGTCCGCGACGTCGCGCCCGGTGAGATGGTCGTGATCGACGAGCGCGGCCTGCGCAGCGCCATGCCCTTCGCCGCGGAGCCGCGGCGCACCTGCATCTTCGAGTACGTGTACTTCGCGCGCCCCGACGCCACCCTGGACGGCATCAACGTCTACGAGGCCCGCAAGAACCTCGGCCGGGCGCTGGCGAAAGAGCACGCCGTCGACGCAGATGTGGTGATCCCGGTCCCCGACTCCGGGGTCCCCGCGACCATCGGCTACGCGGAAGAGTCGAAGATCCCCTTCGAGATGGGGCTGGTGCGCAGCCACTACGTGGGACGCACGTTCATCGAGCCCGAGCAGAGCATCCGCCATTTCGGCGTGAAGCTGAAGCTGAGCCCCATCGCCGACATCCTGAAGGGGAAGCGCGTCGTCGTGGTGGACGACAGCATCGTGCGCGGCACGACGAGCCGAAAGATTGTGAAGATGGTGCGCGACGCGGGCGCCAAGGAGGTGCACATGCGCATCTCCAGCCCGCCGACCCAGTGGCCTTGCTACTACGGGATCGACACCCCGACCCGCGCCGAGCTGATCGGCTCCTCGCACTCGATCCCCGAGATCAACCAGTACATCACCAGCGACACCCTCGGCTATCTCTCCCTCGCCGGGCTGAAGGAGGCGGTCATCTCCGCGCGCGTAGCGCCCCGGGGCCGAACCCACCTCCCGGTGCACACGGACGACGACGCCCGCGGCCCCGGCGAGACGTCCGCCGACGGCGCCGAGGCCTCGGCGGCTCGCCCCCTCGACCACGGCTCATTCTGCCACGCGTGCTGGAGCGGGGAGTACCCCATCCGCTTCACCCCGGCCCCGAAGAAGCTGCAGCTGCGCCTGCTCCACCTCTGAGCCCCTCGCGGGTCCCGCTGCCGGCCGGCCTGCCACACCGCCGCAGGCCCCGGCACCTCGCCTGGGCTACACTCCCACCTCGGATGTGGACCGAGCTACCCAAGCGCGCCTCGATCTACGAGGTCTCTCTCCGGGACGGCCTGCAAAACGAGCAGCGCCCGATCCCCACCTCTGCGAAGGTGGAGCTCGCCGACGCGCTGTTCCGGACGGGTCTGCAACGCATCGAGCTCACGAGCTTCGTCTCTCCGAAGTGGGTGCCCCAGCTCTCTGACGCGGAGGAGCTCGCCCGCAGCGTGGTCGTCCCCGAGGGAATCATCACCAGCGCGTTGGTGCCCAACGCGCTCGGCTTCGAGCGTGCCCGGAGCGTCGGGCTCCGCGAGATCGCCGTCTTCATGTCGGCGAGCGAGACCCACAACCGCAAGAACACTCACAAGAGCATCGAGCGCTCCCTGGAGACCTTCCGTGAGATCGTCCCGCCGGCGATCGACTCGGGCATGCGCGTGCGCGCCTACGTCTCCACCGTCTGGGGCTGTCCCTACGAAGGCGCCGTCGATCCCCACGCGGCTCTCGACATCACGAGGGAGCTGCTCCGGCTCGGCTGCTACCAGATCTCCCTGGGAGACACGATCGGCGTCGGGACCCCGCTGCAGACGCGGCAAATCTGTGAGCTGTTTCTCCGTGAGGTCGAGGCCGAGCGCCTCGCGCTCCACCTCCATGACACCCGCGGCCAGGCGCTCGTCAACGCGCTGGTCGGCCTCACCCTCGGCATCACGACCTTCGACGCGTCCGTGGGCGGGCTCGGCGGCTGCCCTTACGCCCCGGGCGCGGCGGGCAACCTCGCCACGGAGGACCTCGTCTACATGCTCGAGGGCATGGGGGTCTCCACGGGGGTCGATCTCGAGGCGCTGGTGCAAGCCGGCAAGACCGCGGAGCGGATCGTCGGGCGGCCCCTGCCCGGGAAGATGCACCAGGCAGGGCTCTTCCGCCCGCGCCTCTCGCCCACCGGATAGCCCCCCTCCCCCGCACGCGACACCACGGCTCGCGACACGCTCGCGGCGTTTCGCCGACCCGCCACCGCCAGCCTCCACGGGCACGGGAGGCCGGCGACGTCACCTGGAGGCGCTCAACGGAGGGGCTCGTCCGGGGCGATCGAGCAGCCCAACGCCGTGAAGTAGGCCTGCCGGCTGCCGCTACGCCAGTCGTCGAACAGCACGCCGAGGGTGCCGTCCTCCGACAGCGCCGCCTGGGGATCGGTCGTGTCCGCGTCGTCGAAGGTGAGACGCGTCCGGGGTTCGAGCTCCTCGAACGCCGGGCTCAGGGTCTTGGCGTAGAGCTCGTAGTTTCCGTCGAAGGTGTCGGTCCAGAGGAGCACGAAGCGATCGCCGAGGGACACGGTGGTGTGGCTGCGCGCGAACTCCGCCCCCGTGGTCAGCGCCTCGGGCCCCACGAGGATCTCCCCCTGCTCGCTGAGCACGACGCCGAACACCTCGGGTCCTGGCTCCTCGCCGTAGGTCGTCCACGTCACCACGAACCGATCGCCCAGGGCCACGATGCGCGGACGCATGACGTCACGGGCGTCGAGGTGCACCAGCGCGCCGGGATCGTCGAGCATCTTGTCGAAGCTCTGGAAGAGCAGGTGCACCCCGTCGACCTCGAGCAGCGTGTACACCAAGCCGAAGCGACGCTCGCCCGCCGCGAGCCGCGGGTACTCGGCTACGGTGCCGAGGGGAGAGAGACGGCGGTTCTCTCCGATGAGCCGGCCGTCGTTGTCGATGAGCTGCCCATAGACCGCGGAGTTGTCGTCGGAGACGTTGTCACGGCGATCGTCCCACACCACGACGAAGCGCCCTGCATCGTGGATCATCCACGGGTGGATCGAGAAGTTGCGCGCGTCGCTGACTCGTACGTCCGAGCTCAGGCGCTGCCCCTGATGGTCGAAGAGGCTGAAGTACACCTCGTAGTTGCCGTCGACGCGCGGATCGGCCCAGGTGGCTCCGAACGCGTTGCCGGACCACTGGAGGGCGGCGCCGAAGGACATCACGTTCACGTTCGTGAGGGGCCGCTGCTCGAAGGCGGGCTTCCCGTGGACGTCCAGCCCGCGCACGTAGCTCTGCGACAGCGTCGTCCGGCCCCCGTAGCTGGTGGCGAACACGCCGCGCCCGAACGCCAGCCCCGTACCGCGGGAGGTCGCCAGATCCGCCTGGCCCACGCGGACCGGCTCGGGGAGGATGGGGGTCAGGTACTGGGCGCCGTTGTCGACCACGCCATCGCAGTCGTTGTCGCGCCCGTCACAGCGCTCGACGTTGCCCGGGTAGGCCAGCGCGCTGGTGTCGTCGCAGTCGTCGCCGCAGGACCCCGGCTCCCCGGGCAAGAAGCCCGGCAGCGGCGCGTGGTGACCATCTCCGTCCGCGTCCGGCGTGCGCATCGTGAACACGCACTGATCGGTCCCGGGGTCGCAGGTGTCGATCGTGCACGGATCGCCGTCGTCGCAGCGGACCTCCGAGGTGGTGACGCACTGTCCCGCCGCGCAGTAGGTGACCATGCACGGGCGAGCGCAGTCCTCGTCCGTCGTGCACTCGTCCGCCAGCGCCACCTCCTCCTCCGTGCTCAACCCCGAGCGGGAGCCGCATCCCAACGTCAGCAGCGTGCCCGCGAAGGTCACCGCGACGTGGCCCAGAAAGCCTCGTCGACGGGCTCCGCGCCTCGACTTCAGTAGCATACTCCGTACCCCGCGATGTCGGTCTCGCCGCAGATGAGCCCAGGCGGACATTCGTGATCCCCATCGAGGGGACACAGCGCGGCGCAGCGCTTGCCCGGCCCCGCCCCGACGACGCACAAGAAACCGGGCGCGCAGCGCCCATGGCCGTCGCCGCACAGGTCACCGTGCGTGCCCGTCCCCTCCGCCAGGCACAGCGACCCGAACTGCTGCGTGCCGCAGCCCGTCCCGAAGGGGTGACTCACATAGGGATAACAAGCCTCCCCGGGCCCGCAGTCCGCGTAGGGGTCGAGGGGATCGCACTCGTAGGCGGGCGGCGGCGGCTCGATGTCCGGGCACTGCGGCTCCACCCCCGACCTGCCTCCGGTCGTCGTCCCTCCCCCCGTGCCCGCGGTCCCCCCGACTCCGCCGGTCGGCGCGCCACCCGCCGGGCTGCCTCCCGCGCCCACGCCTCCGGAGCTACTCCCGCCGCTGTCTCCGGTCCCGCCAGACGCGGGATCCTGGTGGACGGTCTCCACCGTTCCTCCACACGCGCAGGCGAGGCACACGACCAGGGCAGAGCGACGCAGCATGGTCACGGAGCATAGTCGACAGTGGCCTTGGGTCTACTCGCCAAACGACGCCCCCCGATCGAGGACTCCGGCGAGGCGCCGCCGAGGACCTGCCGAGGAATCTCCGCGGGCACCGAAGCCGCCCGGGGGTCCTGTGGGAAGTCCGCCGAACGCTGCAACGCCCGCGCCCTGACGTGTTATGAGCACGGCAAATGATTTCAGAGCCGCGCCGAGGTCGACCGATCGTTTTCGCCTGCGCTTTCTTGTGCTCCGCCGCCAGCTGCGATCGGGCCGTCGAACCGGAGCCGCTCCCGCGAACGACCGCGGCCTCCCGAGCGTCGAGTCGAGGATCGGAGAAGCCCCTGGACGCGAGCTCGACCCCCTCAGCCTGGACCGGCTTGTCGCGGTCCCCCTGCCCCGTTCCCCTCGCCGATCCTCCCCCCCCTCCCCAGCAGCCCGCCCTCGACTGTCCCGCGGCGCCCGCGCCGCCGCCGGAGATGCCCCGGGGCGCCGTCGTGTTCCCGGACGCGCCCGGAGCCCCGCGGGTCCAGGTGGAGCTGGCCCGTACGCCCCAACACCGCAGCCACGGCCTGATGTATCGCCGCGCGTTGTCCGACGAGGAGGGCATGTTGTTCTCGTGGGACGCCGAGGCGCCGCGGTCCTTCTGGATGCACAACACCTGCTTGCCCCTCGACATGCTCTTCCTCGCCCATGACGGCACCGTGCTCGGCGTGCTCGAGCAGGTCCCCCCCATGAACGACGCGCCGCGATCCATCCCCTGCCCCGCGCGACACGTCCTCGAGCTGCGGGCGGGTTGGGTGAGGGCGCATGGGGTCGCGCCGGGCCAGCGGGTGCTCATCCACACTGCCCTCGACGGATCGAGTGGCGACGGCGATTGACACGCCGGGCATTTCTGGCATCGAAGCGCCGTGACCTCCGCGCCTTCCTGCCCTCGCCCGAAGAATCCTCCTCTCCAGGGAATGGCTCCTGCGCCCGCCCGCGCCGGGTCTTCGCGCCGCGGCGCCGCGCCCCTGCTCTGGGGGCTCGCAGGAGCGCTCCTCGCGCTGCCCGCCTGTGAGCAGCCCGTCCCCCCGGAACCCGAGCCACGAGAGGTGCGCGGCGCGAACTCCGCAACGAAGCCGGCGGAAAAGCCGGCGCCCCAGGGCGCTTCCGGAACGCGCCCCGTGGCGAAGGTGCCCGTGAGCCCGGACGATCCCTTGCAGGGAAAGTTCACGCTGGAAGACGCCCTCGAGGGATTGCCTGGGGAGGGCAAGCTCGTCGCTCTCATCAAGACCTCACTGGGTTCTCTGAGCTGCGAGCTCTACGAGGACAAGGCCCCGATCACCGTCGCCAACTTCGTCGGGCTGGCGCGCGGCCTGCGTCCGTTCAAGGGCGCCAGCGGTCAGTGGGAGAAGAAGCCCGGCTACGACGGGACGACGTTCCACCGCATCATCAAAGGCTTCATGATCCAGGGCGGCGATCCGAAGGGGACCGGCGCCGGGGAGCCGGGCTACGTCATCCCCGACGAAATTTGGCCCGGCGCCGCCCATGACGAGCGCGGCCTGCTCTGCATGGCGAACCGCGGTCCCAACACGAACGGCATGCAGTTCTTCATCCTCGACGGCGCCGCACCCCACCTGGATGGCGGCTACACGATCTTCGGCAAGTGCTCTCCTCCCGAGACCATCGAGAAGATCGCCAGCGTGAAGACCCGAGGCGACCGCGCCGTCGACCCGCCGCGCATCGAGCGCGTCACCATCGAGCGGCAGAAGTGAGCGTCACGCGCCCTTTGCCGGACGACGACACCAGGGGTAGGTTCACGCAGTGAGCACAGAGGACTTCGTCGTACGTATCGCCGACCTCGACGTCGGCCCCCGGCACCTGCGTCAGCCCATCGGCACGGAGTGGCTCGCGCGCGCCTTGGCGGACACCGACGGGGAACCGTGGGCGTCCACGGGCAGCGAGACCGCCGGCGAGCTCGACCTGACCGTGTCGAAGAACGGCCGGCAGATCTTGGTCCGCGGCCACGTCCGCGCCCGCATCACCCTCCCTTGCGCCCGGACCTTGGATCCCGCGCACTACGAACTCGAGCCCGAGGTTTTCCTGCTGCTGGAGCCGAGCGCGGAGGAGCCGACCCAGGGGCGTGGACGCTCCGAGGGACCCGCTCGAGGACGCACCCAGCGCGACACGACTCAGCGCGACAAGTTCTCCCCCGACGCGCGCAACGCGAGCAGGGATCGCCAGGCAGGCAAAGGTCCCGCAGGACGCGAGCGCGGCAAATCCGGGAAGGCCGCCGAGGGGATCTCGGCCACCTCGAAGAAGGGCAAGCGCCGCGGCGGCGACTGGTCGGAGGACCCGGAGCTCACGGACGAGGCCGCCGCGCTGGACACCTACGCGGGGGACTACCTGCATCTCGATGGATTCATTCGCGAATTCATCGTTTTGGAGTTCCCGATGTTCCCGCTGCGCGAGGACTTGCGTTCGGACGCGGCACGGGCTAGCTCTGCGCTCCCTTCGGAACCAGGGGCCTCGCCAGGGGTCTCGGACGCAGGACCCTCGGACGCAGGGCCCAGCGGCGCCCGCGGCAACGGTGCCGGGGCGACCCAGCTCGACGGGGAGAAGCCCGTGGATCCGAGGCTGTCCCCCCTCGCCGAGCTGAAAGCCCGCCTCGAAAAGAAGGAGTAGCCCCCGTGGCCGTACCCAAGCGACGTAAAACCAGCAGCAGGCGCGACATGCGCAGGTCCCAGCACGACAAGGTGAGCCGCCCCAACATCTCGCCCTGTCCGAATTGCTCCGCGCCGATGATCCCCCACCGCGTGTGCCCTTCGTGCGGGCACTATGATGGTCGTCAGGTCATCGGACAGAGTCAGGGCGAGAGCTGAGTCCTCTCGTCGTCGTTACGCGCTGCGCTTACCGGCTCCGGCTGGAGCTTACTGGCTCCGGCTGGAGGGAGTGCAGCGCGTCGATGCATTTGCCCGTCGAACGGCGAGCCTGAAATCCGCGGCGCGCCGGGGGCGAGTGCTCCGACGACGTGACGAGCGGCAGCGGTCAGCACGGAACGATGAGTAGGGTACGATGAGCTACGCATGGTTGTTTCCCGGGCAGGGTGCTCAGGCCGTCGGTATGGGCAAGGCACTCTGTGAAGCCAGCGCCGCCGCGCGCCGCGTGTTCGAGCGCGCCGACGCCGCGCTGGGCTGGTCCCTCTCCAAGCTCTGCTTCGAGGGCCCCGACGAGGAGCTGATCCTCACGAAGAACACGCAGCCCGCCATCGTGACGACGAGCGTCGCTGCCCTCGAGGCCCTGCGCGAGGCGTATCCGGACCTCCCGCCGCCCGCCTTTGCCGCCGGGCACTCCCTCGGTGAGTACAGCGCCCTGGTCGCCGTCGGCGCCCTGTCCTTGGAGGACGCCGTGCGCACGGTGCACGTGCGCGGCGAGGCCATGCAACAGGCGGTGCCCGCGGGGCGTGGCGCGATGGCCGCCATCATGGGAGGCGACGAGGAGGCCGTCCGGTCCCTGTGTGAGGAAGCCAGCGAGGGCGACGTGCTGCAGCCCGCCAACTTCAACGCCCCCGGGCAGATCGTGATCGCCGGGACGGCCCCCGCCGTGGAGCGTGCCGTCGCCCTGGCGAAGTCGAAGAGCCTGAAGGCGATTCCCCTCAAGGTGAGCGCCCCCTTCCACTGCGCCCTGATGGAGCCCGCCGCCCGCGCGGTGGAGCAGGCCCTCCAGAGCGTCACGGTCCACCCCTTCGAGATCCCCGTCGTATCCAACGTCGAAGCCCGGGCGAACGCGGCCGCCGAGCGGGTGCCGGAGCTCCTGGTCCGCCAGGTCGACTCGCCGGTGCTCTGGGATCGGAGCATCACGGCCCTCGCAGAGGCCGGCGTCACCGGCGCCCTCGAGCTCGGGCCGGGCAAGGTGCTCGCTGGGCTGGTGAAGCGAATCGCCAAGAGCATCACCGTCGTGAGCGTCGGCGAGCCCCAGCAGCTGCAGGACGCCCGAGGGCTCGCCCTCACGGCGTCGGGCCAGGCCGAGGCCGCTGCGTCGTGACCTTCTTCCCCCGGCGCGCTCCGGGCGGAGACCCAAACTGGTAAAACCACTCCCCATCGCACGCGCCCAAGGGTCGCTTTTTCCTTTCTTTCGGCGCGGTCGATGGCTAAACACGGCCGCCCGGGGGGGGAGGCTTCGTGCAAGAGCGATTGAGGATCACGGGATGTTCGAACTGAGCGGAAAGATAGCAGTCGTCACGGGCGGCTCTCGAGGCATCGGCCGCGCCGCTGCTCTGGCCCTCGCGGCCCAGGGCGCCCACGTGGTCATCGGCTACGTCCGCGGTGAGGAAGCTGCCCGCGCTACGGCCCAGGAGATCGAAGCCGCCGGCGGGCGAGCCGAGCTCTGCCAGTTCGACGTCGCCGACTACGGCGCCTGCGAGGCCGCCCTCGCGGACGTGGCCAAGCGCCTCGGTCGCATCGACATCCTGGTCTCCAGCGCGGGCATCTCCATCGACGGTCTGATGCTCCGCCTCAAGGAGGAGGACCTGGACCGCACCTTGGCCGTGAACCTCAAGGGCTCCATCGCCTGCGCCCGCGCGGCGCTCAAGGTGATGATGCGCCAGCGCTGGGGCCGCGTGATCTTCCTCTCGAGCGTGGTCGGCGAGACGGGGAACGCGGGACAGACGGCCTACGCGGCCTCGAAGGCGGCCCTGCTCGGCGTGGCGAAGAGCCTCGCCCGCGAGTACGCGTCGCGCAACGTCACCGTCAACGCGGTGACCCCCGGGTACATCGAGACGGACATGACCGCGGCGCTCAACGAGGAGCAGCGCGCCGCGATGCTCCAGGGGGTCCCCATGGGGCGCCCGGGGCAGGCCGCCGAGGTGGCGGCGACGATCGCCTTTTTGGCCTCCGAAGAGGCCGGATACATCACCGGACAGGCGCTCCGCGTGAACGGTGGCATGTACATGTGAGCCCTCCGGGGCTCTCTGGTTGGGATAGAAGAACAGTCAACGGGCCCGCTCGTATGGGGCTCTGGAGGCAACAATGTCAGAGGGTCGCGACGTATTGGCCGAGGTCAAGCGCATCATCAAAGAACAGCTCGATGTCGACGAGAAGGACATCAAGCCGGAGTCGTCGTTCATCGACGATCTCGGTGCGGACTCACTCGGCTTGGTCGAGCTCGTGCTCGCCTTCGAGGAAGCTTTCGAGATCGACATCCCCGACGAGGATACGGAGAAGATCCGCACCGTTCAGGACGCTGTCGACTACATCAACAAGAACGCCAACAGCTGAGTCCCCTCTCGGGCGGGCCGACGCGCGAGGAAGCCGCACCCCCCTCGGGGTACTCCGTCTTCCGCGCCGCGCGGCCCGCTCGACTCCACCTCGATCCATCACCACGAAGCACGAACGGAGCCGAATTCCATGGAGCGCGTCGTCGTCACGGGTATTGGACTGGTCACTCCGGTAGGGATCGGCACGGAGGAGACCTGGGCGGCTCTGGTCGAGGGCAAGAGTGGCGTCGCTCCGATCACGCTGTTCGAGGCCGACGAGCGCTACGCGACGCGGATCGCGGCGGAGGTCAAGAACTTCGAGCCTTCCCAGTACATGGAGAAGAAGAAGCTGAAGGAGGTCTCTCGCTTCATCCCCTTCTCCATGGCGGCCACGCAGATGGCCTTGGATCAAGCGCAGCTCGACCTCACGGAGAGCGAGCGCGACCGCACGGGCGTGTTCATCGGCGTGGGTCTCGGCGGGCTCGAGAACCTCGAGCGCTGCACGTTGACCCTCGATCAGAAGGGGCCCGGGCGCGTCAGCCCCTACTTCATTCCCTCCCTGATCGCCAACATGGCCTCGGGGCAGGTGTCGATTCACCACGGCTTCCGCGGCCCCACCCTCGCGCACACCAGCGCGTGCTCATCGAGCGCTCACGCCATCGGCGAGGCCGTGGGGTGGCTCCAGACGGGGCGCGCCGACGTCATGATCGCCGGAGGCGCGGAGGCCACGATCTCGCCGATCGGTATCGCGGGCTTCAGCGCGATGTTCGCCTTGAGCCGCCGCAACGACGACCCGACGCGCGCCAGCCGTCCCTGGGACGTCGATCGAGACGGTTTCGTCTGCGGGGAAGGCGCCGGCACCCTCGTGCTGGAGACCTTGACCCGCGCCAAGCGTCGCGGCGCCAAGATCTTGGCCGAAATCACCGGCTACGCGGCCACGAGCGATGCCCACCACATCACCAAGCCGGCGCCGAACGGACACGGCGCGGTGCGCTCCATGCAGGGCGCCCTGCGCGACGCCAAGTTGAACCCGTCGCAGATCGGCTACATCAACGCCCACGGCACCTCGACGCCCCCCGGGGACATCGAGGAGGCGCGCGCGGTGGTGCAGGTCTTCGGCGAGCACGCCACGAGCCACGCCCTCTGGGTGAGCTCGACCAAATCGATGATGGGGCACCTGCTGGGAGCAGCGGGCGCGGTCGAGTCGGCGGTGTGCATCCAGGCGCTGCAGACGGGCGTGGTGCCTCCGACCATCAACCTCGATCGGCAGGACCCCGAGTGCCCGCTCGACTGCGTGCCTCACCAGGCGCGCGAGCGCCGGCTCGATCACGTCATGTCGAACTCCTTCGGCTTCGGCGGCACCAACGCGACGCTCGTCTTCTCCCGCTACGAAGACTGAGATGCGACACTCGCGAGGGCGGTAGCACGATGCAGTGTCCCTTCTGCAAGGGCATGGATAGCCGCGTGATCGACTCACGCCTCGCCGGAGCGGGAACGGTCACCTGGCGTCGCCGCGAGTGCGACGTCTGCAAGCGCCGCTTCACCACCTACGAGCGCGTCGAGCACACCCTGCCTACGGTGGTGAAGAAGGACGGCGATCGCGAGCCCTTCGATCGGCAGAAGGTGCTGCGCAGCTTGCAAATCGCCTGCAACAAGCGGCCGGTCTCGGCGGACCGTCTCGAGGAGACGGCGGACGACATCGAGCGTGAGCTAGCGCTGTTGGGCGACAAGGAGGTCAGCACCCACACCATTGGGGAGCGGGTGATGACGCGCTTGAAGGAGCTCGACGACGTCGCCTACGTGCGTTTCGCGAGCGTCTACAAGTCTTTCCGAGACATCGACGAGTTCATGCGTGAGATGGGAAGCCTTGTTCGGGCTCGCCCAGAGGAGTAGGTTGGCGGCGTGGTGGATATCGACCGCGAACTGATGTCCCGCGCTATCGAGCTCGCGGAGCTCGGTGATCCCTCACCGAATCCTCACGTCGGGTGCGTGATCGCCCAGGGACGCGAGATCGTCGGCGAGGGACACCACGAGGCCGTCGGCCGGGATCACGCGGAGATCGTCGCCATCCGAGCGGCGGGTGAGCGCGCCCGGGGCGCTACGGCGTACATCACCCTCGAGCCATGCAACCACGAGGGGCGGACGCCGCCCTGCGTGGACACCCTGCTCAACGCGGGTCTGGCGCGCGTGGTGATCGGCTGCCCGGACCCCAACCCCCACGTGAAGGGCGGCGGCATCGAGCGCCTGCGCGCCGCCGGGATCCAGGTCGACGTCGGCGTGCTCGAGGACCGGGCACGCCTCCTCATCGAGCCCTGGGTGAAGTACATCACCCGGTCGAGCAGCTTTCTCTCCCTCAAGCTGGCGTTGTCCCTCGACGGGCGCATCGCCACGCGGACCGGCGCCTCCAAGTGGATCACGGGCACCGAGTCCCGCGGCTGCGGGCACGACCTACGCGCCAAGCACGACGCCGTGATGATCGGCATCAACACGGTCATCACCGACGACCCGTTGCTCACGGTGAGGCAAGCGCACGGCCGCAACCCGGTCCGGATCATCGTCGACAGCAAGCTGCGCATGACGCTGGATCGGCGCATCGTGCAGACCGCCAACGAGATCCCGACCTGCATCCTGACGACGCCGACGGCCTCCCCCGAAGCGGCCGCGGCCCTGGAGGCGGCTCAGATCAGCGTCATCCGCGTCGCCGCCACCGCAGAGGGGCGCTGTGACATGCGCGCGGCGATGCACGAGCTCGCCAAGCGCGAGGTGGTCAGCGTGCTCTGTGAGGGCGGCGCCGAGCTCGCGGGGAGCCTCCTGGCCAACCAGCTCGTCGATCAACTCCACGCCTTCATCGCGCCGATCCTCCTCGGACCTCGGGGGCGCCCCGGCGCGGTCGATTGGGCTGGTCCAGAATCTCCCGCGGAGGCGCCGCGGATCGCCGCTCCGCGCTGGGAGCTCTACGGAGACGACGCCTACGTCACCGGGAAGCTGATTTACCCGCCGAAGCGCCCCGACGTGGCGCGGACCGACGACTGACCCCCACGGCCTGCCCCGCCCACGGCCCGTTCCCCCAATTCCCTGCTCGTGCGACGGCCCACCGGCGTCGGTTGCCCGGGCCCGACCACGTGATAAATTGGTCCCGAGAATGGCACTGCGCGAGATCCTGACGTACCCCGATGAGCGCCTTCGCACCCCGGCCGAGCCCGTCGCCGAGGTGAACGACGAAATCCGACAGCTCGTCGAGGACATGGCCGAAACCATGTACGCCGCGGAGGGCGTGGGCCTCGCAGCCAACCAGATCGGGGTGCTCAAGCGCATCTTCGTGATCGACATCGCGGGAGAAGACGAGCCGAGCGATCTCAAGGTGTTCATCAACCCCGAGATCCTCGAGACCGACGGCACCCAGACCTTCAGCGAGGGGTGCCTCTCCTTCCCTGGTGCACGCGAGGACATCAAGCGGGCCGAGTCCGTACGTGTGCGCGCCCTCGACGCCAACGGCGAGCCGTTCGAGCTGCACGCAACCGGGCTGCTCGCGGTCGCCATCCAGCACGAGAACGACCACATCAACGGCGTGCTGATGATCGACAAGGTGGGCGCGATCGCTCGTCGCAAGATCGGGCGACAGATGGCGCGCATCCGCCAAGAAGCCACCGTTTGAGGAGCAGCCATTCCCGATGGCTCAGGTGCGGGCGCGGCCGTCGCGCTCGATCGTCTCCGACTAGCTGACGGGAGGCTCTCACCGGCGCAGGCGCCGCGGGGTCGCGCGACCCCCTCGTTGGCGCGACGCGACTCCGGGCGCCGCCGTGCGCCATCAGCGGGACGGCGGACGGCTGAACATGGAGCTCTCGACGTTCGCGCCGAGGGCCTGGAGCTGGGCGGCCACGCGCGGCACGTACCCGGTGGGTCCGAAGCTCCCCTCGACGCTCCCGCCCACCGCGACGCGCTGCACGTTGAAGCGGAAGATGTCGTGGAGCACGGGCGCCGATTGGTCGCTGTAGCCCACCTCCGCGACCCGCAGGGTGCGCGGTCGGCCATCGCGCAAGCGAGCGACCTCGACGAGCACGTCGAAGGAGCCCTGCACCCACGCGCTGGCCGCCTGCAGGCTCATCCCCGGCCGCAGCGCGCAGATGTCCGCGGGCAAGCGGATGAGCGCGCGGCGCAGATCCGATGACGCCAGGGACGCGAGCACGCCGCTCGCCCCGTGCCCCATCGCTTCGAGGGCAGCCAGGGCGATGGCCGGACTCGAGAGCTGCAGGGCGAGGCGCCCCTCCGGGATGGCGGCCGCTATCTGGAGGGCGCGGCTGGCATCGACCTCCCCGCTCAGGGAGAGTCGGGTGGCTGCCTCCGGAGCGAAGTCATCGTCCTCCGCGAGGGTCACGATGCGCTCCCGCGACGCGGCACCACACAGGGCGCTCATCACGGTGGAGGCGCCGTCGTCGGCGGCCCCGACGACGAGGATGTTGATGCGGCAGGAGACGCAGTAATTCAGGAACGTGGCCATCGCGCGGGACACGGTTCCGCGGCGCACCAGGGCATCGAGGGACCCAGCGACCCGACGAGGGCGACGCAGCACGAGCAAGGGCCCACTCGAGGTGACCGCGCCGAGCAGCGCCGACAGGGTCCCCTGCGGGAGACGTCGCTCGACCAGCGCCTCCCCTTGGCGCACCGGCGCGCCCCCGCGAGCGCACAAGCGGCGCACCGCGAGCTCGAGGGAGGCAGGCGACGAAAAGCCGGGCGAGACGCGCACGAGCCGATCGTCGCGGCGCGCCGCGACGTCGTCGTATCGGGAGACGGAGATGGTCGTGACCGCCGGGTCATCGAGCAGCTCGTCGAGGGGCCCCAACTCGAACAGCTCGCCCCGCGCCTGGGTGACGATCGCCTCCAGAGACGTCCCGGCGGGGACCGCCCCGCGGAGCATCAGATCGTCGGCTGCTTCGTTGACGATCGCGTTCACCCGCTGCCGCACGTCCTCCGACCAGGCGACGGGGATGTCCCCCAACGCGCCGCTGACGGCGCGGATCACCTCCGCGACCGCGTGCAGGTGCGGCGCCATGTGCTCGTCGGGGCCTTGGCCGACCGTGGAGACCCGATCCGCCGCCGGCGCCTCGGAGACACTGGCTCGGGCCGGCGGACCCGAGGAGACGCGCTGGCTGTCGAAGCTCGAGGGACGATCCCAGTCGATGCTGCTGATCCGGCCCTCGTTCGGCTCCCGATCGGGCTGGGTCCCCCGCCCCTCCGCCACCGCCTCGTGCGCGCCGGGTTCGACGCGCAGCACGAAGTCGCCGATGTAGATCTTGTCTTCTTCCCGGACGATCGTCGCCTGGGCGATCCGCCGCCGGTTGACGTAGGTGCCGTTGGTGCTGTTCAGGTCGGTGACGATGAAGCGCCCCTCACGGTAGAGCACCCGCGCGTGCCGCTTCGAGACGTTGCCGCGCGGCAGCACGAGGTCGTTGCCGTGCACCCGTCCGACCGTCACCTCTCCGGAACGGAACACCTCGCGCCGCTCGTGACCGCCCTTCTCACTGACAATGACGGTGTAAACGGGGCTCTCCTGCTGGGACGACTCCGGCATCACGACGGTCAGACCCTACGTTTCCCAGGGGTCGCCCCTCGTGTCAATCGGCGCTCGTCCGCGCTCACATCCACACCCAAAGCAAAGATCTTCGTACGAGAAAGATGAACCGAAATTCCCGGTTCATGGATGAATGAGTCGGTGCATCGGGGTCCGCCGGCGTCCCCGGCGGTAGCGACTCGGTAGCCCATCGGGAGCCGCCCCAACCCACCGTTGCCCGCGGATGCCGTGGCGCCACCGCGCGCGGGCCGTCTCCCGATGGCCCGCTCCTCCGCTGCTCGAAGGACCGCCGACGAGCTCGCCCGCGAGACGTCAGCTCACGTCGTGGGCTCAGCCCGGGTTTTGGTTCCGTACGTCTGCCGTCACGAGGGACAGCAGCTCGCCCGCCAGCGCGATGACCTGCTGCTCGGAGTAACCTGCCTGACGGAGCTGCCGGTAGATCGTCTGGGCGACCACCTCGGGCGTCTCCGTCTCGTTCTCTACCCCGACGATTCCCCCGAGGGTCCCTCCTCCGTTCATCCGCGCGGAGGTTCCCTGACGAGCGTCAGGTCCCGGGGCGCCCGTCGCCGGGTGACCTGCCCGCGTCTCCGGGCGGACCGACGGGGTATCAGCAACGGGGACGCTGGCCGGAGCTCCGGTCGCCGGGGCCTTGGCGGTCCGGGCGATGGTGAGACCGGGGTTCGTCGGGCCCGCGCTCGAAGGAACCGGGCGCGAGACCGGGCTGACTTGTGCGTTGCTGAGATGGCTCATGTTCAGTCTGCCTAAAAGTTTCACACCAGTCATACAAGAAGAGTGCCGGCCTCGTCGCCCCCTCCACAGGGCAGCCCAAGCAGGTCGACTCGAGCGACGTCCCCTGCTGAACGCCCGAGGAAAGCGGCACGATATGGGTCCCCGACGCTTTCGAGGGGGCGTGTCCGCGTAGCGATGTTCGCGCGTAACCGGGGGGATGGGGCGCAACGCCCTTCGCGTCGAAAGGGCCGATGGTCCTACCACTTCGCACCGCGCGGGGGAGGCACCCGACGGCGTTCGCTCCGCCCCGTCAGCACCGTCGAAGCAGGCCCCGGTGGGGTGACTCGTTCGGCGCCGAGGACGGTGCGCCACGGCTGCACGACGAACGTCCTGGCGAGGACGAGGTGTCGCTGAAGCGTCCGCGACCTCCGCGGAGTCGCGGTTGGGGGTGCTTCGCGCGTCGATGCAGAGGCGAGTCCACGGGCGCCGCACCATCGCGGACGGCCCCCGCATCACAAGGACGCCGCCGCTCGGATCCCGGTCGCGACGGCGCGACGAAGCGCCTCGTCGAGCAACGCGCAGGCTCAATCGCCGCGCAGGAGTGGAGCGCCAAAGAGGGGCCCACGGGGCCAACCGTCGAAAGCCTGCGAGGGCTCATCGGACCGCGCGGCGCCCACGGACACCTCATCGGGCCACCGCCACGCTCTACGACCGCTCACGGGTGGACGGCGCTCCCCAGCGACGTCGCCCCTCCGGGCAACATCTCGGGGCAGCACCTCACGGGAGCCCTTCAGGGCAGCCCTTCAGGGCAGT